>JBFJZV010000123.1:0-10980 GCA_041621915.1 Acidimicrobiia bacterium | reverse complement strand
GGCGCCGTTGCCGAGCACCAGGGCGGCGCCGAGCGCCAGCACGAGCTGGGCGAGCAGTGCATCGAGGTTGAGGATGTCGACCACGGCGGCGCCAAGGTAGTGTCCGCCTCCATGCGGGCGTGCTACGTGCTGCGGGTGTTCACCTCCGGCGACGAGGGCGGCAACCATCTGGGCGTCATCGCCGACGCCACCGGCCTCGATGACGCCGGCATGCAGTCCATCGCCGCCGACCTGGCGTTTTCGGAGACGGTCTACTTCGACTGGAACGAGCGCAATGTGCCCTACGTGCGCATCTTCACGCCGTCTGTGGAGCTGCCGTTCGCCGGCCACCCGCTGGTGGGCTCGGCGTGGGTCCTGGCGACCATGGCGCCGGGCGACCTGGACCGCATGGAGTGCGGCATCGGCGAGGTGCCATTCCACCTCGACGACGACGGCCGCACGGCCTGGGTCGACGTTCCCGCGACCGCGATCGTGGAGGACGCCCCCGACGCCGCCGAGCTGGCCGCCCGGGCGAGGGTGCCGGCGCCGGTGCGGGCGTGGTGGGTGGACGTCGGCAAACGCGACCTGGTGCTGGAGACCGAGGACCCGGCCGCCGTGGCGGCCGCATCGCCCGACCTCGCAGCGATCCGCGACATAGCCGACGGCCTCTACCTCGTCGCCCCGATCGCCATGGAGCGGGGGATCAAGGCCCGGTACTTCGCGCCCCGGCTGGGTGTCGACGAGGACCCCGCCACCGGCAGCACCGCGGTGGAGCTGGCGCAGGCGCTGGCTGCGTCCGGCCAGGAGTCCGGCGAGCTCACCATCCACCAGGGCGCCGAATTGGGCTTTCCCTCCCGCATCCACGTCCGGTGGACACCGCAGGGCGTGCGGCTGGGCGGAACAGTGATCCGCGACGAGGTGCGGGTGCTGGAGGGTTAGGCTCGGGGCCGGTCGGCACCACTCGGTGCGCCGCCGTAGACTCGCCCGCCATGGCCACCGAATCCCGGGTGCTGGTGCTCCTCGCGCTGGCCGCCAATTCGCTCATCGCCGTGCTCAAGTTCATCGCTGCGGCGATCTCGGGCTCCAGCGCGATGCTCGCCGAGGCCTTCCATTCGGTCGCCGACAGCGGCAACCAGCTCTTCCTGCTGCGGGGCACCGCCGCCTCACGCTATGCCGCCGACGTCCGCCACCCGTTCGGTCGCGGCAAGGAGCTGTACTTCTGGAGCTTCATGGTGGCCGTGTTCCTGTTCGTCGGGGGTGCGGTGGTAGCCGTGATCGAGGGGTGGGAGCGGTTCCGCCATCCGGAGCCGCCCGACGACCTGTGGCTCAACCTCGGCGTGCTGGCCGTCGCCGCCGCGTTCGAGATCTTCATCGCGTTCCTCCCTGCGGTACGGGAGTTCAACCGGCGCCGGGCCGGGCGCAGGATCTGGGCCACGATCCGGGACTCGAAGGACCCGGCGCTGCTCGTGGTGCTGTTCGAGGACACTGCCGCGGTGCTCGGCCTCGTCTTCGCTTCGGTCGGCATCATCATCGCCCACGTCACGGACGACGGACGGTGGGACGGGATCACCTCGATCGTGATCGGCGTCCTGCTGGCGATGACGGCCTGGGTGCTCGCGCACGAGACCAAGGCGCTGCTCGTGGGAGAGGGCGCGTCCCGGCGCGACCGCGCCGCGATGCGGTCCGCCGCCTTGCGGGTTCCGCAAGTGGAGACGGTGGGCAACCTGCTGACCATGCAGCTCGGCCCGAACGAGATCCTCGTCAACATGGAGGTCGACTTCGATCCCGGCCTCAGCGGGGACGAGCTGGAGCAGGCCATCGATGCAGTCGAGACGGCCGTCCGAGCGGCGGTGCCGGCGGCAAGTCGCATCTTCGTGGAGCCGGAGACCGCGTGAGCGGAGAGGCTTCGGCGCCGGCCTCGGCCGCCAACCTCGGCCCGGGATTCGACTGCGTCGCGCTGGCGCTCCGCCTGCGCTGCCGGGCCGTGGCGCGGGCGGCGCCCGAGTGGCGGGTACGCAGCGGTGGCATCGATCCGGGCCCGGAGGCGACCGCTTTCGTGCTGCGAGCCGCCCGGGCGGCCGCCGGCGAGGACGCCGCGCTGGCCGTCGACGTGGACAGCGACGTGCCGCGTGCCAGCGGCCTGGGCTCGAGCGCCGCCGTAGCCGCCGCCGTCGCCGCGGCGGCCTGGCGGGCGGTGGGACGCGAGCCGGCCGACGACGAGCTGTTCCGGCTCGTCGCCCGACTGGAGGGCCACTCCGACAACGCAGCCGCCGTCGTGTACGGCGGCCTGGTGGCGGTGACCGGCGACACCGTCGCCCGACTCGAGCTGTCGCCGGAGCTGGAGCCGGTCGTGGCCGTGCCCGCCGAGGGGCTGAGCACCCGGGAGGCCCGCCAGGCGCTGCCCGACACCGTGCCTCACGGCGCGGCCGCCCGGTCGGTGGCTCGCGCGGTGGCGCTGGTGGAAGGGCTGCGCCGCGCCGACCGGGCGCTGCTGGCCGAGGCGTCGGGCGACGAACTGCACGAGGCCTACCGGTCGGTGCTGGCGCCCGGGGCCGCCAAGCTCGTGGCGGCGGCGAGGAGCGCGGGGGCGCTGCACGCTTCCTGGAGCGGCGCCGGCCCCTCGGTGCTGGCGTTCGTCACCGCGGACACCCAGGATGCGGTGTGTGCCGCCCTGCAAGAGGCGCTCGGCGGCGGCGGTCGCGTGCTCGCCCCCGGCGTCGACGGCGACGGCTGGCGCTGATCCCCCCAGAGTTCACGGCCCATTCACCCGGCGGCCCCGAATCAGAGGAGCACGGCTCACCGTCACCCGCGTCGGCTGAGGGCTGCGCAGCTTACGGGGCTGGCTCAGGCCGGCCCCCGGGCCGCCTCCACCAGCGCCGAGAACAGCGCCCGCGCCTCGTCGTGTTCCTCCGCGAGGAACTCCGGGTGCCATTGCACCGCCCACATTGGCCACGCCGGGTCCTCGTGCTCCACCCCCTCGACGATGCCGTCGGGCGACCGCGCCACCACCCGCAATCCCTCCCCGAGCTGGTCGATGGCCTGGTGATGGATCGAGTTCACCGACACCCGCTCACCCACCACGGCTGCGAGGCGGCAGCCAGGGTCCACGGCGACCGGCTGGTGGCGCTCCCGCGCATGCTCGCCGACCCGGGCGTGGCCCAGCGCCCCGCCGACCTGGGAGGGGATGTCGACGATCAGCGAGCCGCCCAGCGCCACGTTGAGCACCTGGAGGCCGCGACAGATCGCCAGCGTGGGCAGCCGCCGGGCGCGCGCCGCCTCGACGAGCGCCAGCTCGAACTCGTCGCGGGCCGGGTCCACGCCGTATACGGTGTCGTGCCACTCGGCGCCGTACCGCGACGGCTCCACGTCGCCACCACCGGAGAGCAGCAGCCCGTCGACGCGGCCCGTCACCGCCTCCACGTCGTCCACCGGTACCAGCACCAGCGGCAGCCCCCCGGCCTGCGCAACGGCTGTCGTGTACGCGCGGTCGACGGTGTGGGTGGCGCCGACGCCGGCCAGGCTGGCGACGTCGCGTACCCCCGACGTGACACCGATCACGGGACGCATCGGCGGGACCATAGATGCGGTTTGCGAAACCGCCCGGACCTCGCAATCCTTAGGCCCGTCGCCCTCCCCGGGTGACCTATCCCGGCAGCTACCACGAAGGACGTCATATGAGCTCGTTGATCAAGAAGCGGCGCAAGAAGATGAGCAAGCACAAGTACCGCAAGCGCCTGCGCGCCAACCGCCACAAGCGCAAGAAGTAGCGGGCGCCGCTTGATCAGCGGCTCGCAACGTCACCTGTTCGAGCTCCCCGACGGGGTCGCCTACCTCAACTGCGCGTACCTGTCGCCCAACCTGCGGGCGGTCCGCGTCGCCGGGCAGGCCGCCGTCGCCCAGAAGTCGCGGCCTTGGGAGATCACTGCGCGGGACTTCTTCGCCGACTCCGACCGCGCCCGCGACCTGTTCGCCGGCCTGATCGGCGGCGACCCGGCGGGGGTCGCCATCGTGCCGTCGGTCAGCTATGGCGTCGGAGTGGCCGCCGCCAACGTCGCGGTGGCGAGCGGGCAGCGCATCGTGGTGCTCGCCGATCAATTCCCCTCCAACGTCTACCCGTGGCGGGAGCTGGCTGCCCGGCGCGATGCCCGGGTGCATGCGGTGGTGCGCCCGGACGGTGAGGACTGGACCGTCGCGTTGATCGAGGCCATCGACGAGCGCACCGCGGTGGTCGCCGTCCCCAACTGCCACTGGACCGACGGGACGCTCGTCGATCTCGTGGCGGTGGGCCAGGCGGCGCGAGCCGCTGGCGCGGCGCTGGTGGTCGACGGGACCCAGTCGGTCGGCGCTCATCCGTTCGACGTCGGCGACGTGCAGCCGGACTTCCTCGTCAACGCCGCGTACAAGTGGCTCCTCGGCCCCTACAGCCTGGGCTTCCTGTACGCGGCGCCGCACCGGCGGGACGGCGTGCCGCTGGAGCACAACTGGATCACCCGGGCCGGCAGCGAGGACTTCGCGGGCCTCGTCGACTACGTCGACGGCTACCAGCCCGGTGCGGTGCGCTACGACGCCGGGGAGCGCTCCAACTTCGCCCTCATGCCGATGGGGATCGCCGCGCTCGAGCAGATCCACGACTGGGAGGTGGTGGAGATCGCTGCATATGCCGCCCGGCTGACCGGTCGCGTCGAGCGCGAGGCGGCGCGAACGGGGCTGGACCCGGTGCCGGCCGGCTTGCGCGTCAGTCACCTGATGGGAGTGCGGTTCCCGGGCGGCGTGCCGGCCGACCTCACCGATCGCCTGGCCGCCGCCAGCGTCTACGTCAGCGTCCGGGGCGACTCGGTGCGGGTCTCGCCCCACGTCTTCAACACCGAACGCGACGTCGACCGGCTGCTCGAGGTGCTGGCCGGGTAGCAGAGCTCGCTCAGTACTTGTGCGAGCCCCAGCGCAGCAGACCAGCTTCGTCGAAGCTGGGTTCGCAGAGGTTCAACGGGTCCGGGTGGTCGGCCGGGTCGGTCTTCGCCGTCACCGGGCGCCGCGACTTCGAAGCCTTGCCCTCAGTGGTGTCACGCCGACGTGTGCTCACTCTGGGTGCTCCTTTGCGTCACTCTCAGTTATCGGTACGAGAGCCGGTCGTCCTTGATGCTTTCTGTCCGGTGAGCCACGATCTGAAACGTCGGCGAGCACTCGGGAGGCTGCAGTGACGGTGCGCTACGAACAGGATGGGCCGGTGGTGGTGGTCACCATCGATCGGCCAGAGCGGCGCAACGCCGTCGACCGGGCGACCGCCGCTGCGCTGGGCGCGGCATGGCGGCGTTTCGCGGCGGACGGCTCGGCGGTCGTCGGGGTACTGACGGGCGCCGGAGGGACGTTCTGCGCCGGCGCCGACCTCCAGGCGTTCGACCTGGTGGACGGCCCGGGAGGGTTCCTCGGCATCTCACGGCTCGTGGTGGGCAAGCCGACCATCGCCGCCGTCGCCGGCCATGCGGTGGCGGGCGGGCTGGAGCTGGCGCTGTGGTGCGACCTGCGGGTGGCGGGTGAGGACGCCGTGTTTGGCTGCTTCGAGCGCCGGTGGGGCGTCCCGCTCGTCGACGGCGGCACGCAGCGGCTGCCGCAGGTGGTGGGCCTGGGTCGGGCACTCGACATGATCCTCACCGGCCGGGCAGTGGCGGCCGCCGAGGCGCTCGCGATGGGCCTGGCCAACCGGGTGGTTCCCGCCGGAAGCGAGCTGGCGGCCGCGGTGGAGCTGGCCAACCAGATCGCGGCGTTCCCGCAAGCGACGGTGCGCAGTGACCGGGCCGCCGTCTACGCCGGCATGGGCCGGCCGGTGCCCGAAGGCCTGGCGGAGGAGCGGCGCCTGGGCACCGCGGTCCTCGACGTGGCGGCGGCGGGGGCGGCCCGGTTTGCCGCAGGCGAGGGGCGCGGCGGGGCCGGGGTGGCATGACCTGGTGGGCGGTTCGGTTGCTTCCGGCCGCAGGCCGGAGGGGAGGGGGGCAGGTTCGAGGCGCGTGGTGAGCCCTGAGCGGGGGAAGTGTCTCGCCGGTCGCCCTCAGCTCTGGTCGCGGAGGAACTCCTCGATGTCCTCGATGAGGCGAGCCGACGAGCGGGCGTCGGCGTTGAGCGAAGCGTCATCGACCTCGGCCTCGCCCTCCAGCCGCCGCACGTAGTCGCTGAGGTCGTCGGAGGCTTCCATGGCGGCATCCACCTTGGCCTCGAACTCCGATACGACCTCGTCCAGCTCGGCAGTGTCGACGCCGAGCCGGCCGATCCCCTCCGCCCTCCGGAGCAGCGCCCGCATCGCCTTGGGATTGGGGTTGGCCGCCAGGTAGTGCGGCGTGGCGGCCCACAGGCTCACAGCCGGCATGCCGGCCTCTCGGCACGCTTCCAACAGCACGCCGACGATGCCGGTGGGGCCCTCGTAGCGGGAGCGCATCAGGTCGTGGCGCACCACCATTTCCGGGTCGGTCGCCACACCGACGATCGGGACGGGCTGGGTGTGGGCCACCTGGCCGATGAAGGCCCCGAGCGTCACCACCAGCTCGACGTCACAGTCAGTGAGGACCTGGGCCACCAGCCTGGCGTAGGTCTTCCACCGCAGGTTGGGCTCCTCGCCGAGCACGAGCACCACGTCGCGATCGCGGTCGGGGAGGCGCACGGCGAAGAAGCGGGTGTCCGGCCACGTGAGGGAGCGGGTGCCGCCTTCGTCGACCTCGACGTGCGGGCGTCTTGCCTGGAAGTCGAAGAACTCCTCGGGCTCGATCACGGCGAACGGCTCCACGTCGAACTGGGAGATGAGGTAGGCGACGGCGCCGGATGCTGCGTCGCAGGCGTCGTTCCAACCCTCGAACGCCACCACCGCCGTCGGCCGGCGGAGCTGTGGCCGGTGGAACCGCCGGATCGGATCCATGAGCCCAGGGTAGCGGCGGTGGCCCGGCGTGGCTCAGCCGAGCTTGTCGCGCAGGAAGGCCAACGTTCGCTGCCAGGCGAGAGTCGACGCCTCCTCGTCGTAGGCCTCCGGCCGCTGGTCGTTGAAGAAGGCGTGCCCGGTGCCCGGGTACACGTGGAAGGTCGCCTCGCGCCCGAGGTCGCGCAGGCTCTTCTCGATCTGGCGGGCCGACTCCATCGTGGCCCAGGCGTCGTCCTCGGCGTAGTGGCCCAGGAAGTCGGCCTCGGTCTGCGTGAAGTCCGGGTCGACGCCCTCCCAGGGGAGCGCCCCGTAGAACGGCACGGCCGCGGCGACGCCGCGATGCCGGGTGGCCAGCCACAGGGCCAACCCGCCACCCATGCAGAAGCCCACCACGCCGACGCCCTCGCTCGACACGGCGTCGTGGCCGAGCAGGTAGTCCACTGCGCCGCCCATGTCGCGGGCCGCCCGGTCCAGCTCCATGGCCATCATCAACTTGCCGGCCTCGTCGGGCTCGGTGGTGGTCTCCCCGTCGTACAGGTCGGGCGCCAGCGCCACGAAGCCCTCGGCGGCGAAACGGTCCGCCACGTCCTTGATGTGGTCGACCAGCCCCCACCACTCCTGGATCACCACCACGCCGGCGCCGCGGCCGGCGGCAGGAACCGCCAGGTAGCCCTGTGCCGTCTTCCCGTTCGAGGGGAACGTGACCATGCTGCCCATCGGTGCTTTCCTTTCGACGTCCGGGACCCGGCGAGTGTACGCGTCGCGGAAGCGCGCCCCACGTGTCCGAATGGCGGTATCATGCGTGACGCTTCAGCGGCTCGTTGCAGTTTCGTTCGTCTCGTTTTGGCCGGACCCTCGCGGAGCCTCCTGAAGCAGACGAGGGACGGTCCACGAGGGTCCGTCACGAGCACGAAGGACGAGCACGGATGAACATCTACGTCGGCAACCTGCCGTTCCGCACGACGTCGGACGACCTGGAGCGCCTCTTCGACGAGTATGGGACGGTCCAGTCGGCCCAGGTCATCACCGACCGCGACACCGGCCGCTCCCGCGGCTTCGGCTTCGTGGAGATGCCTGACGATGCCGCCCGCACCGCCATCGAGGCGCTGAACGGCCAGGACTTCGAAGGGCGCCCCCTCACGGTCAACGAGGCGCGCCCTCGCCGGTAGGACGCCCCCCAGTCGTGAACCGACGGCCGGCCCGGTATCGGGCCGGCCGTTGCGCGAGCGGTCCGATAGCATCGTCGGGGATCACCATGAGCGAACAGGTCGTGCTCGTCGACGAGAGTGACGCGGAGTTGGGCACCGCCGGCAAGGCGGAGGTGCATCGCGGCCGTGGCGAACTGCACCGGGCCGTCTCGGTGTTTCTGTTCGACGGCGACGGGAGGCTCCTCCTCCAGCGCCGCGCCGCCACCAAGTACCACTTTGCGGGTCTGTGGGCCAACACCTGCTGCTCCCATCCTCGCCCGGGCGAAGGCGTCGTCGCGGCGGGTGAGCGACGCCTCCGTGAGGAGATGGGCATCAGCGCCCGCCTGCGGCACGCCGGCTCGTTCGTCTACCGGGCGGTCGACCCGCGATCCGGGCTCGTCGAGCACGAGTTCGACTACGTCCTCGTGGGCTCGTTCTCGGGCACCCCACTGCCCGACCCGGCGGAAACCGACGACTGGGCGTGGATCGAGATGCCCGAGCTGAAGCGGCGCCTGGCCTCCGGTGACGGCGGGTACGTCCCGTGGCTAAGCCCGGCCCTCGCCGCGATGCCTGCGCCCGGGCCCGACGTGCCGGAGGAGACATGAGCAGCAGGATCCAGGAACTGCTCGCGCCGCTCGAGCTACCGGGCGGCCTCGCCGACCTGGACGAGCAGCAGCTCGTCGAGATCTGCGCGGAGATCCGCACCTTCCTCCTCGAGTCGCTGTCGAGCACCGGCGGCCACCTGTCGCCGAATCTCGGGATCGTCGAGCTCACGGTTGCGCTGCACCGGGCGTTCCGCAGTCCCCACGACCGCATCGTCTGGGACGTCGGTCATCAGGCGTACGTGCACAAGATCCTCACCGGGAGGCACGGACAGTTCGGCTCGCTGCGGCAGACCGGCGGGCTGTCCGGCTACCCGAGCCGCGCCGAGAGCGTGCACGACGTGGTGGAGAACAGCCATGCGTCGACGTCGCTCAGCTACGCCATGGGACTCGCCTCCGCCCGGCGGGCCGGCGACGATTCGTACGTGGTGGCGGTGATCGGCGACGGCGCCCTGACGGGCGGCATGGCCTACGAGGCGCTCAACCACATCGCCGACAGCAGGCCGCCGCGCATGATCATCGTGCTCAACGACAACGGCCGCTCGTACGCGCCGACCGTCGGCGGGCTAGCCGGCCACCTCGCCGACCTTCGCCTCGATCCCCACTACGAGCGCACGAAACGAGCGCTCGGCCGGGTGCTGCGCGAGATCCCGAAGTTCGGCCCCGTCGCCGACGAGGCGGCCCGCCGAGTGAAGGAGAGCTTCAAGCAGCTCGTCCACCCCTCGACCTTCTTCGACGTGCTCGGGATCAAGTACACCGGGCCCATCGACGGCCACGACCTCGGCCGGCTCGACGCGACGCTGGCGCTCGCCCGCCAGATGGACGAGCCGGTCGTGGTCCATGTGGTCACCGACAAGGGCCGGGGCTACGAGCGAGCGATCGAGGACGACGAGCAGAAGCTGCACGGCGTCAGCGCGTTCGACATCCCCACCGGGAGGCCGCTGACGACGAGCACGACCTACACGGACGTGTTCGGGGAGGCCATGGCCGACCTGGCGGTGGCCCGCCCCGAGCTCGTCGCGGTGACTGCCGCGATGGCGGCGTCGACCGGGCTGCAGCGCATGGCGGAGCGCTTCCCGAACCGCGTCGTCGACGTGGGGATCTGCGAGCAGCACGCGGTGACCCTGGCCGCGGGACTGGCGATGGGAGGCCTGCGGCCGGTCGTGTGCATCTACTCGAGCTTCCTCCAGCGGGCCTTCGACCAGGTCGTCATGGACGTCGCGCTCCACGACCTGCCGGTGGTGTTCGTCATCGACCGGAGCGGCGTGACGGGCCCCGACGGCGCATCGCACCACGGCGTGTTCGACCTCAGCTACCTGCGGATGGTGCCCGGGCTCTCCATCGCCGCGCCTGCCACCGGCGACGAGCTGTGCGCGCTGCTCGCGACGGCGGTCGACATGCCGGGGCCGGTCGCGATCCGGTACCCGAAGGCGTCGGTCCCGGCGGTGCCGCAGCTTCCGGTGGAACCGATCCCGGTGGGGGAGTGGGAAGAACTGCGCCAGGGCGGCGACACCCTGTTGCTGGCCACCGGCCGCATGGTCGAGGTGGCCGGCAAGGCGGCCGTGCTGCTGGAAGAGCGCGGCGTGTCGTGCGGGGTGGTCAACGCTCGTTGGGTGAAGCCGATGGATCCGCGGCTCCCGAATTGGGCGGCCGGGTACGACCGCATCGTGACGCTGGAGGACAACGTCGCCACCGGCGGCTTCGGCTCCGCCGTGCTCGAGGCTCTCGCTCCACTCGAGCTGGCGGGCAAGGTGCGGGTCATGGGATTGCCCGACCAATTCCTGCCCTCCGGTGATCCGGCGCGCATCCTTGCGTCGCACGGGCTCGACCCCGAGTCGGTCGCCGATCGCGTGGTGGGATAGGGCCGTCCAGGCTCGAGCCGAGCGCCGTGCGTTGGCTCCCGCCGGCCAGCGATAACCTCGTGACGTGACCGAGGGGACCCCCATCTCTGCCCGAGCGGTGTTCCGCGACGGGCTCCGGATCGTCGGCCGCTTCCTGCGGGCCCACCCGGGCTCGTTCGCGCTGGCCGTGCTGGGAGCCGCCGCGTATGCCGGGGCGATCGTGGCGTCGTCGTGGGTGGTCGGCTGGATCACCGACACCGCCATCCTTCCCGTGTTGCGCGACGGCGAGGAAGCCGGGAGCAAGGTGGGGGCGGTCGCCGGGGCGGTGCTGGCAGTGGCGCTCTGGAAGGCCACCGGCATCGTGGTGCGCCGTACCGCCGCCACCTGGCTGCAGCTCCGCACCCAGCAGGACCTGCGGGAACGGCTGGTGGACCACGCGCTGAGCCTCGAGCTGGCGTGGTTCGGGCGGC
>JBFJZV010000122.1:0-11045 GCA_041621915.1 Acidimicrobiia bacterium | reverse complement strand
TGATCGCCGACGTCTGAAGCGGAGAGGGAGGGATTTGAACCCTCGAGGGAGCTTTGTAACCCCCTACTCGCTTAGCAGGCGAGCGCCTTCGACCACTCGGCCACCTCTCCCGACCCGCCGCCCGGGTTGAGGGCGGCGAGTGCCTGAGGGTACCAGTGCCCCCGCTGCGTCACGATACGGCGACGGGGCCTTCGGGGCCGATCACGGTCCATGCGCCGTCGACCTGGCGGATCCGGTAGTCGAACCAGGTGCCGCAGAGGCCGCCGGGGTCGACGTCGCCGCCGGTGCCGGCGGCGTCTCCAGACGCGCCAGCGAGCAGCGGGGCGGCCAGGACGGCGAGCACCAAGTGCCCCATGCCACTGTGACGCCGGTCCGTGCCGTTCGATAGCAGATCCGGTAGCAGGCGGCGCCAAGCGACCGAGCTAGGGCTCATGGCGATGATGGGGGGCCGTTTCTCGTTCTCGTGTTGACGCGGTGCTGCCGCGAGCCGATCGTGCTGGCGACCTACGCAGCCGCCGGCGGGTTCGCCCCCGAAGCGGTCCGGTCACCCTGCGGGCTCCGCCGCCCGCCGCCGAGGCGGCGCAGCCGCTTGCCCTCGTCCGTGAAGCGCTTGATGTTGCGTTGGATGAGCGTGGCACGGTCCACGCGGCCCTTGGAAACGCGCTTGTGCTCCAGGTCCTTCGTGGTCGCGTGCCCGCAGATCGCCTTCATCACGGGTTTGGTGGAGGCGACCGTTGCAGACGGGAACTCGGCGAAGAGCCGCTCCATCTTTGCGAGCGTGGCGGCGCCGACGACCAGGAACTGGAGCGGGCGGCCCGAGGCATCGGCGAGGGCGTCCATCCCTTCCAGTAGGCGCTCGAATGCCCGCGCGCTGCGGTGGTACTGGGCGAGCACGGCGATCAGGTCGACCCTGGGGTGCTTGTCGAGCCACGCGAGCGCGGCCCTCTGGTCGGCCGCTTGCGCGCAGAAGACGAACGGGGCCGTGGGGACTTCGAGGTCGGCGAATCGGTCGGACGAGTAGAAGTTGCGGTCCTGGTTGTAGATCTGGTCGAAGCGCTGCTGGCGCTTCCACACCGAGAAGGTCGTGGAGGTTGCGAACTCAAAGGAGAGCGCGGCGAGGCCCTGCCAGAGGTCGTTCGCCTCGCTCTCGGCCCAGGCGTTCTCGAGCCGTTCGTCGTGTGCCGTCCCGATCAGGCAGAGGCGCCCACGGTCACGGAGCCCGACCGACCGGCGCAGGTCTCCTGCGCTCTCATAGCGGGGGGCGCCGGATTGTTTGACCACCGTGGTCCAGCTGACGCCGTAGAGGCGGCTCGCCGGGAGGCTCAGCTGGCGCGGGAGGGTCCTGGCCAGCACCGGGATGAAGGCAGGCAGGCTGGGAAGGGGTGGCGACGAGGCGGTCGGGGTGGCGTACAGAGCAAGGTTGTCGAGGTAGCTGTTCTGCCGTTCGGCGTCGCTGCAGCCGATCGCGTGCTCCACCCCCAGGTCCGGAAGGCTGTCGAGTCCGTCGCAGCGACGGTCCTTGCCGTATCGGCACTTCTGGCAGGTCGGACTCGAGCTTGTCGTGGCGATCATGGGCCCGTGCCCCCGCCGCCGGCCTGCCCCGTCGAGGCGGGGTCCGCGGTCTTGGGCGGCTGGTTCCGTCGGCGGGGCGTGCGGCGCTTCTGCTTGATGAGCTTGGGCTGGACCCCTATCGACGGGCCGGTGCCCTTGATGATGCGGAGGGACAGTTTCGGGCCGACGCCGGGCCGTTTCTCCTCCTTGCGCTCTCGACCGCATTCCTTGCACTTCTGCCGACCGCCCTTCCCGTCCCGCCGGTGGGCATCTCCGATCTGGCTGCCCGTGGGGCAGTCCCAGTCGGTGTGGTAGACGCCTTCGCCGTCCGAGTGATACGACAAGCGTCCTCCCCCTTTGACTTGCGGGCGGTCATGGAACTCACTTCCAGGCATACTCTTGAAACGTACCGCATGCCAGGGCCTTACAGCCCATTACCGGGCACGTCGGGTAGGCCGGCAGAGCCTGGACACCCGGGACGCGCAACGGGTGCCGGCCCGGTTCGACTCTTCCGACTGCCCCAAGGGCTCGCAGCGTCGTCGGCAGGTGGGTGAGCGCGGCTCGCAGCGAACCGCCGACATGCCTCCAGTACAGGCTCAGTCGCCCGCCGGCAAGTCGAGGGCGGGGTTACGCTCGAAGAAATCGAACGGGCGCAGGTCGAACTCGTTCCAGACCGTAGGCGTAACGGGCCAGTCCTCCGCCCGCGGTGCATGGTGGAAGCCCACTGTGTACCAGAGCACGATGTCGGTGTTCTCGATCGAGCGGTCGGCGCTGGTCCACATCGGTAGCCCGTCGCCGCCACGGCTTTGGTTGGGGTAGGTACCGGCGGCGTAGAGCTCGTCCGGCTCGTACGGCGTGACCCAGAGGTGATAGTCGGTGAAGCCGGCGCGACGCTGCGGTGGATCGTCGGCGCTCAACAACGAGACGGCGTTCGTCCTCGACTCGAGGTGATAGCTGACACTGTTCCCCAGCGGACCGTCGACGTTGGGGTTGACGACCCGCCACAAGGCGGGTTCCTGTACGTCGATCACCAATTTCGCCTCGCCTTCGGTTGCCGCCTCCGTCCTCTCGACGACCCATACGCTCCTCCTGCCGTCCTCGGTCGCGACGCGTTCGGTTACCAGTCGCTCCGACAGGAAGCTGTTGCGAATGCCGTCGACGTCGAGGTCGAGGCGGAACGAGAAAAAGTGGTCGTGGTTGGTGGCCACGATGTGCTCGGCGACGAGGTGCCCGTACGCGGTCTCCGACTCGTCGAGGTCGTCCCGGTCGCCGATGGCCTTTACTTGCGGCACTCCCGTCGCACCGACGGCAACCCTGACCGTGCCGTTCTGACGGAACACCCAGTCGAATACGTAGTCGTAGTTGCCGATGGCCGAGATGCTGCGCAGCACGAGATCGGTCGCGGGACGAGCATTGTTGGCGCCTGTGACCGACTCGTAGTGGCGCCAGGCGATATCGCCCGTGTACCGCTCGAAGAGACACGCCGCATTGGGCTGTGAGTACGGCCGGCCGGAGTCGTCGACGAACGCCGCATCGAAGTAGACGGCGTTGTCCGGGCAGTCGAGCCCGGGGAGGAGCGGCACCGCCAGCCGGCCGACCCCGTTCTCGCCCGCGTCGAGATAGGTGCGGAAGAACCAGCCCACGTCGGGATCCTGGTAGGGGATGAAGATCTCGGACAGGGAGCCCTGGTAGAGGATCGAGCGAAGCTCGCCGCCATCGTCGTAGCGCACCAGCGAAACGACGGTCCCGAGCCGGGGATCGGTCCGGAAGTGGAACCGCCAGCCCTGCCAGCTCACCTCCCGGCCTTCGAGCTCGAAGCTGGGCCCCCCTTCCTGAACGAGCGAGACAGGGTTCGGTGCTTCGCGCAGGTCGCCGACCGAGTCCTCGTCGAGGTCGACGGGGGCGTCCGGAATCGGTACTTGTCCGGTGTCGACCAGTTCTACGAGCTCGCGGGCATTGAGGTCGACGAGCGCGACGAGGCCTTCGATCGGCCGGCCCCAGTAGTTGTCGGCGCCTCCCGGGGCATAGCAGACGACCTTGACCAGCCGCCTCTCCTCGTCCTCCACGCCGAAGTAGCCAGCCGTGTTGGGGACACACACTACGTCGCCGAGGTCCTCGACTCCCCGGCGACGGACGGCAGCCTGCCAATCCTGACTCGCCTGCACGATTGTCTGCGCCAGGGCGTACTCGACGCTGGGGAGGAGACCGGCCTGTACGTCGTCGACGCGACGCCAGGAGACGACGTCCCCGCCAATCGTGTCCACTACCGCCTCGAAAGTGTCCGGGCCCTGCTTGACGATCGCGAACGCGAGGCGCTCCACAGGATCGCCCGGCTCCCAGCGGAGGACGTCGTCTTTGGGCGGCTCCTCGAGCGTCACCAGGGGATACAGCGCCGTGCCGTCGACGTTGCCCGCCTCGGTCAGGACGGCGACCACCGCCCGGTGCTCACTTTCGCTGAGCGGATCGAGGGGGTGTCCGACGACCTCGGTGGCGTGGCCGGTGCTGCACGCCGCGAAGATCGCGGCCCCGGCAAGAAGGAGGCACACCACGACTGCAGGCAAGGCCATGGGGCGAAGGCGCTCTCCGTGCTCGCCGCGGCTGCCTGCGCGCTGCACTCTGCGCCGACGAGCATCCATCGTCCCACCCTAAAGCGAACCTCCCCGGTGTTGGCCGGGGAGGTTCGGGGTCAAGGTGCTGGTACGCCGCTCAGAACGTGCCAGGTGGGCACGCTGGCGTCACTCCACCGGCATCGGCTCGCGGAGCCAGGCCTGCATCTGCGAATCCATCTCCGTCGAGATCCGCAACGGAGGACGCATCGCCCCCGTTGAGGAAGACGTTGTTGAAGTCGCACACCGGCAACTGGAAGTCGCCGTGCTGCAGGTGCCCGCCCAAAGCCTGGGCGGGTAGCTGCTTGACGACTCCTCGATGGGCGACCTGGATCTCGCCAACCGGGACGTGAGCCTTGCCGAAGGCCACGCCGGCGGACACGGCGAGCATCAGGACCACCACCAGCAGCAGAACGAGCTTTCCGTATCGTGTCTTCACTTCCATACGCACCTCCGCCTGTCGCTTCTCTGCCGAGCCCCCGCTCCCTCGCGGGCAACTTCGCGAGGTCTTCGTGGCCACTGCGTGTACTCGGCACTCTACATCTGTTCGTAGACGGAGGCGGGTGGGTTTCGTGGCCCCCGCGACCACTGGTTCTGGACAGAATCCTCCTGGTGAGCTAGCACTCCCGATGTGACGGGCACGACAGACCCCGAACAGCCCACCGACGCCGCGATGGCCGATGCCAGCGAGATCACCCGGTTGCGCCGGCGCACGCGCCGGCTCGCCGCGATCGCCGGCCTCGCCGCGCTGGCCGCAGTAGCCGCCGTGCTCTTCGTCATCATGTCCGATTCAGAGGACGCCGACACGGGAGTCCGCGCCGACCGGACCCTGGTCCGCCTGCTGGTCGCCGAGTCTCGCAACCAGCTCGATGCCAACAGCGACGTCGCCCGGCTCCTCGCCGTCGAGGCCGGTCGCCGCGCTCAAACCGTCGATACCTTCGCCGTGGTCCGGGAGACGCTGGCCCACACCGGGCGCACCATTGCCCTGTTCTCCGGCCACGCCGGTCCGGTCAACGCCGCGGCGCTCGACCCGCAAGAGAGCCGGGTAGCCACGGCGAGCAACGACGGGACCGGCCGTGTGTGGGACGTCGGCACGGGATCCGAGCTGTCGGTCCTGGAAGGGCACACCGACTGGGTGAACTCGATCTCATGGAGTCGGGAAGGTGGCCGCATCCTCACCGCCAGCGACGACGGGACCGCCCGGATATGGGATGCGTCGACCGGTGACGAGCTGCTCGCGATGGCCAACCACACGGATTGGGTCATCACTGCAGCCTGGAGCCCCGATGGGCGCCGCATCCTGACCGCCAGCGGGGATGGAACCGCCCGCGTCTGGGACGCTTCGAATGGAGCAGAGCTCGTCTCCCTGGCCGGTCACGAGCGGGGCACCTGGCACGCGGCATGGAGCCCGGACGGACGACAGATCTTCACCGGCGCCGGCGATGGCGCGGGCCGGCTCTGGGATAGCGCCACGGGTGCCGAGCTGGTCACGTTCCGCGGTCACGCGGGCCCGATCCTCACCGCCGCCTGGCATCCGGAAGCCACGCGTCTCCTCTCGGCAAGTTCCGACGGCACGGCCCGGGTGTGGGACGCCGCGTCCGGCGCCGAGCAGTTCGCCGTCACCGCCCCCGCCGGCATCGTGCGCCACGCCGACTGGAACCCGGACGGCACCCGCTTCGTGACGGTTGGGTGCAACGAGGAGGCGTTCGGCGAATGCCGCCTCGGCATCACGCAGGTGTGGGACGGAGAGACTGGCGAGCGGCTGGTGTCGATGTTCGGCCACACCGACCACGTCCTCATGGCGAGCTGGAGCGCCGAGGGCCACAGCATCCTAACCGCCTCCCGAGACGGCTCGGCCCGGCTGTGGGATGCCGAGACCGGGCGCGACCTGGGCACCCTGGCCGCCCATACCGCCGCCCTCCGGGTGGCGGCTTGGAACGAAGACGAGACCCGGGTGCTCACCGCCAGCGACGACGGCACGGCACGGCTCTGGGACCCCACGAGCGCACCCGAGCTGCCGACCGTAGCCCACGACGCACCGGTTACCCGCGCCGCCTACAGCGCCGACGGGATGCGGATCCTCACCTCCAGCTCCGACGGCACGGGGCGAGTGTGGGACGCGGCGACCGGCACCGAGGTCATGCGGCTCGAAGGCCACGACGGGCGGGTCATCCTGGCGAGCTGGAACGAAGACGAGTCCCTGATCCTCACCGGCGACGACGGTGGTACCACCCGGGTGTGGGATGCCGACACAGGAGACGTCGTGGTTACGCTCTCCGGGCATTCCGACTTCGTACGGCAGGCGGTCTGGAATTCCGACGAGACCCGCATCCTCACCGCCAGCGCCGACGGCACAGTGCGGGTGTGGGACGCCGCCAGCGGTGCCCAGCTCTTGTCACTGGAGGGCCACGTCGGCTTCGTCTGGACGGCGTCGTGGAATGCCGACGAGACCCGCATCCTCACCGGAGGCGGCGACGGCACAGTGCGGGTGTGGGAAGCGACGACCGGTGAACAGCTCCTGGCCTTCGTCGGGCATCAGGGGCGGGTGCTGGCCGCCCAGTGGAACCCCGACGAGACCCGGGTGCTCAGCGCCGGCATCGTCGCCAAAGTGTGGGACGCAGTGACGGGAGACGAACTCCTCTCGCTCGATGGTCACACCGAGGCAGTGCTCGACGCCGCGTGGAACGAAGGCGGCACCCGCATCGTCACCTCCAGCGACGACCGCACCGCCAAGGTATGGGACGCCTCCGACGGCTCGGAGCTGTACACGCTCACGGGGCATGGGCAGGCGATCGTCGAGGCGATCTGGAACGCCGACGAGAGCCTGCTCCTCACCACCGGGGGCGACGACACCTCCCGCATCTGGGACGCCGACAGCGGTCAGATCGTCGCCATCCTCGACGGCCACTCCGAAGCGGTGCTGCAGTCCGCGTGGAACGCCAACGAGACCCGCATCGTCACTGCCAGCGGGGATGGCACCGCGCGCCAGTGGTATGCCGAGATGGAGGACCTGCTCGAAGCCGCCTGCCGGGCCGTTCCCCGCAATCTCGGCTTGGAGGAGTGGCAGCGTTTCGTCGGCGATGAGCCGTATCGACTGACGTGCCCAAATCTGCCCGCACCCGAGACGGCGGGATGACGGGCGTCCGTAACCGTTGCCGGTCCATGACTAACGCAGGGCGAAGAAGCTTCCAGACGGGCAGGGATCGATCCACCGCGGCGCTCCCGAGCCAGCGTCGGCTGAACCTCGCAGCTGATGCCCCGAGCGTTCGCTGCATGAGCGCGTGAAGCCGGTCAGCCGCGCATCCGGCTTCACGATCTTCGGCACGGATGGGCGACCCTGGCATTGAAAGCTGGGGTCCATGCCAAGGTCGTGAGTGAGGTGCTCGGACACTCGAGCATCAGTCTGACGCTCGATACCTACAGCCATGTCCTCCCTGAGATGCAGGAGTCGGCTGTCGAGACCGTGGCAGGGCTCATCCGAGGAGAGGCTCGGTAGCAGCTCGGTAGCAGATTGGCCGGCGACCCATTGCATCGTGCCTGCGTCGACAGCGAGCCCAACCCGCGAAACCCCCGACATCCATTGAGATCTGGCGGAGGGAGTGGGATTCGAACCCACGGGACCCGTTGACCGGGCCCAGCAGTTTTCAAGACTGCCGCCTTCGTCCGCTCGGCCATCCCTCCGGGAGAAATCGTAGGACCGACGAGCCTGCCCTGCGCCCCACCAGCCACGACCGCCCGGCCCGGCGGCCATGTGACGGCGAGCGCTCGCGCGAGCCACGACGTCGGACCAGTAGGAGCGGCAGCCGCCGACGGGAGGGCCGCTGACGCGTGGCGCGTACCACGACGCCCGGCTCGGCGGCCATGTGACCGCCTAGCCCGGCGGCCATATCACAGCGGAGGGAGTGGGATTCGAACCCACGGAGGCGGGGTAACCGCCTCACGGCATTTCGAGTGCCGCGCACTAGGCCAGACTATGCGATCCCTCCGGGCGCGATTGTAACGAGGCGTGTTTTCGAGTTGGCAGGGGCGCCGCCTAGCGTTGCGGCTACGAGGAACGGGAGGTGGCCGTGTCGAGATTGCGTGTGGTGGCGGCGCTGGCCGCGGCGGTGATGGTCGTGTCGGCGTGCGGCGACAGCGGCGGGAACGGCGATGACGGCGGGAACGGCGATGGCGGCGCCCGCGACGAGATCGCCGTGATCGGCACGGAGTTCGTGTTCACCCCCGCCACCTACACGGTGGACGCGGGTACCGAGGTGACCGTGACCCTCGCCAACGAGGGATCGCTCGAGCACAACTGGGTGCTGCTGGCGGAGCCGATCCGCTCGGAGGACGACCTCACCGACGGCAACATCCTGGCCGAGGCGATCGCCCAGCCGGGCCAGGCGGGTTCGGTGACGTTCCCCGCGCCGGCCCCGGGCGATTACCAGGTCATCTGCGACATCCCTGGCCACTTCGCGGCCGGGATGGAGGGCGACTTCACCGTCGACGGGTAATCAGCGCCGAGCCCGGAAGAACTCCTCGAGGAGGGCTCGGCACTCGGGTTCCCGGACGCCGTGCACCAGGTCGACGCAGTGGTTGAGGCGGGCGTCCTGGGGGATGTTGTACAGGCTCCACGCCGCCCCCGCCTTGGGGTCGGCGGCGCCGTACACGATCCGGCTGAGCCGCGCCCACACGGCCGCCATCGCGCACATCGCGCAGGGCTCCAGCGTCACCACCAGCGTGTGGCCCTCCAGCCGCCAGGTGCCGGCGGCCTGCGCCGCGGTCGACAGCACCAGCAGCTCGGCATGGGCCGTCGGGTCGTGGCGTTGCTCGCGCCGGTTGTGGTCGGCGGCAACGACCTGGCCGGCGGGATCGAGGAGCACCGCCCCCACCGGCACGTCGCCGTGACCGGCCGCCGCCTGCGCCTCCTCGAGTGCCGTTCCCATCGCCTGTTCCAGGTCCACGTCCTACACTCTGGCACCCTCGGAGGGGTCGCATAGTCTGGCCTAGTGCGCACGCCTGGAAAGCGTGTAGGCGGTTACACGCCTCGCGGGTTCAAATCCCGCCCCCTCCGCTCACGCCCGTGGAAGTGACCGCGATCCGCGGCCACCGACCGGCCCGGCTCGGGTCGCCGGATCATTGCATGGCCCTGTCTGACCCGCTCGGCGGCTGCCGCACCTGCTGGTGAGCAGCTGCCGGCCGTTTCCCGGTGCGGTGAGTCGGGTACTTCTCGACCAACGACCCACCGAAAGGACCCTCATCATGACCGGGAAAGCTCTCGCCGCCACGGCCGGCGCCGTCGCCGGCTACGTCGTCTACCGCCGCCAGCAGGAAGGTGGCTCCACGTTCGGGACCGACCCCAAGGAGCTGATGGCCCGCGTGCCGCTGGCCAACGTCGCCGCCGCCGGGTTGGCCGCGCTGGTCACTCGTTCGGCTGCCACCGGGTTCATCGTGGGGTTCGCGTTGTCCGCCGTCGGCGGCGACCGCCTCAACGAGATCGTCGCCCGCCAGGTCGAGCAGCGCACCGACACCCAGCCGCTCGCCGAGGTCGCCTAGCACCCGCATTGCGCCGACGCCCTGCGCCCCGCTCCCGCTACCATGCCACCGTCGTGCTGAGCGGGGCGCTAGGGGTGCCCTCTTCCCGAAATCCTCTTCATGCGGGGCTGATCGCCTGCCCGAGGGCCACCGGCTTTCGGGACCAGCGCCGGGCACGTGGCGTTGAAAGCTGGGTCCTACGCGGCGGGGCGCCGTGAACCGGGTCAGGTCCGGGAGGAAGCAGCCCTAAGCGTTACGCCCCGGGCGCCGTAGGGGTGCCTGGCTGGAGCCAACGACCCGGGACGCGCCGGGGGCCGGAGTTCGAGGGCAGGCTGCACGGCATACCCCAGGCTCGCGGCAAGCGCTACTTGCCGCGCTCTTCCTCCATCTTCTTGCGGAGGCTGAGCGGCCGCATGTCGGTCCACACCTCTTCGATGTAGTCGAGGCACTCCTGCTTCGTGCCCTGCTTGCCTACCTCTTTCCAGCCCGACGGCACCTCCCGGTCGGCGAACCAGATCGAGTACTGCTCCTCGTGGTTGATGACGACGGTGTACCGGCGATCGTCATCCATCTCCTCGTAGCCGCGATCCCTCACCACTGCCTCCTCATGGCCGCATGTCCGTCCACACCTCACTCGGGACCTTGCCGACGCTCCTGTACTTGTCGAGGGTCCGGCGCAGGCTCAGCGGCCGCATGTCGGTCCACACCTCCTCGATGTAGGCCTGGCACTCCGCCCGCGGCCCGGTGAAACCAACCTTCTTCCAACCGGGCCGAGCCGGCGCATTCGCCGGCCAGATCGAGTACTGCTCTTCGTGGTTGATCACCACGGCATACACGGTCCGGTCGCCGCCGGACAGCTTGGTCCAACCCATCCCCACTCCCCTTCCGTCTACGGTTTGCGCAACAGCGCTCCGTAGACGAAACCTAGCGGCCCCATCCGCCAGGTGCTCAGCAGTTCCAACGGGCCGTGCGCGAACATCACCTCGGGGGCGGGGAGCTTGTCGAGGGTGCGGTGCAGGTAGGCGTACTCGCGGGGCGCCCCGATCGTGAGACCGGCCAGCGGCAGCACCACGGCGGTGCCGGCCCGGTGGGCGGCGCGGGCGGCGGCGTGGTCGGGCCGGCCGAGGTCGACGACGCCGGCCACCCCGCCCGACCGCAGCACCCGGTGGATCTCCTCGAGAGTCGCCGGAACCGACTCCAGGTTGCGGAACACGTACGCCGAGAACACCCCGTCGAAGCTGCCGGCGGCGAACGGCAGCCGCTCCCCCGTGGCGGCCACCCGCCGCGGCGCCGGGTTGAGGGTCAGCATCTCCCCGTTGGGGTCGAGCGCCACCACCTCGCGGTCCTCGAAGATCGGGTTGGCGGCACCGGTGC
>JBFJZV010000121.1:0-11059 GCA_041621915.1 Acidimicrobiia bacterium | reverse complement strand
GCAGACGGGTGCGCAAGGTCGGCAACCCGGAAGGGGCGGCGGTGGCGTTCACCTCGGCCTGGAGCTGCGCCAGCAGCCTGCAGAGCCGCGGCGCGTCGTCCGGGTCCGCCAGCATCAGGTCCCACATGACGGGGCCGTCGACCCGCTCGAAGACCACCCCGGGCCGGCCGCCGACCACGACGACGTCACCCACCCCCGGCGCCGGCAACCCGGCATCGTTGACGAGGGCGGTGGTCGTGGCCTCGCGCTCCGCCCATGCCTTCGGGATGCCCTCCCGGAGGATCTTGACCACGGCGTGCTCGCCCCAGGCGTAGACGTCGGTGGTGTTGCCGCGAGCGATGAGCCTCCCGATATGCGTCATGCCGCCTGCACCGTACCGGCCCCCCGGCGATTGCGGGAGGGCCCCGGGTGCGAGCCCGACGGCGAGTGCATCAAGCTGTGAACACCACCGGGCCGTCGTCGGTGAGGCCGATCGTGTGCTCGAAATGCGCCGAGAGCGAGCCGTCGGCGGTGACCACCGTCCAGCCGTCGTCGAGCACGGCCGTCGACGCGCTGCCCAGGTTGAACATCGGCTCGATGCAGATCGCCATGCCCTTCTTCAGCTTGAACCCCTTGCCGGGCTCGCCGTAGTTGGGCACGTTGGGCTTCTCGTGCATCTCCCGGCCGATGCCGTGGCCGATGTACTCCCGCACCACCCCGTAGCCCTCGCGGTCGCCGATCGCCGAGATGGCGTGGCCGATGTCGCCCAGCTTGGCGCCGGCCCGGGTATGGCGGATGCCCTCCCAGAGCGCCTCCTCCGTGAACCGGAGCAGGCGCTCGACCTCGTCGGGGACGTCGCCGACGGCGAAGGTGCGGGCGGCGTCGCCGTGCCAGCCCTCGAAGATCGCCCCGGCGTCGACCGACAGGATGTCGCCAGACCGCAGCCGGTAGTCGCCCGGGATGCCGTGCACGATGATGTTGTTGGGCGAGGCGCAGATCGATGCCGGGAACCCGTGGTACCCGAGGAACGACGGCGTGCAATCGTGGTCGCGGATGATCTTCTCGGCGATGCCGTCGAGCTCCAGCATCGACACCCCGGGACGGGCCGCTTCCTGCACCGCGTCGAGGACCTCGCGCACCACCTTGCCGGCCACCGCCATCTTGGCGAAGTCCTCGGGGGTCTTGATGGTGATCATCCGGCGAGGGCCCGCACGCAGCGCGCCAGCACGTCGTCGACCGAGCCGATGCCGTCGACTTCGGCCAGCATCCCCCGCTGCTGGTAGTAGGCCACCAGGGGTTGCGTCTGCTCCCGGTACACCTCCAGGCGGCGCCGCACCACCTCTTCGGTGTCGTCGGTGCGGCCCTCCTCTTCCGCACGCCGCAGCAGCCGGCCGACGACCTCCTCGTCGTCCACCTCGATGAGCACCACGGCGTCGAGGGCGCCGTTCTCGAGCGCCTCGGCCTGCGGTAGCGTGCGGGGGAACCCGTCGAGCAGGTAGCCGCAGCCGGCGTCGTCCTGGCTGAGCCGGTCCTCCACGACCTCGATCATCAGGTCGTCGCTCACCAGCTCGCCGGCATCCATCACCTGCTTCACCCGCCCACCCAGCGGGGAACCGGCCGCCACGGCGGCGCGCAGCATGTCGCCGGTCGAGACGTGGGGGATGCCCAACGCGGTGGAGAGCAGCTTCGCCTGGGTGCCCTTGCCGGCCCCAGGCGGGCCGAGGAGCAACAGCCTCCGCCCCATCAGGCGAGGAAGCCCTCGTAGTTCCGCATCATGAGCTGGCTCTCGATCTGCTTCATCGTCTCCAGCGCAACGCCGACGACGATCAGCACCGAGATCCCGGAGAAGCCGATCGGCACGTCCCACAGCCACCCGAAGAACGAGGGGATCACGGCCACCGTCGCCAGGAAGAACGACCCGGGCAGCGTGATGCGGCTGAGGATGTGCTCCAGGTAGCGGATCGTCTGCGACCCGGGCCGGATGCCGGGGACGAAGCCGCCCTGTCGCTGGATCATCTCGGCCTGCTTCACCGGGTCGAACTGGATGGCGGTGTAGAAGTAGGTGAAGAAGATCACGAGCAGGAACAGCAACCCGACGTAGATCAGGCTCTGCCCGTTGCGCAGCCCGATGTGGATGTCGACGAAGTCGCGAAGCCCGGCCCACGGGATCGACGTGGAGATCAGCACCGGGAAGTACATGACGCTGGTGGCAAAGATCACCGGGATCACGCCGGCGGTGTTCACCTTCAGCGGGATGTAGGTGCTCTGGCCGCCCAGCACCCTTCTGCCCCGAACGCGTTTGGAGAACTGGATGGGGATACGGCGCTGGCCCTGGTCGACGAAGATGATGCCCACCACCAGCACGGCGAAGATCCCGAGCAGCAGCGTGAACCGCATCGTCGACGTGGCCGCCCGCATGATCGCGAACTGGGCGGGGAGCTGGCTGACGATGGAGATGAAGATCAGCAGCGACATGCCGTTGCCGATGCCGCGCTGGGTGATCAGCTCCCCCAGCCACATGACGAACGCGGTCCCTGCGGTGAACGTGAGCACGATGATCGCCACCCGCCCCGGCGTGTACACCGGGATCAGGTCGACCTGGGTGACGCCGCCGGTGAACAGTCCCCCGTTGTGGAACAGGAACGTCAGGCCGGTCGACTGGAGCACCGCGAGCCCCACCGTCATGTAGCGGGTCCACTGGGTGATGACCTTGCGGCCCGCCTCGCCTTCCTCCTGCAGCTTCTGCAGCCGGGGGATGACCACGGCGAGCAACTGCATGATGATGGAGGCGGTGATGTAGGGCAGGATGCCCAGAGCGAACACCGAGAGCTGCTCTAGAGCGCCACCCGAGAACAGGTTGAGCAGGCCGACGATGCCGCCCTCCTCGCTCTGCTCCTGGAGCTGCGAGATCGCGTCGAGGTCCACCCCCGGAACAGGGATGGCCGCCCCCAGCCGGTAGATGCCGAAGATGAAGATCGTGAAGAGGATCTTGTTCCGCAGGTCGCGGATGCGGAACATGTTGCGGTACACGGCGAGCATCAGCGAACGCTCCAAGTGAGTCGCTTCGAGGGTACAGCACCCGCCCGATTAGCCCCCAGCCCGCTCACTCTTCGATGACCTCGACGCTGCCGCCCTGCGCCTTGATCTTCTCCACGGCGCCGAGGCTGAACGCGTGGGCGCGGACGGTGAACGCGCCGCCCACATCGCCCTCGCCGAGGACCTTGACCCGGCCCCGCTTCTTGATGAGGCCCTTGGCCCGCATCTCGTCGGGGCCGACGGTGGAGCCGGCCGGGAACTCGCCCAGGCGGCCGACGTTGAGGAGCGCGTAGTACTCCTTGTTGGGATTGCGGAAGCCCTTCAGCTTGCGCATGCGCCGCTGGAGGGGCATCTGGCCGCCCTCCATGTAGGGGTGGACCTTGCTACGAGCCTTCTGGCCCTTGGTGCCGCGGCCGGCGGTCTTGCCGCCCTTGCCGCCTTCACCCCGGCCCACGCGGCGCCGGGGCCGGCGCGAGCCGGGATCGGGCTTCAGGTGATGCAGCTTCACGACGAGACCTCCTCCACGTGCAGCAGGTGGCTGGCCTTCGCCACCATGCCCCGCACCGCCGGCGTGTCGGGCCGCTCCACGGTATGGCGGATGCGCCGCAACCCGAGGCTCCGGATCGTCGCCCGGGTCTTCGGCTTCTCGCCGATGGTGCTGCGCACCTGCGTGATCTTCAGCGTCGCGGCCATCGTCACTCACCGACCTTGGTGCGAGTGAGCTCGGTGGAACGGTACGCGGCGAGCAGCCCCGGCGGCGTGATGTCCTCGGCGCGCTTGCCGCGGCGGGCAGCAGCCTCGTCGGGCCGGGTCTGGCTCGTGAGCGCGTTCATGGTGGCCTTGGCGACGTTGATGTGCTCGGGCGACCCGAGCGACTTGGCGAGCACGTCCCTGATGCCCGCCGCCTCGACGATCTGGCGCACCGCCCCGCCGGCGATGACGCCGGTGCCGGGGGCGGCGGGCTTGAGCAGCACCTTGGCGGCGTCGTGCTTGCCGACGTTGGCGTGGATGATCGTGGACCCGGCCATCGGCACGGCCACCATGTTGCGGCGCCCGTCCTCCATCCCCTTCTGGATGGCGGTCGGCACCTCCTTGGCCTTGCCGTAGCCGACGCCCACCTTGCCCTTGCCGTCGCCGACGGTGCAGAGCGCGGTGAACGAGAAGCGGCGCCCACCCTTCACGACCTTGGCGACGCGGTTGACCGCGATCACCCGCTCGTCGAAGCCGGAGTCCGACCGGTCGGACCGGCCGCCCCGATCCCTGCCACCTCGCTGCGATCCCATGCTTTGCTCCTAGAACTCGAGTCCGGCTTCCCGGGCCGCATCGGCCAGTGCCTTCACGCGGCCGTGGTACGGGTAGCCGCCGCGATCGAACACCACTTCCCCGACGCCTGCCTCCTTGGCCCGCGTCGCCAGCATGCGCCCCACTTCGGCGGCCGTCTCCACGGTGAGGGTTCGCTCCCGCAGCGAAGGCTCCTGCGACGACGCAGACGCCACGGTGCGGCCTCCGTCGTCGTCGATGACCTGCGCGTAGATGTATCGGTTCGACTTGAACACGGCGAGCCGGGGGCGACCGGCATGGCCGCGCAGCTTCTTGCGCACCCGGACGTGGCGGCGGCGCCGAGCGGCGGCCCGTGAGCCCCTCATCGGGCCACCCCTGCCTTGCCTGCCTTGCGGCGCACGTACTCGCCGACGTAGCGAATGCCCTTGCCCTTGTAGGGCTCGGGCGGGCGCACGCTGCGGATGTTGGCCGCAACCTGGCCGACCAGCTCCTTGTCGATGCCGCTGACCACGATGCGAGTGGGCTCCGGGACCTCGAACTCGATGCCGTCCGGCGCCTCGATGTCCACAGGATGGGAGAAACCCACCTGAAGCTCGAGGTCCTTGCCCTTCAGCGCGGCGCGGTAGCCCACCCCGACGGCCTGCAGCTCCTTGCGGTAGCCCTCGGCCACGCCGATGACCATGTTCTGGAGCAGCGCCCGGGAGAGGCCGTGCAGAGCCTTCGTCTCGCGCTCGTCGTCGGCCCGACCCACCACGACCCGGCTTTCGTCCACCGTGAACGAGATCCGGTCGGAGAAGGTGCGCTCGAGCGAGCCCTTGGGGCCCTCGACGGTCACGGTGCCGTTCGCCTGGCGCAGCTCGACGCCGTCCGGCAGCGCCACGGGGGCGTTTCCGATCCGGCTCATCACCACACCTCGCAGAGGATCTCGCCGCCGAGCCGCCGCCGCCGGGCCTCCCGGTCGGGCAGCAGGCCCTGCGACGTCGAGACGATCGCAACGCCGAGGCCGCCGTGGACGCGGGGCAGCTCGCCGGCCTTGCGGTAGACGCGCAACCCCGGCTTGGACACGCGGCGCACGCCGTGGAGCGCCCGTTCACGGTCGGCGGTGTAGCGCAGCTTCAGGCGCAGCACGCGGTGCACGCCCTCGCCCACCGTCTCGTAGCCGTTGATGAAGCCCTCGGCGATGAGGATCTTGGCGACCTCTTCCTTGAGCTTCGAGGCGGGCACGTCGACCGTGGACTTCGTCGCCGTGTTGGCGTTGCGAATCCGAGTCAGCATGTCGGCGATCGGGTCGGTCATCATCGCTACCAGCTCGACTTTCTCACGCCGGGCAGCTCGCCGCGGTGCGCGAGCTGGCGCACGCAGAGCCGGCACATCCCGAACTTGCGCAGGTACGCGCGCGGGCGGCCGCAGCGGCGGCACCGGTTGTAGGCCCGAACCGCGTACTTGGGCTTGCGGTTGGCTTTGGCTATCAGGGACTTCTTGGCCATCTCTACACCTCTGCCGGCCGGCGGCGGAACGGGAACCCGAAAGCATCGAGCAGCGCGCGGGCGCCGGCGTCGTCCTTGGCCGAGGTGCAGATGGTGATGTCCATCCCTCGCACCTTGACCACCTTGTCGTAATCGACCTCCGGGAACACCAGCTGCTCGGTGAGCCCGAAGCTGTAGTTCCCATGCCCGTCGAACGAGCGGGGGTTGAGGCCCCGGAAGTCGCGGACCCGCGGGATCGCCAGGGCGATGAGCCGGTCGAAGAACTCCCACATGCGGTCGCCCCGCAGCGTCACGGACGCCCCGATCGGCTGGCCCTCGCGCAGCTTGAAGTTGGCGATGGAGCGGCGGGCCCGGTTCAGCTTCGGCTTCTGGCCGGTGATGATCGTGAGGTCCTCCATGGCGCCGTCGATGAGCTTGGCGTCCGCCGCAGCATCGCCTACACCCATGTTCACCACGATCTTCGTGAGTCGGGGGATCTCCATGGGGTTGTCGAGACCGAGGTCCTTCTCGAGCTTGGGCGCCACTTCGGCGCGGTACTTCTCCAGGAGGCGGGGCGGCATCAGAGCTCACCCCCACACTTGCGGCAGACCCGCGTCTTCGAGCCGTCGCTGTCGATGCGGTAGCCGATGCGGGTGGGACCGCACTCCTGACACACGATCATGACGTTGGAGATGTCGATGGGCATGTCCTTGTCGATGATCCCCCCCTGCATGGTCTGCCCCGTGGGCCGCTGGTGGCGGCTCGCCGTGGCGACGCCCTCGACGACCACCTTGCCCTTCTTCGGCAGCACGCGGGCCACCCGGGCCTCGCGGCCCTTGTCCTTGCCCGCGATCACCCGCACCGTGTCACCCGAGCGGATCTTGATCTTGCTGGCCATCACAGGACCTCCGGCGCCAGCGAGACGATCCGCATGAACTTGTGCTCGCGCAGCTCCCGGCCCACCGGGCCGAAGATGCGCGTGCCGCGGGGCTGCTGCTGGTCGTTGATCAGCACGCAGGCGTTGTCGTCGAAGCGGATGTACGTGCCGTCCTGGCGTCGGGTCTCCTTGCGGGCCCGCACCACCACGGCCTTGACGACCTCGCCGCGCTTGACGGAGCCGCCCGGGATGGCGTCCTTGACGGTGGCGACGATGATGTCGCCCACCCGCCCGTACCGCCGCCCCGAGCCGCCGAGCACGCGGATGCACAGGACCTCTTTGGCCCCGGTGTTGTCCGCCACTCGCAGGCGCGACTCCTGCTGAATCATCGAGCTCTCTCCACGATCTCGTCGAGACGCCACCGCTTCGACTTCGAAAGCGGGCGGGTCTCGGTCACCCGAACGGTGTCGCCCACGCGGGCCTCATTGGAGGCGTCGTGGGCGTGAAGGCGCTTGCGACGCGGCACCGTCTTGTCGTACTTGGGGTGCCGCTTCGAGTCCTTCACCTCAACTGTAATGGTCTTGTCACGCGCGTCGGAAATCACGACCCCGACGCGCGCCTTGCGATCTGCCCTCATCGTTCACCAGCTTCCTGCAGGGCGTAGTACGCCGCGATCTCCATCTCACGCAGCACCGTGTTGATGCGGGCGATGTCCCGCTTCACGTCGCGCAACCGGGCGGTGTTGTCGAGCTGGTTGGTGGCGAGCTGGAAGCGCAGGTTGAACGCCTCCTCCTTGGCCTCGGCCAGCCGCTTGATCAGCTCGCCGGCGGTGAGCTTGCGCAGCTCGGCGGCGGTGCTCATACGTCCTCCCTGGTCACGAACTTGGTGCGCACCGGCAGCTTGTGACTGGCAAGGCGCATGGCCTCCCGCGCCAACTCGAGGTCGACACCGGACATCTCGAACATCACCCGGCCGGGCTTGACCACGGCCACCCAGTACTCGGGCGTGCCCTTGCCGGAGCCCATGCGGGTCTCCGCCGGCTTCTCGGTGACGGGCTTGTCGGGGAAGATGGTGATCCACACCTTGCCGCCACGCTTGATCGCACGGGTCATGGCGATACGAGCGGCCTCGATCTGGCGCGACGTGATCCAGCCGGGCTCCAGGGCCTGCAGGCCGTACTCGCCGAACGACACCCTGGTGCCGCCCTTCGCCTTGCCCTGCATCCGCCCACGCTGCACCCGGCGGTACTTCGTCCTCTTCGGCATCAGCATGGTCAGCCCTCCTCGCTGCGCTCGGACGGCTGAGAGTCGCCGCCCTCGGCGGCGGCTTCCGCCTCGTCGGACGGGGCCGGGGGCGTCTCCTCGGTCGTCGGCGCTGCCGCCTCGGGTTGGGGGGCTTCGTCTTCAGCCGGCTCAGTTGCTACCGCTTCCTGAGCCTCCGCGGGCGCATCCGGAGCCTCCTGCGTGGGCTGCTCCACTACCGTCACCACGGCTTCGGGGCGGCCTTCTTCTTCCACTGCTTCCGGGGCTGCGTCGGGCTCTGGGGTCTCCAGGGTCTCCGCCTCGGGCTGGGTTTCCAGCTTGGGGGGGTCCTCGGTCGGCGCGGGAGCGGCCTCGACGACTGCGTCCGCCACCGGGGGAACCGCCTGGTCGCGGCCCTCCTGCGACGGCTGGGCGGCTTCGGTGACCTCGGCCTCGGCCGCCGCCTCTTCTGGCGTCTGCTCCTCGCGGGCGGCTTCGAATTCCGACCTCGCCTCCTGAGGCGAGATCCGCCGACCTCCGCCGGCCTCGATCAGTCGCTTGCCGCCTTCCTTGCGCTTGCCGCCACCGGCCTCGATCAGTCGCTTGCCGCCACCGGCCTCGATCAGTCGCTTGCCCGGCTCGCCGCCCGCGGCAGCCTCGGCGCGCGCCTTGGGGGTGGCGCGGCGGCCGGCCGGCCCGCCGGCGGCCAGCGCGGCCTCGGCCGCGATCTTCTCCCTGGTGGCCGAGAGCGAAGGCAGCACGTCGCCCTTGTACACCCACACCTTCACGCCGATGGCGCCGACGGTCGTCGCCGCAGTGGCGGCGCCGTAGTCGATGTCGGCGCGCAGCGTGTGCAGCGGCACCCGGCCTTCCCGGTACCACTCGCGGCGGCCCATGTCGGACCCGCCCAGCCGGCCCGAGCACTGGACTCGCACGCCCAGCGCCCCCGCCTTCATGGCGGTGGCAACGGCCCGCTTCATGGCGCGCCGGAACGAAACGCGGCCCTGCAACTGGTCCGCGATGCCGCGGGCCAGCAGCTGGGCGTCCGTCTCGGGGCCCTTCACCTCGATCACGTTGAACTTCACCTGGCGCCCGGTCATGCCCTCCAGGGCGCTGCGCAGGCGCTCGGCCTCGGTCCCGCTGCGGCCGATGACCACGCCAGGACGGGCCGTGTGCACGTCAACCTGGAGCTTCTTGTCGCCGATGCGCTCGACCTCGATGCGCGACACCGCGCCGCGGGTGAGCTCTTTGCGCAGGAAGTCCCGGATCTTGGCGTCCTCGACCACGTGGTCGGCGTAGTCCTTCTCGCTGTACCAGCGGGACTTCCAGTCGGTCACGATGCCGAGGCGCAGCCCGTATGGATGGATCTTCTGTCCCATGGCTACTCCTCGTCGTCGTCGGTATCGGCGACCACCACGGTGATGTGGCTGGTGCGCTTGCGGATGCGGGTGGCGCGCCCGCGGGCGCGGGGCCGGAACCGCTTGAGGGTCGGTCCCTCGTCTGCGAACGCCGACGCCACGAACAGCTCGTTGGCGTCGAGCGCCAGGTTGTGCTCGGCGTTGGCGACGGCCGAATCGAGCACCTTGCGGACCGGCTCGGTGGCGCGTCGCTGCGTGTGCTCGAGCACCACCCGGGCTTCGTCGACGGGCAGGCCCCGGATCATGTCGAGCACCTGGCGCACCTTGTAGGGCGACTGGCGGATGAAGCGGGCGCGGGCCTGGGCTCTCATCGCTTGCGCGCCGCCTTCTCGCCCGCATGGCCCCGGAACGTCCGGGTCGGGGCAAACTCGCCGAGCTTGTGGCCGACCATCGACTCGGTGATGTAGACGGGCACCCACTTGCGCCCGTCGTGCACTGCGATGGTGTGGCCGACCATCTCCGGGATCACGGTGGAGCGCCGGCTCCACGTGCGGATGACCCGCTTGTGGCCGGAGCTGTTCGCCTTCTCGATCTTGCGGACGAGGTGCTCGTCCACGAACGGGCCCTTCTTCAGTGATCTAGCCATGGGGCTACCTCCGGCCCTTCTTCGATCGGCGGCGCACGATGTACCGGTCGCTCGCCTTGCCCTTCTTGCGGGTGCGGCCCTCGGGCTTGCCCCACGGGCTCACCGGGGCCCGGCCACCCGAGCTCTTGCCTTCGCCGCCGCCCAGCGGGTGATCCACCGGGTTCATCGCCACACCGCGCGTCTGCGGCCGGCGATTCTTCCAGCGGCTGCGGCCCGCCTTCCCCAGCTTGACCAGCTCGGCCTCGGGGTTGCCGACCTGGCCGACGGTGGCCCGGCAGTCGAGGTGAAGGGTCCGCATCTCGCCCGAGGGCAGCCGCAGCAGGGCGTAGTCGCCCTCCTTGTTCATGAGCTGGATCGACGTGCCGGCGCCGCGGGCGAGCTTGGCGCCGCCGCCCGGCCGCATCTCCACGCAGTGCACGACGGTACCCGCCGGGATGTTGCGCAGCGGCAGCGCGTTGCCCGGGCGGATGTCGGCCTTTGGCCCGGACATCAGCAGGTCTCCCACCTCCACCTTCAGCGGGGCGACGATGTACGCCTTCTCGCCGTCGAGGTAGTGGAGGAGCGCGATGCGGGCATTGCGGTTCGGGTCGTACTCGATGGCGGCCACCTTGGCTGGCACGTTGTCCTTGACGCGCCGGAAGTCGATCACGCGGTAACGGCGCTTGTGGCCGCCGCCGCGGTGGCGCGACGTGATCCGCCCGTAGGTGTTGCGGCCGCTGGAACGCTTCTTGCCTTCCAGCAGCGACTTCTCGGGCTTCGACTTCGTCACGTCGCCGAAGTCGGCGACGGTCTGGAACCGCCGTCCCGGCGAAGTGGGCTTCAGCTTCTTGGTCGCCATGTCACACCCCGAAGATGTCGATCTGGTGGCCGGTACGCAGCTTCACGAGCGCCCGCTTGGTGTCCTTGCGGCGGCCCATGACCCACCCCGTCCGCTTGACCTTGCCCTTGCGGTTGTGGGTGTTGACCGAGTCGACTTTCACGTCGAAGATCGCCTCGACCGCCTGCTTGATCTCGGTCTTGTTGGCCCGCCGGTCGACGATGAACGTGTACGTGTTCAGGTCGTCGATGAGGTCGTACGACTTCTCAGACACGACCGGCTCGAAGATGATGTCGCGCGGATCTTTCATGCGTGGTCTCCCGTCTCGGCTGTCGCCGAGCGGGAAGCCGCCGGGGCG
>JBFJZV010000120.1:0-11088 GCA_041621915.1 Acidimicrobiia bacterium | reverse complement strand
GCCGTGGCGGTGTTCGCCGGCGCGCTGTTCCTGGTGCGCAGCCAGACCACCGTGCAGGACCAGTCGTGGATGCGGGCGATGATCCCGCACCACTCGATCGCCATCCTCACCAGCGAGCGGGCCGAGATCACCGACGTGCGGGTGCGCCAGCTGGCCGACGAGATCATGGAGGCGCAGCGGCGCGAGATCGAGGAGATGGAGTGGCTGCTGGCCGACATCGCCGAGAACGGCGAGGCCACGACCGCGGCCGAGGCGGAGGCGCGACCGGTCCCGGATTTCCCGGCGAGCCCGTGAGCACCTGAGGCCGCCCAGCAGCCAGTCGGTCCCGGCGCCGCCGCAGGGGTCCCGAGGGGGATGGGCCGAATGGCCCGGGCCGGGGGGCACTTGTTTCTCCTACGGTTGCGGCATGGTCCGACGGAGACGGTCGCGTAGTTGGCTCGCCGTGGCGGCGCTGGCGTCCGTGGTGGCACTGGTCGCCGCCGGGTGTGCCGAGGAGTCACCGGTCGTCGAGGACGCCGGAGCGTCGGCCGGCCTGGCCGTCACCACCACCGCGGCATTGCCGCCGGCCGCCCCGCCCGTGACGACGACGACAACGACGACGGCGCCCGCCGGCGAGGCCGCGCAAGACGAGGAGATGAGCCACGGCGACGACGAGATGGGTCACGACGACGAACCCGGCCACGACCCGGAGGAGCCGGCGCACGACGAAGAGCCGGGTGGCGATCATGACGAGGGCGCCGAGCACGACCAGGACGAGCCTGTCGAGTTCGACCGCGAGATAACGGTCGTCATGACCGAGTTCGCGTTCGAGCCCGCCACCGTCGCCGTCAGCGCCGGGGAGACGGTTCGATTCGAGCTGGTCAACCAGGGCGCCGTGCCCCACGAGTTCCGCCTCACCACGGCGCACGCCGCCGCCGAGCACGTGGCTTCCGGCCACGAAGGCCACGGCGACGAAGGAGAAGGCGAAGGCGGGCACGGGCACGAGGAGATGCTCCTCGAGGTCGCTGCCGGCGCCACGGACCACCTCACGGTGACGTTCGCCGAGGATGCGGAGTGGGACCAGATCGCGTGCCTGATCCCGGGCCACTACGAGGCCGGCATGTTCGGCGAGCTCGAGATCAGCTGAGCGTCTCGCCGGGTCGCAGCTCCACCCGGCGGAGGAGCTGCGCATTCAGCGCAACGACGACCGTCGAGGCGCTCATCAACATTGCGGCCACCGCCGGCCCGAGCACGATGCCCGCCCAGGCGAGGGCGCCCGCCGCCAGCGGCAATGCCACGACGTTGTACCCGGCGGCCCACGCCAGGTTCTGCAGCATCTTGCGGTAACCGGCCTGCGACAGGCGTCGGATGCCGACCACGCCGCGGGGGTCGTCGGAGGCCAGCACGATCCCCGCCGACTCGATCGCCACGTCGGTGCCGGCGCCGATGGCGATCCCGACGTCGGCCTGGGCGAGTGCCGGGGCGTCGTTGACGCCATCGCCGACCATCGCCACCCGCAGCCCCTGCCGCTGCAGCGCGGCGACCTCGGCGTGCTTGTCCTCCGGGAGGACTTCGGCGAGCACCCGGTCGATGCCGACCTCCGCACCCACCGTATCGGCGACCTGCCGGGCGTCGCCGGTGATCAGCGCCACCTCGACACCGAGCGCGTGGAGCTGGTCGACGGCCTGCCGGCTCTCGGGCCGGATCTCGTCCTCCATGGTGACCACGCCCTCCACCTTCCCGTCCACGATCACGTACAGCACCGCCCCGCCTCGCCGCTCCCAGGCCTTGGCGGCCTCCGCCAGCTTCGGCGGCACCTCCAGCGCCCGCTGTCTCAGCAGCGCCGGACCGCCGACGGCCACCTCCCGGCCTGCGACCGTCGCTTCGACGCCCCGCCCGCTCATCGCCCGGAACCCGCTGGCGGCGGGCACGTCCCCGCGTTCCCGGGCTGCCGCCACGATGGCCCGCGCCAGCGGGTGCTCGGAGTCGCCTTCCGCGGCGGCGGCCAGGCGCAGCAGGTCGTCCTCGTCGCCGGATGCGCTGGCGAGCCCGGCGACTCGATGGCTGCCCTTGGTGAGCGTGCCGGTCTTGTCGAACAGCACGACGTCCACGTTCCGCATCGCCTCGAGCGCCAGCCGGTCCTTCACCAGGATGCCGTTGCGGGCCGACATGCCGGTGGAGATCGCCACCACCAGCGGGATCGCCAGGCCCAGGGCGTGCGGGCAGGCGATCACGAGCACTGCCACGGTGCGCACCACGGCCTGGTCGGCGTTGCCCGCCACCAGCCAGGCCACCACTGTGACGGCGGCGGCGCCGACCGCCACGTAGAAGAGCAGCGCGGCGGCGCGGTCGGCCAGCACCTGCGCCCGCGAACGCGACTGCTGGGCCTCCGCGACCAGCCGTTGGATGCCGGCGAGCGCGGTGTCGTCTCCCACCGCCGCGACCCGCACGCGGATCGAGTTGTCGGTGGCCACGGTTCCCGCCACCACCCTGTCGCCTGCGGCTTTCGGCACCGGCTGCGACTCGCCGGTCACCATCGACTCGTCCACCTCGGCGCGCCCGTCGACGACGGCCCCGTCAGCGGGCACCCGGCCGCCGGGGCGCACGAGCACCACGTCGCCCACGGCGAGGGCGCCGATCGCGACGCTCTCGACGCCCGCCGCCGTCACCCGCTCCGCCTCGTCCGGCAGCAGCTCGGCGAGTGCGGCCAGCGCACCGCGGGCCTGGCCGATGGCCCGCATCTCCATCCAATGGCCCAGCAGCATGATCGTGACCAGCGCCGCCAGCTCCCACCAGAACTCGAGATCGAACCAGTCGAGGGTCGTGGCCCACGAGGCGAGGAAGGCCACGCTGATGGCCATGCCGATGAGCAGCATCATCCCGGGCTGGCGGTCGTGCGCCTCCCGCGCCGCCCCCACGAGGAAGGGCCTGCCGCCGTACACGAAGATCGCCGTCCCCAGCGCCGGGGCCACCCACTCGGACCCGGCGAACGACGGCGCGGTGTACCCGAACCACTCCTGGATCTGCTCGCTGTAGAAGATCACCGGCAGCGTGAGCGCCAGCGACAGCCAGAAGCGGTCGCGGAACATCGCCACGCTGTGGCCGGCGTGCTTGTCGTGGGCCTGGTGGCCGGCGTGCGCATCGGGTGCGGTGGGCGCCCGACGTGGGTGTTCCACGCTCAGCTGGCCGTCCGCGCCATGGTGGGGCTCGGTCATGTTCCCCTGCATCCTGGTCTCGCCTACCCGCCGGGTGGACTCGGGAACCCGTGCTGCGCGCCCGGCCGGCACCGACCTATATGATGGGCGCAGGTAGCCGGGCGAGGAGGCTGCGAGTGGCGTGGGTGATCGGGTACGTGGTCGGGGCGTTGGTCGTGGTGGTCGTGGCCGTCCTTGCCATCACGCTGATCCTGGAGGCTCGCAAGATCGGTCGGCAGGCTGGCGACGTCATCGCGGCACTGGAGCGGGCTCGCGACAACACCGCCGGGCTGTGGGAGGCCGACGCCGTCAATCGTTCTCTCGAGAACGTCCGGGCCGCCGCCCGCGCCGCACGCATCGCGCTCACCGGAGGGTCGTCATGACCATATGGTGGATCACTCTGGGGGTCGGCTTGGTGGTCGCGGTGGTCGTCGTGGCGCTGCTTCAGACGCTGCTGGTGGCCGTGCGCCGCATCGACGAGGGCGTGGCGGTGGTGTGGCACACCGGCAAGCAGGTAGCCCGCAACACCGCCACCACGTGGATCCTCGGCCAGACCCCCCGCATCGCCGGGGAGATCAAGGAGGAGGCGCTGCGCCACGCCGCGCTGCTCTCGGGGGAGGGCGGCGGATGACGACCCTGCTCGTCGTGCTCACGGTCGCCGAGATCGCCGTCGCGCTCGCCGTGGTTGCCATGTACCTCACCCTCATCGCCCGCCACCTCAACTCGATCGCCACCAACCTCGGCAAGGTGGCATTCGGGGTGCGGGCCATCGAGTCGCAGACTGCCGCGATCGGGCCGGCGGCCGTCCGGCTCAACGAGGAGCTGGAGGCGATCACGGGCGCATTGCCGAGCATCGCCGAGCTGGCGGAGCAGCACGCCGCCCGCACCGGCTGACGTGCCGGGGGTCGTTCGCCCCCCGTACGGCGCCCCCACCGGGCCGTTGGTGTCCGACGCCCAGCTCGCCGCCGCCTACCTGGCCGGTGCCCGCACCGGCCAATCGCCGACCCTCCACATCGAGGAGGACGTCCTGCTGGCGGGGCGGTTCGAGGCGGTGGCGCTGCGGCTCGGGGTCGACACGCTGATCGTCCGCACCGACGTGGCGTGCCGGCCACTCGCGGAAGCGCTGGAAGGCCGGCTGCGCCTCGTGGCGCGGGAGCCGCCGCTGGCGACCGTGGTCGCACTGCAGGCGCTGGGCCACTCCGCCGCGCCCTGGGAGCTGTGGGGCGCCGACGGCGACGATGCCGCCCGCCTGCTGGCGGCGGCGGTGGAGATCTGATGGCCCGCGATCCCCGCACCCGTCCGCGGCACCCCACCCGGTTCGGCCCGGTGCGCCACGCCCGCGACGCCGCCCAGCCCCAGCCGGTGCCCCGCAACAAAGCAGCCCGCCTGGCGCGGCGGGCGCTGGTGCGGTCGTCGCTGCCGTTGACCGACACCGGCACCGTGCTGATCGACTTCGAGGTGCTCGACCTGGAGCCGTTCGACGTCCGGCCCGGGCAGTTCGTCGCCATCGACTACGAGGATCCCGACCTCGGCTACCGGCGCAGCCCGTACTGCCTGTACGGGGCCCCGCCGCAGGAGCGGACGTTCACGCTGCTGGTGCGGGTGGTGCCGCAGGGACCGGTGTCGGTGTTCCTCGGCGACCTCATCCCCGGCGACGTCGTCAGCTTCCGGGGGCCGACCGGCCACTCCATGATCCCGCGCGAGGGCGGGACCCACCTGGTGCTGATCGCCACCGGGGTGGGCTTCGGGCCATGCCGGCTGCTGCTGCGGTGGCTGGCCGACCACGACCCCGACCGGCGGGTCACCCTGTACTGGGGGCTGCGGCTGGAGGACGACGTGTGTCTGCTCGACGAGCTGATCCTGCTGTCCCGGGAGCTGCCGAGGTTCGACTGGTACCTGTCGCTGTCGCAGCCGCCGCCGACCTGGCCGGGGCTGCGGGGCCGGGTCACGTCGACCGTGCCGCCGCTGCTGGCGACGCTCGCCGACAAGCACTTCTACCTCACGTGCAACGGGGCGATGGTGGGGGAGATGTCGGCGGCGCTGCGGGAGGTCGGCGTGCCGACGGCCCGCATCTACGAGGAGTCGTTCTTCGACCACCGCCACAAGCCGCGCCCCGGGGCGGTGCAGGCGATCGTCGACCGGTTCGTGGCCGCCGACCTCATGTCGCCGCTGACCCACCTGGAGACCGCGATGCAGGAGCGACGCCGCCGCCGGTTCCGGGAGGGGTGAGCCGGCTCAGCCCTCGGATGTAGGGAGCAGCCGCAGCGGCAGGCCGTCGTGGGGGCAGTTGCCGTCGACGTCCTGGCGGTAGTCGTCGCGCAGGCAGTGGTATGTGCCGGGCGACTTCGGCATCACCGGCTGGAGCGACTCCTTGGCGGCGAGAATCTCCTGGTCGGAGACGTCGGTGGACATGGCGTGATCGTACTCGGGCGGGCCGCCGGTAGGTTGGCGTGATGCGTCTCGCCGTGGCCGGGAAGGGTGGTTCGGGCAAGTCGTTCGTGGCCGGCACGCTGGCCCGGGTGCTGGCTCGGCAGGGCCGGCGCGTGCTGGTGCTCGACTCCGACCCGATGCCGGGGCTGGGCATCAGCCTGGGGATGGGACCGATGGCGGACGACATGCTGGCCGGCGCCGTGGAGCGCGGCGAGGACGACCGCTGGCGGCTCCGCAAGGGCATCGGCGCCGCACGGGCGGTGCAGCAGTTCTCCGCCACCGGGCCCGACGGGGTGCGGCTGCTGCAGTTCGGCAAGCCCGACCACGACGGGCTGGGGCCGATCATGGGCTCGCTGAACGGGTTCACCCAGGTTGTGCATCGTCTCGCTCGAGACGGGGTGCTGGCCGGCTGGACGATCATCGGCGACCTGCCCGCCGGGCCGCGCCAGACCGCCTACAACTGGGCGCCGTACGCCGAGCGGTTCCTGGTGGTGGTGGAGCCGACGTGGCAGTCGGTGCTCACCGGCCGGCGGGTGTCCCGGCTGGCGGCGGCCCGGGGCACGGCCGGCGTGGCGGTCGTGGTGAACAAGGTGCGGGACGCAGCCGATGTCGAGTTCGTCGGCGCCGAGGTGGGGATGGCGCCGCTGGCGGCGGTGCCGGCCGACCCGACGGTGCGGGATGCCGACCGCTCGGGTGTCGCACCGATCGATGCTGCGCCTGGCGCGCCGGCGGTGGTGGCGGTGCGCGATCTGGCCGATCGCTTGACGGAGCCCGCTGGTACGGTTGCCGGGCCGAACAGCGAGGGAGCGGCCACGTGAAGATCGCCGTCGCCGGCAAGGGCGGGTCGGGCAAGACCACCATCTCCGGGACGCTGGCGCGCCTGTGGGCGCGGGATGGCCGCGACGTGCTGGCGCTCGACGCCGACACCAACCCGATGCTCGGCATCACGCTGGGCCTCGGCCCGGAGGAGACCGATCTGGTGCTCGGCGTGCGCCAGGGCCTCGACACCGGCGAGACCGAGCACGCCCCCAGCGTCGACGAGATGATCGAGACGTTCGGCCGGGACGCTCCCGACGACGTGCGGCTGGTGGTGGCGTCGCGGATCGACCAGATCGACCCCGGCTGACCATGATGCGGCGTGTCACCCGAGCAGTTGTTCGGGCAGCTGGAACTCAACGGCCGGGTGGTCATCGCCGACCTCGAGGCGGGGATCGGCACCGCGCTGCGCCTGCAACCCGGCCAGGCGGACGTGATGGTGGTGGTGGCCGAACCGTCGGTGAAGTCGCTGGAGGTGGCCGAGAAGGTCGCCGGTATCGCCCGGCGCCGCATGACCCGCGTGGTGGTGGCCGCCAACCGGGTGGCATCTGACGAGGACGAGGCCACGATCCGGGAGCGGCTGGGCGACCACGAGATGGTGGTGATCCCGCACGACCCGGTGGTGACCGAGGCCGACCGCCGCGGCGCCGCCCCCATCGACGTGGACGCCTCGTCTCCTGCGATCGCTGCCATTGGTCGCCTGGCCGCCGCGATCGCGGGGTAGCCGGGGCCTACTCGCCCAGCAGCAACGCGAGCCGCTCGGCTGTGAGCGGCAGGTCGGACGGCTCGTCGGTCTCGGCAACGCCCTTCTCCCACTCGCGCCGCAGCTCGCGGGGCTCCATCCCGATGCGGCGGGCCACCGCCATGAGCTCCTGCGAGCCGGCGATGGCGTCGGGCGACGCCACCCGTAGCGACTCCTGCAGGCCCTGGGCGGCGCCCATCAGCCGGGCGGCCGTCTCCAGGTGCTCCCGCGCGAGCTCGACTCGGCCGAGGCCCTCCAGGGCGCGGCTCACACCCCACATGTCCTGCGCCGCCACGAAGGTCTCGAGCGCGTCCCGCTGCAAGCGGCCGGCGTTGCCGAAGTCGCGGGCTTCCAGTGCGAGGTCGCCCCGCAGCCGGGCCACCTCGGCCCGGCCGCGGCGGTCGCCGATGGCGTCGAAATGGCGCTCGGCTTCGTCGAGGGCGGCGGCGGCCGCCGCCGGGTCCGTCTCCTTCGCTTGCTCCGCCTGCTCGCACATCGCCCAACCGAGTCCGCGCTCCTCACCCGACATCCTGAACAGCCGCAGCGCCTCGGCCAGCTCGGCGGCGGCGTCCTCCTCGCGCTCGTCGCCGCGCGCCGCTTGCGCCTTCCGCAACAGCGTCCACGGCTGCTGCCGGACGCTGCCGATGCGCGACGACACGGCGAGGCTCTCGTCCAGGTACTCGACGGCGCGGTCGAACTCGCGCCGCCGCACGGCCAGGTCGGCGAGCTCGTCGAGGCTCCAGCTCGTCCCGCCCGAGCCCGGGTTGGCGCGCAGCAGCTCCAACGCCTCTTCCAGGACCTCCTGAGCCCTGTCGACCTCGCCCCGCAGCACGGCAACGGCGCCGAGAAACCGCAGCGTCAGCGGCAGCTGCGGCGGGCTCCCCAGGCTGCGCAGCTTGGCCTCGCTCTCCCCGAGGCGGGCGGCGGCGGTGGCGAGGTCGCCGCGGTAGAGCGACACCAGGCCCTGTCCCATCAGGCCCCGGCCGACGGCGGCGGTGTCGTCGAGCGCGGCGGCGACGGTGGTGCTCTGCTCGAAGGCCCGCTCGGATTCGTCCAGGTCGCCACTGGTGGAGGCGAACATGCCCTCGCCGAACAGCGCCAGCGATCGGGCCGCAGAGTCGGGTGCGTTGGGCAGCGCATTCACCCTGCGGAGCGTCTCCCGCGCCTCGATGAAACGGCTCGACCAGTACCAGAACCAGATCAGCGCCGCGCCGAGGCGGGTGGCGAGCTCGATCGCACCCGACGCCAGCGCGAAGTCGAGGGCGGCCCGCAGGTTGTCGTCCTCGTCGTAGAAGCGCTGCATCCACTCGGAGTGGGCCTCGCCGATCACCTGCGTCGCTCCCCGCTCCGCCCAGCGGACGTAGTACTCGGCATGCAGGCGGTCCACGTCGGCGAGGTCGCCGGCGTCGGCGAGGCGGTCGGCGGCGAACTGGCGGACGGTCCGGTAGAGCCGGTAGCGGACGTCGGGCGACGACTCGGCCGGCACCGTAACCAGCGACTTCTCGACCAGCCGGAACAGCGTGGGGGCGACGGAGGCGGCGGCCACCTCGCCACCGCCGGCCACCGCCTCGGCGGCCTCCACGGTGAAGCCGGTCCGGAACACCGCCAGGCGGTCGAGCACGGCCCGTTCGTCGGGTTCGAGCAGGTCGTAGCTCCAGCCGATGGTCGCCTGCAGGGTGCGCTGGCGATCCTCCACCAGGCGGCTCCGGGTCACCAGCATCTGGAGGCCCGACCGCAAACGTTCGGCGAGTTGCGCAACGGTCGTGGCGCCCATGTTGGCCGCCGCCAGTTCGATGGCGAGCGGCAGGCCGTCGGTCAGCCGGCACACCTCTGCGACCGCCTCGAGCTGGTTGTCGTCCAGGCGGAAGGTGCGGTCGACCAGCCGGGCCCGCGTCTCGAACAGCTGCACCGCCTCGGCGCTGCGGATGTCGTCGGGGCCGGCGCCGGCGGCGGGCAGCTGCAGTGGCGCCAGCGCCCACACCGCCTCCCCGGGCACCCCGAGCGCCTCCCGGCACGTCGCCACGATCCGCAGGCGCGCCGAGTCGCTGAGGAGCGTGTGGGCCAGCTTGGCGGCGGCATCGACCACCCGGTCGCACCCGTCGAGGATGAGCAGCGCTTCCGCTTCGGCGAGATGATCGACGAGGGCCGATCGCAGCGGGCGATCGGACGGCTCGGGCACGCCCAGCACCTCGGCCACCTCGGAGTCGAGCAGCCCCGGGTCGTCGACGTCGGCGACGGCGACCAGCCACGCCCCCTCGTCGTAGCGGTGCACCAGCTCGAGTGCCGTCTCCCGCACCAGCCGGGACTTGCCCACGCCGCCCGGCCCGGTGACGGTCACCAGGCGGGCGCGGTTCAGCTCGCCGCGCAGGTCCTCGACCTCGTCCTCCCGCCCGATCACGACCGTCAGGTCCCGGACGATGTTGGTGCGGGCGCCCTTGGCGGCCACCGCCTGCGACCGGGTGAGGGCGTGGCGCACCGCTCGCACCAGCGTGTCCACCTCGTCCTCGAACCGCTTGGCCCGGTCGATCGTCATCGCCTGGAAACTCGACAGGCGCCGGAGGTCGGGCGGTAGCTCGTCGGCGCCGGGCAGCGAAGCGCCGTTGACCAGCACCGGGAGCACCACCGCCTTCTGGATGGCCGTGGCCACCTCGCGCCGCACCCAGTCGCCCGGCTCGTGGAGCCGGAGGTTGCCCTCGTCGTCCGTCGCCGACGCCCAACCCCTGCCGATCACCGCCACCAGGACGCCCGGGTCGGCGAGGAAATCGTCGAGCGTGTCGGACCAGTCGTCGCCACCGCCGATGTCGTCGATGTCGAAGAAGATCGGCGTGTCGGCGAAGTGCTCGTCGAGGGCTCGCTTGATCTGCTCGGCGAAGGCGCGGCTGTCGTCGCGCCGGTAGCTGATGAAGATGCCGCCCACCCGGTCCCCCTTCGTCGGACATCCGTCGGGCTCCCGATCAACCCTACCCGGCGGCGGTCCCCGCAACCCGGGGAGCGGAGAGCGCCTCCCATGGGCGGGACCAGACTCGCCCGGCTGTCCCTGGACGGCCTACTGGTCCGGCGTCCCCTGCACCGGGCCGCCGCCGTCGATCGATCCGACCTCGCCGCCGGCCAGGATCGTGTCCAGCGCCCGGAACAGCAGCCCGGCCTCCACCGGGCCGCGGACGTTGCCGACGACCGTCCCGGTGCGGTCGACGAAGAACGTCTCGGGCACCCCGAACACCCCGAACTCGATGGCGGCCCGCGCCCGCTCGTCGATCACGTAGTCGTAACCGCGGCCCAGCTCGTCGAGGAACCCGGTCGCGTTCGAGCGGCTGTCCTGGTAACTGACGCCCACGAACCGCACCCCGGCATCCCGATAGGCCTCGGCCGCCGCCACGAGTTGGGCGTGCTCGGCGCGGCAGGGGACGCACCACGACGCCCAGAAGTTCACCACCACGATCTCGCCGTCGAGGTCGGCCAGGGCCAGCTCGCCCGGCTCCTCGAGGTACGGGAGGGTCACGGCCGGCACCGGGGCACCGATCAGCGGCGACGACACCAGGTTGGGGTCGCTGCCGAACCGCGACCACAGCACCACCCCGAGGACCACCACCGCGACGAACAGCCCGCCCAGTACCCACGGGATCCGGCTGCTGCGGGGCACGGCGGCCGCCCCGGTCACGACGCCGCCGCCCGAGCCTGCTCCAGCGTCTGCGCCACCATCTCCCGCTCCTCGCCGACCAGGTCCGGGTTCTCCAGGAGGCGCTCCAGCAGCACCACCGCATCCGCCGGGTCGGCGCCCGTTTCCAACCGGGCCAGGGCCAGGAACCACAGCGCCTCGGGCCGGTCGGGGTCGGTGTCGATGCTCCGCTCGAGGTACCGGACGCCGAGGTCGGTCTCGCCTCCCAGATAGGTGATCCAACCCACGTACGCCAGCGCCTCGGCCGTTGG
>JBFJZV010000119.1:0-11101 GCA_041621915.1 Acidimicrobiia bacterium | reverse complement strand
GGTGACACGCCGCATCATGGTCAGCCGGGGTCGATCTTGTCGATGCGAGACGCCACCACCAGCCGCACGTCGTCCGGCGCGTCGCGGCCGAACGTCTCGATCATCTCCTCGACGGTGGGGGCATGCTCGGTCTCGCCGGTGTCCAGGCCCTGGCGGACGCCGAGCACCAGATCGGCCTCCTCCGGGCCGAGGCCCAGCGTGATGCCGAGCATCGGGTTGGTATCGGCGTCCAGCGCAAGCACGTCCCGGCCGTCCCGGGCCCACAGGCGCGCCAGGGTGCCCGAGATGGTGGTCTTGCCCGATCCGCCCTTGCCGGCGACGGCAATCTTCACGCCGGTGCTCCCTGCCGCTTGCGCTCGGCGAGCGTACCAGCGGCGAGTCGCTCACCCAGGGCCTCGATTGCGGAGACCGCCGGAGCGTCCGGCGCAGCGTCGATGGGCGCTTCCCCGGCGCGGTCGGCGTCGCGCACGGACTGGTCGACCGGCACCGTCACGATCGGTCGGGCACCCATCTCCTCGGCGACGAAGGCGGCATCCTCGCCGTGGCGGACCTTGTTGGCGACGACCTCGATCTCGGCGTTCCCCCGCTCCGCCCCCAGGCGCGCCACCCGGCGGCCGGTGAGCACCGACTGCCAGGTCGGCTCGACCACCACCAGGAACCGCTCGGCGTACGGCGCCCAGTTGTAGGCGGTCTGGCGGGGCCCGGCCGGGAGGTCGCCGATGATCGTCCATTGTGCCAGCACGCGGTCGCGCGCCAGGCGGTGCACCACCTGGGTGAACCCGGTGAGCGAGCCCATGATCGGGCCAAGCCCGTCGAGCCCCGGCTTGCCGAACTGGAGGAGCCGCACCCCGTCGGGCCCGGGCGCCGAGTACCGCTGCACGGCCCGGGCCGCACCGATCCCCCTCCGGAGCCGCCACCGGTCGGCGTCGTCCCGCTCGACGGCGTCGGCCATCATGTCGGCCGCGACCGGGCCCATCCCCAGGCTGATACCCAGCCCCGGCATCGGGTCGGAGTCGAGCACCAGCACGCGATGCCCGGCCCGGGCGAGCACCCGGGCCAACGTGCCGGCCACGAACGACTTGCCCGAGCCACCCTTCCCGGCGACGGCGAGGCGCATCCCCCCAACCTACCGGCGGCGTGCCGGGGTACGATCACGGTATGTCCAACGTGCCCGACAGCGAGATCCTCGCCGCCAAGGAACTGCTCCAGCCGGTGATGCCGAGGTCGCCGGGGACGTACCACTGCCTGCGCGACGGCTACCGCCAGGACGTCGACGGCAACTGCCCCCACGACGGCCTCCCACTGCGCTGGCTGCCGCCCTCGAAGACCTAAGTGTCACGTTCGCGCAGCTCGCGCCGCTCCCGCATGGCGGTCTCCAGGTGGGTGAGCGGCGACATGAGGTCGGTCGCCACGAACCGCTCCACCACCGCAGCCACCTCGGCGGAAGCCGGCTTGTGCCGATGGTCGAAGAACGACTCCTCGTAGATCCGCGCCGTCGGCACCCCCACCTCCCGCAGCGCCGCCGACATCTGCGCCACCATCGCCCCGTTGCACGTGAGGTAGAAGTGCTTGTCGGCGAGGGTCGCCAGTAGCGGGGGCACCGAGTGGGTGACCCTGCCCCGCAACCCGGGCCAGGTTGACGGTGGTTGCGACAGCGACAGGTACCAGTCGAACCGGGTCAGCTCGCGCCCAAGCAGGATCAGCTCGTCGAGCAGGCACACGTCGTCCTCCAGCCGCAGTCCCCAGTAGAGCGTCGCCCGTCGGTCGGGCTGGTGGTCGGCGAGCCAGCGCAGCAGCAGCCGGCACGGCCCCAGGCCGACCCCGGTCGCGACCAGCACCAGGTGGGTGCGGTCCTCCCTGGGAATCATCGAGTGGCCCGAGGGCCCACGGAAGCTCACGACGTCGCCGGGGACGAGGTCGCCGAGGAACACCGACACGGGGCCCTGCGGCACCACCCGCACCAGCAGCGTGAACGTGCGCTCGGAAGTCGACACCCCGTACAGGCAGTAGGGGCTGCGCCGGTAGCCGAGCACGGGGTCCTCGTAATCAACGGCCACGAACTGGCCGGGCCGGACGTCGAACGGCTCGGCGTCGAGCACCTCGAAGTCGACGAGCAGCGTACCGGTGCCGGTCAGCGGCAGCGACGAGCGAACCAGCGCCCGCCGCAGCAGCCGGGCCGCCTTGTTGCGGGGCACCGGCTGGGGTGCCGGGGCGTCGCGCGGGTGCCGCACCGGGCCGAAGCGGGTCGGGTGGCGGGGCCGAGACGGCGCGGGCCGGTCGCGCTCCATCATGTAGCCGCCGCCAGCAGGCTGGCGGCGGTACGAGTGTCCGTCGCCCACAGGTCCCAAAGCGCAGCCGAATGGCCGACCCGCTGCAAGGCCACGACCGTCGCCAGGGGCGGTTCCCGCGCCACGAGCACCAAGCCCCGCTCTCCCGCGACATGGGCGAGTGCCGGGCAATCGACGTCGGTGCGGATGATCGCAGTGTCGGGCCCGAGCCGGATGGCGACGGGCATCATGCGGTCGGCCAGCAACACGTCCTCCTCGACGTGCAGCGACTCCGAGTGGCCGGTGCGGGCGCCGGCCAGGTAGGCAGCGGCCAGCTCGGTGTCGGTGAGCAGCGGCCCGGTGGGGGCGCCATACGGGGGGCGGACGACCCCCGGCATCTCAGCCGGCGCGGGCTGCGTGCTGTTCGGCGAGCTCGGCGATGGAGGGAAGCGCCCCCGTGATCGCCTCCAGCTCCTCGTTGAGCCGCACTGCGGCGGGCCCGATCGCCGCGGTCTGGGACTCGATCGCTCGCACGCCGAACGCCACCTTGCCGAGGTTGGTGGCGATCGAGTTGAGGTGGCGGGCGATGAGGGTGAGGTAGATGGCCACCACGGCGAGCGCGACGGTGATCTCGGCGACCGTGAGCACGACGAGCAGGGTCGTCATCCGCCCTCCCCTGAGAGCAGCGCGGCGTGGCGCAGCGCCTCCTCCTTGATCTCCCCGGCGATGCGGGGGGTCTGGCCGAGGATCCACGTGGTGGCGGTGTTGCGGGCCACCTGCTTGCCGGTGTGCCACACCACCGCCACGCCCTCGTCGATGCGGCGCACGGCCACCAGCAGCGTCTGGAGCAGCACGACCACGACCACCGCGACCATCAAGCCGACCCCCAGAGTGAGCCACCACATGGTCATGACGACCCTCCGGTGAGCGCAATGCGTGCGGCGCGGGCGGCGGCCCGCACGTTCTCGAGAGAGCGATTGACGGTGTCGACCTCCCACAGCCCGGCGGTGTTGTCGCGGGCCCGCTCCAGTGCCGCGATGACGTCGCCGGCCTGCCGGCCGATCTTGCGAGCCTGCAGGATCAGCGTGATGGCGAGTACGGCCACGACCACCACGACCAACGCCCCCACCACGTACCCGATCACCCACGCCATTCGCAGCCTCCTCGCCCGGCTACCTGCGCCCATCATATAGGTTGGTGCCGGCCGGCCGCGCAGCACGGGTTCCCGAGCCCACCCGCCGGGTAGGCGACCAGGATGCATGGGAACATGACCGAGCACCACCAACACGAGGACGGCCGGCTGAGCGTGGAAGACCCAAGGCGGGCGTCCACCGCACCCGATGCGCACGCCGGCCGCCAGGGCCACGACAAGCACGAAGGCCACAGCGTCACGATGTTCCGCGACCGGTTCCGGCTGTCGCTGGCGATGACGCTCCCGGTGATCTTCTTCAGCGAGATGATCCAGGCATGGTTTGGCTACACCGCGCCGTCGTTCCCGGGGTCCGACTGGGTGGCCCCGGTGCTCGGGACCGCGATCTTCGTATACGGCGGCAAGCCGTTCCTGGTCGGGGCGGTGCGCGAGGCGCGGGACCGCCAGCCCGGGATGATGCTGCTCATCGGCATGGCCATCAGCGTGGCCTTCCTCGCCTCGCTGGCCACGACCTTCGGCTGGTTCGACCTCGAGTTCTGGTGGGAGCTGGCCGCCCTCGTGACGATCATGCTGCTGGGCCACTGGATGGAGATGCGGGCCATCGGCCAGGCCCGCGGTGCGCTGGCCGCGCTCGCCGAGCTGCTGCCCGACGAGGCCGAACGGGTGACGGCCACGGGCGTCGAGACCGTCGCCGTCGGCGCCCTCGACGTGGGCGACGTGGTGCTCGTGCGCCCGGGCGGCCGGGTGCCTGCCGACGGCGCCGTCGTCGTTGGGCAAGCCGAGATGGACGAGTCGATGGTGACCGGCGAGTCGCAGCCGGTGCCGAAGGCCGAGGGCGACCGGGTCGTGGCCGGGACCGTGGCCACCGACAACTCGATCCGGGTGCGGGTCGAGGCGGTGGGAGACGACACCGCGCTCGCCGGTATCCAGCGGCTGGTCGCCGAGGCCCAGCAGTCGCGTTCCCGGGCTCAGGTGCTGGCCGACCGTGCCGCCGCGCTGCTCTTCTACGTCGCCGTCGGCGCCGCCGCCGTCACCGTCGTGGCCTGGCTGCTGGCGGGGGACGCCGACCAGGCCGTGGTGCGCACCGTGGCGGTGCTGGTGATCGCCTGCCCGCACGCGCTGGGCCTGGCGATCCCGCTCGTGGTCGCTATCTCCACCGGCATGTCGGCCCGCAACGGCATCCTCGTGAAGGACCGGCTGGCGCTGGAGGCGATGCGCAACGTGGACGTGGTGCTGTTCGACAAGACCGGCACGCTCACCAAGGGCAGCCACCGGGTCGCCGGGTTCGCGAGCGAGCGCGGCGACGAGGGGCGGCTGTTGCGGCTGGCCGCTGCAGCGGAAGGCGACTCCGAACATCCGCTGGCTCGGGCGATCGTCTCAGAGGCGAAGCGACACGGCCCGCTGCCCACCGCCTCCAAGTTCAGGTCGATGAGCGGGAGGGGGGTCGAGGCGACGGTGGAAGGCCGCCACGTCAAGGTGGGCGGGCCTGCGCTGCTCAGGGAACGCGAGTTGGAGGTGCCGCCCGAGCTCGCGGCAGCCGCCGAAGAGTGGAAAGGCCGCGGAGCGGCGGTGCTGTACGTCGTCGTGGACGGCCGGGTTGAAGGCGCGGTGTCGATGGAGGACGAGATCCGGCCAGAGAGCCGCCAGGCCGTCGACCAGCTCCACGAGCTCGGCGTCGAAGTGGCGCTGATCACCGGGGACGCCCGGCAGGTGGCCGAGACGGTGGGCGCAGAGCTCGGCATCGACCGGGTGCTCGCCGAGGTCCTCCCGGAGGACAAGCACGCCGAGGTGGCGGCGCTCCAGCGGCTGGGACTGCGGGTGGCGATGGTCGGCGACGGTGTCAACGACGCCCCGGCGCTGGCCCAAGCCGATGTCGGGATCGCCATAGGCGCGGGCACCGACGTGGCGATCGAGTCGGCAGGCATCGTGCTGGCCTCCGACGACCCCCGCGGCGTGGTCGGCATCAGGCGGCTGTCGCAGGCCAGCTACCGGAAGATGCTGCAGAACCTGGTGTGGGCCGCGGGGTACAACGTCATGGCGCTGCCGCTGGCCGCCGGCGCGCTCGCGTGGGCAGGCATCGTGCTGGGACCGGCGGTGGCTGCGGTGCTGATGAGCGCCTCGACCGTCGTCGTCGCCCTCAACGCGCAGCTCCTCCGCCGGGTGGAGCTGCGGCCCGGCGATACGCTCAGCTGATCTCGAGCTCGCCGAGCATCCCTGCCTCGTAATGGCCGGGGATCAGGCATGCGACCTGGTCCCAATCCGCGTCGGCTTCGAAGGTGACGGTGAGATGGTCGGTGGCGCCGGCGGCGACCTCCAGGACCACCTCGTCGTGGCCGTGGCCACCCTCCTCGCCACCGTCGTCGTGGCCCTCGTGGCCGGAAGCGATGTGCTCGGCGGCCGCGTGCGCGGTGGTGAGGCGGAACTCGTGGGGCACGACGCCCTGGTTGACCAGCACGAACCGCACGGTCTCGCCGGCGCTGACGGAGATGGTCGCCGGGTCGAACGCGAACTCGGTCATGACGACCTCGATCTGGCGGTCGAACGCTGCGTCGTCGTCCTCCTGGTGCTCGGCGTCCTCGTCGTGGCTCATCTCGTCGTCGTGCGTCGGCTCCTCGTCGTCGTGGCCCATCTCGTCGTCGTCCGCCATCTCGTCGTCGTGCGCCATCTCGTCGTCGTGCGCCATGGTCGTCGTGGTCTCCGGCGCGGCCGCCGGTGGCAGAGTCGTGGACTCGGCCGGTTCGGGAGGCGCCGTGGTGGTGGTCTCGGCCACTCCCAGTCCGGCCGCCGCTCCGGCGTCCTCGGCGACCGGCGACTCCTCGGCGCACCCGGCGACGACGAGCGCCATCACGAAGGCCAGGGTGGCCGCTGCGAACCGGGGACGGTGCCTCTCGCGTCGGGTCATGCCGCAACGGTAAGGGCCGGTGCGGTCATGCGGCCCGGGACTTTCGGCCCATCCCACCCGGGACCTGCGGCGTTCTGGGCCAGAAATGTCCTCTAGTCGAACGGGGCGACCGCTGCGGCGCCGGGGCGACCCGTTCACGCTGACGCTCGCAGAGGCTTTCGCCGCCACGTTCCGCGACCTGGGAGGCACCGCTACCACCGTCCACTGCAAGCCGTGCGACGAGACCGACGCCGACGCGGCGCTCGCCGCGGCCGCGTCGGTGGACGTGCTGTTCCTCCCGCTCTTCCGTCCCGAAGCCGACGTGGTGCTCGCCCGCTATCGGGACGTGCCCGGCCTCGCGGACGCGGCGATCGTCGGCGGCGACGGCATGTCGGACGCCGAGCTGCTCGCCTCCCCCGCCTCGGTGGGCATCTACGTGGTGATGGCGCACGGGTACCCGCTGGGCGGTGGTGAGCCGGTGCGGCTCCCGGCTGGCGAGGAGGTGAAGATCGCGTTCCGGGTCACCGGCCGTGGCGAGCCGTCAATCGACGCCGTCGGGCCCGGCGGAGTCGTGTTGGCGCCAACCGACGGGCCCGATCGCCACCAAGGGTCCAGTTGGCATCGCCCCGGCGAGGAGTCGGCACCGGCAGGCTGCTCCCCGAGCCGGGCTGCTGGACGATCCGCGTCGTCCGCGACGGGCGCGTGGCGTCGCTCGTCGTAGAGGCCTACGCCCCGTAGCCGACGGTCACGGGCGGGCCGGGAGGTCCGGCACGGGCCGAGCCTCGGCCTCTGCCTGGGTGGTCGCCTCGCCGTTCTCGGCGATGTCGGCCAGCAGCCACTCCATCTCCGCGATCTCGCGCCGCTGCGCCTCGATGATCTCGTTCGCCAGCTCCCGGACCCGCACGTCGGTGATCTCGGCCCGCTCGCTGGTGAGGATGGCGATCGAGTGGTGCGGGATCATCGCCCGCATCCACGACTGGTCTTGCACGGTGGTCTGGCTCCGGACCAGGAACAGCGCACCGGCGAACACCGCCACGGCCACTGCGACGATCGCCAGGTTCACCTTCGTGGAGCGGTACATGTGCAGCATGAACCCGAGCATCACCACCGCCATGGCCGCTCCCATGACGAGGGCCATGTAGAAGCGGGTCTCGCTCCACTGCACGTGCGACCATTGGTACGTGTTCAGGTACATCAGGCCGAACATCACGGCGGTCGACGTGAGGATCATCGCCGCGAACCGCAGGTACTGCCTGCTTTGGCCGCGATCGGCCGCGCCGTCCTGCTCGTGGATCTCGTGGGTTCGCTCAATCGTCTGCACCGCTGCCCCTCGAATCGCCATGGGTGCGACGTGCCCGGTCGGGACCGGGTTCAAACGACGCCAGAATCGGCTCGTGAAAGCGTTGCTCCCTTGTGTGCTGGCGGCGCTGCTGGCGGCCTGCGGCGGCGGCTCGGCGACCGCGCCCGAGCCCGGCGACCCCGACCGGGGCGCCACCGTGTACGCCGCGTCGTGCGCCGTCTGCCACGGCCCGGAGGCCGCGGGCAGCGGCACCGGCCCGCCGCTTGTCGACGAGATCTACCGGCCCGGGCATCACGCCGATGGTGCGTTCCTGGTGGCCGTACGTGGCGGAGTGCGTCAGCATCATTGGGACTTCGGGCCGATGCCGGCGCTGCCCGGGCTGAGCGACCAGGACGTCGCCGACGTCACCGCGTATGTGCGCCGGCTCCAGGAGGCGGCCGGGATCGACTGATCGCTGCACGCGCGCCGGTACGTGACCGCCGCATATACTGAGGCGACCACAGGGCGTCGGCAGCGAGGGGCGCATCCATGACCGGCAGCGACGGCGGCTCGACAGGCCAGGGAGCACCAGGTCCGATCACCGGGACGGTGGAGGCAGAACCAGGCATCAGCCCGGTTTCCGGCAAGCCAGACCCGTTCGCCCCCATCGGGCTCCGCAGCCGCCACATCCCCACCAAGCGCCACTTCGGCACGCTGGGGCCGCTGGAGAAGATCTACTTGTTCTGGTTCGTAGGCGCGTCGTGCGACGGGTGCACGATCGCGCTCACCGGCGCCACCCAGCCCTCCGCCGAGGACCTGATGGGCGGCACCGTGCCCGGCCTGCCCCGGGTGGAGGTCATCCACACCGTCGTGTCGGTCGAGTCGGGGCCCGAGTGGGTCCAGAACATGATCATGGCCGAGAACGGCGAGCTCGACGCCCCGTTCGTGATCTGCTGGGAAGGCTCGGTCATGGACGAGACCAAGTCGGGCACCGGCTATTGGATGGGCCTCGGCGAGGACCCCGACACCGGCCGCACCGTCACCAGCCTCGAATGGCTCACGCGCCTCGCCCCCAAAGCCGCCGCGGTCATCGCGGTGGGCACCTGCGCCACCTGGGGCGGCATCCCCGCCGCAGAGGGCAACGTGACGGGCGCCATGGGGACGATGGACTACCTGGGAAAGGACTACCGCTCCGCGTTCGGGGTGCCGGTCATCAACATCCCCGGCTGCGCCCCGGTCGGCGACAACATCACCGAGACCGCCGCCGCCGTGCTGCTGTTCCTCCAGGGCCTCGCCCCGCTGCCCGAGTTCGACGAGCTGGGCCGCCCCGCCTGGCTGTTCGGCGAGACGGTCCACCGGCACTGCCCGCGGGCCGGCTACTACGAGGAGGGCGTGTTCGCCGAGGAGTACGGCGACAAGGAATGCCTGGTGGAGCTGGGCTGCTGGGGCCCGGTCGTGCAGTGCAACATCGTGGAGCGCGGCAACGTGGAGGGCCAGGGCGGCTGCATGCAGCTCGGCGGCATCTGCATCGGCTGCACGATGCCCGGCTTCCCCGACAAGTTCTCGCCCTTCTACGCCGCCCCGCCCGGGTCGATGCTGTCTAGCACTGCCAGCAAGGTGATGGGCGGGTTCATCCGCCGGATGCGAGCCATCACCCAGGCCGACAAGAACCGCAGCGCTCGCTGGGAAGACGAGACGGCCCCCAGCGGCTGGGCCCGCTACCAGAGCGAGGCCAGCGTCCCCGCCCAGACCGTCACCCGCTTCTACAAGGCGTACCAGAAGTCCAAGCAGTCCTACAGCTAGGCCCCCCAATGTGCTTCAAGAACCTGCCCATCGAGTTCGACGAGTCGGGCAAGGCGCGCCTTCGTGACGGCGTCGCCGACCCGTACGGGCTGAGCGACAACGGCGGGCAGCGCCGCTCCTACACCAAGGTGGCCGTGCTGGAGCGCGACGAGGCCCAGGACGGGCCCCGCATCCGCGACTGGATGATCGACCCGGTCACCCGGGTCGCCGGCGCGCTGGCCGTGCACACCAAGCTCGACCTCGACAAGCGGGAGGCCGTCGAGGGCCACTCGATGGCGATGCTCTTCCGCGGCTACGAGCTCATCCTGCAGGGCCGCGACCCCCGCGACGCCATCGACATCTCGTCGCGGGCCTGCGGCGTGTGCGGCGGGGTCCACGCCACCGTGTCGTCGCTGGCCATCGAGCAGGCGTTCGGGATCCGCCCGCCGCCGATGGGCGTGCTGGTGCGCAATCTCGGCGAGGTCGCCGAGATGCTGTACGACCACCCGCTGCACCTCGGGTTGCTGGCTGGGCCCGACTACTCCACCGCGCTGGTCGAGGTCACGAACCCCGAGATCGTGGCTGCCGCCCGCCGCACGCCGGCGCCGCACTCCGCCGTTCACGGCTACCAGACCGTCGGCGACATCATGGACGCCATGAACCCCCTCACCGGGGAGTACTACGTCGAGGCGCTCGGCATCACCCGCCTCGGCCGCCAGATGTGCCAGATGATGTACGGCAAGTACCCGCATCCGTCCACGCTGGTGCCCGGCGGGGTCATGACCACGCTGTCCACGTCGACGTTCAACGAGTTCTACGGCCGGCTGATGAAGTACGTCGACTACTCGAAGCGGCTGATCGGCATCTGGGACGACGTCGTCGACTTCTTCCTCGACCAGGACGCCCGATACGCGCTGGTCGGCGACCGGCCCATCAACCTGATCCAGACCGGCATCTGGGACGACCCCGAGGCCTACGACGCCACGTACGCCAACATGTCCGAGTGGGGCGACCGCCGCTGGTCGACGCCGGGGATCGTGATCGGCGGCGAGCTGCTCACCACCCGCCTCCACGATATCAACATGGGCATCGAGGAGTTCGTGGAGCACAGCTTCTACGAGGACTACGCCAAGAACGGTGACCGCCGCTTCCACACCGACGCCCTCGGCAACCCGCTCTCGCCGTACCACGCCTGGAACAAGGAGACCATCCCGAAGCCCACCGGGCGCAACTTCAAGGAGAAGTACTCCTGGGCCACCGCCCCCCGCTGGGACCGCCAGACCCTCGAGACCGGCGTGTACGGGCGCATGTGGACCACTGCGCTGGCCCGCAAGCACCCGCCGAGCGACTTCTACGAGGCCACCGGCGACGGCATCCGCATCCACATGCCCGAGGCGACGCTTCCCGAGACCGAGCTCTTCTGGAAGGTGCCCGACCGGCTCAACGCCCTCGAGCGCAACCGGGGACGCGCCTACGCGGTGGCGTGGACGGCGGCCATCGGCCTCAGCGTGCTGCTGCAGGCCTTCGACTACTGGCGCCGCGGCCAGACCGAGGGCCACACCAAGTTCAAGGTCCCCAAGGACGAGCGGGTGGGCGCCGGGTTCTGGGAGGCGGGCCGGGGCTACCTCACCCACCACCTCCACATGGACAAGGGCCGGCTGCTCAACTACCAGATCAACACCCCGTCCACCTGGAACGCCTCCCCCCGCGACCCGTTCGGGGGCCTCGGGCCGTACGAGGAG
>JBFJZV010000118.1:0-11124 GCA_041621915.1 Acidimicrobiia bacterium | reverse complement strand
TGCGACCACATGCGGCGGTTCCGATTCCGCCTGCGCTTGCCGGACGGGCGGCTCGTGAACGTGGCGGTGCCGTCGCCGCATCGCTCTTGGGGCGACGCCTTCACGCGGGCATGCCAAACGGCAGCGTCGTCGTACGGGATCCACCCCTTCGCCGAGATCGTCTGCGTCGACTACACGGCAGCGCCCTCCGACCCGGGGGTCTGACCGCCCCACCGAGGAGGTGAGGGGGAGGTGGGTTGGCGGCCACCGCTTCCCTCCCCCTCGCTCGCGGTGCGGCCATGGGTGCCGCGCCGCGGACCGGCAGCCGTCGGCGGCGCGCAGGGGAGTCGGCCGCCCCGGTGCGGGTGCGACGGCTGTGTCGGCTGGCCCGCCCGGCTCCAGTCCACCGCCGTCCCGGGATACGCCGCAGCGGCAGTTCTGCCGCGGCGCAGGGACCACCCGGGCCAACGATCTCCTCACGGGTTCATTGCCCGCGGACGCGTCAGCGGTTCCCGGATCGCTCAGCGCGGGTCAGCCGCCGATGTAGGACATCTCCACTCGGGGGAGCCCGGCGGTGGCGGCCGAGCGGCGCTCCGAGTAGCGGTCCTCCCGCGCACTCCACAGCGAGCGAATCCTCGCCAGCAGCTCCTCGTCGGACTCGCCGGCTCGCAACGGCCCCTTGAGGCCGCGCCCCGCCGTTGCGAACAGGCACGTGTACACGCTGCCGTCGGCCGAGAGGCGCACCCTGGTGCAGCCGCCACAGAACGGCTGCGTCACCGAGGCGATGACGCCGATTTCCCCGCTCCCGTCCCGGTAGCGCCAGCGGCGGGCCACCTCGCCGGGGTAGTTCGCAGCCACCGGCTTCAACGGCAGCTCGGCGTCGACGGCGGCGACGATCTCCGCGGCCGGCACGACGTCATCCATGCGCCAGCCGTTGGAATGCCCGACGTCCATGTACTCGATGAACCGGACGATGTGGCCGGTGCCCTTGAAGTGGCGAGCCATCGGCACGACGCTCTCGTCGTTGACCCCGCGCTTGACGACCATGTTGACCTTGACCGGCGCGAGGCCGGCGGCGGCAGCGGCTTCGATCCCGTCGAGCACCCGCTCCACCGGGAAGCCGACGTCGTTCATCGCCATGAACACCGTGTCGTCCATCGAGTCGAGGCTCACCGTCACCCGATCCAGCCCGGCCTCGGCCAGGGCGGCGGCCTTGCGAGCGAGCAGCGAGCCGTTGGTGGTGAGCGTGAGGTCGTCGATCTCGGAGATGCCGGCCAGCATGGCGACCAGCTCCTCGATGCCCCGGCGCAGCAGCGGCTCGCCGCCGGTGAGCCGGACCTTCCGGGCGCCGAGGTCGGCAAAAAGGCGGGTGAGGCGGGTGATCTCCTCGAACGACAGCAGCTCGTCGCGCGCCAGGAACTCGTAGTCCCGACCGAAGACCTCTTTGGGCATGCAGTAGCGGCACCGGAAGTTGCACCGGTCGGTCACCGAGACCCGCAGATCCCGAATCCCCCGCCCAAACGTATCAACAGGAGTCACGGCTCGATGTTAACGAGCGAGAGCAGGGGGGAGCCCGAGGGGGGCGGCTCCGCAGAGAGCCCCCTCGGCCCGCTCGGAGCAGCTTGCCGTGACGATCGGCAACGCAGCCCGAAAGGGCTGCGCGGCGGCACGCAGGCCGCACGACCAGGATTCCGCCGGCAAGCGAAGCTTGCCGGCGGCCGTTACTAGTCCTTGATCAGCTCGAGGAACTCGCTCCGGGTGCTCGCGTTCTCGGTGAACGTGCCGCGCATGGCGCTGGTCACCATCGAGCTGTTCTGCTTCTGCACGCCGCGCATCATCATGCAGAAGTGGCTGCCCTCCATCACCACGGCGACGCCGTGGGGCTGGAGCACGTCCATCAGGGCGTCGGCGACCTGGTTGGCGAGCCGCTCCTGCACCTGCAGGCGGCGCGCGTAGAGGTCCACGATGCGGGCGATCTTCGACAGGCCGATGATGCGCCCGTTCGGCAGGTAGCCGACGTGGGCGCGGCCGAAGAAGGGGAGCAGGTGGTGCTCGCACAGCGAGTAGAACTCGACGTCCTTGACCAGCACCATCTCCTCGAAAGGCTCCTCGAACACTGCCTCGTTGATGACGTCCTCGAGCGTGGTGGCGTAGCCGCTGGTGAGGAAGTCCATCGCCTTGGCGACCCGCAGCGGGGTGCGCTTCAGCCCTTCCCGCTCGGGGTCCTCGCCCATCTCGACGAGCTGCTGGCGCACCAGCGCCTCGTAGCGGGGCGCGTACACCTCGTCGGGGAGCGCCTCCAGCTCGACGGCATAGCGCCCTGCGGTCTGGAGCGGCACGAGCTGGGTGGACGTGCGCTCCACGTCGGGCTCCTCGTGCGCGAGCCGGAGCACCACGTCCCGCATCGGCAGGCCGGTGACGGGCTCCACCCAGTCGGGCACCACGTCGGCGATGGGCCGGGCGAGGTACAGGTGCTGCGAGATGAGGGGGTCGGTGCCGTCGGGCACCCCGTGCTCGCAGTCGTAGATGGCGATGTCGAGGTCGATCGTGCGCGGCGCGAACCGGTCGGCGCCGCGCGTGCGGCCCAGCTTCTCCTCGATGGCGTGCAGCTCCCCGTGGAGCGCCTCGGCTCCCAGGGCCGTCTCCACGAGCACGGCCATGTTGTGGTAGTCGGGCTGGCCGTCGGGCCCGCCGACGGGCCGGGTCTCGTAGACGCGGCTGCAGTCGAGCACCTCGATGCCGGTGTGCCGCTCCAGTGCCCGCACCGCCTCGGGAACGTTGTGGCGAGGTTCGATGTTGCTGCCGATCGCGACCACGGCGCGCACGCTGGTCATTGGCCGGTCCTCCCCCGGCGAATCGTCACGCCCACCGAGTCGGCGAACCGCAGCGCTCCCGGCTTCTCGACCGTCACCTCGACCTCCTCGACGCGATCGTCCGCCGCCAGGCAGACGTCCGCGATCTCCTGAGCCAAGCGCTCGACCAGCATCGGTTCGCCGCCCTCGACGTGGGCGATGACCGCCTTGGCGACGCTGCGGTAGTTGACGGCGTCGGCGATGTCGTCGCTGGCGGCGGCAGGGCGGGTGTCGGCCAACAGCACGAGGTTCACGAGCACGTCCTGGGGATTGTCCCGTTCGTCGGGGTTGATGCCGACGATGCCCCGCACCAGGAGGTCGGTGATGTGGATGCGGTCCATACGCTGCCCCAACGATATCGGGCGAAGTTCTATGCCAGGTGGGCCGCGCCGTCGACGCGCAGGATCTCGCCGGCCACGAAGTCGTTGCGCAGCAGGAACAGCACAGCGTCGGCGACCAGCCCGGGGTTGCCCGCCCGCCGCAGCGGGAGGCTGCCGGCCAGGTCCTGGAGGTAGGACCGGTCCTCGCCCGGCGGTGGCAGGATCGCCCCCAGCGCCACCGCGTTCACGCGCACCTGCGGCGCCAGCCCGATCGCCGCCGCCCGAGTGAAGGCGTCGAGCCCGCCCTTGGCGATGCTGTAGCCGAAGTGGTCGGGATAAGGGCGGGCGGTGCGCCAGTCCGTGATGTTGACCACGGCCCCCTCCATGCCCTCGGGGAGGGCGCGGGCCATGGCCTGGGTGAGGAAGACCGGCGCTTTCAGCGTCACCGACATCGTGCGTCGCCACTGCTCCGGCGTGACGTCCAGAGCCGTGTCGGTGGCGAAGCCCGATGCGCTGTTGATCAGCACCTGGACGGGCCCGAGCGCGCTGGCCGCCTCATCGACCAGCTCGGGCAGCTCGTCGGTGCGCGCCAGGTCGAGGCTGCCGGTCGCCGCCCGCACGCCGAGCGCCCGCGCCTCCTCCGCGGTCTGCTCGGCGGCGTCGCCGGACCGCCCGTAGTGCACGAACACGTCGCAGCCGGCCCCCGCCAGCGCCAGTGTCAGGGCCTTCCCCACGCGGTGCGCACCGCCGGTGACGAGCGCCACTTTGCCGTCGAGCTTCACGCCGCGACCCTACTGCCGCTCCCCGGCGGTAGTGCTGCCCACTACTACTCTGCGGGCCGATGGCGCGCTCGACCGACCCCCGTCACGGTATCTGGATCCTGCCCCTGGTGATCGTGGGGATGGTGGGCTCGACCGCGGTGTTCGTCAACAGCCTCAACCCCGGCACGGTCCCCGACGGCACCGGACCCGACGGCACCGTGACCCTCGACACCACCGACACCACGGTCGTCGTGACCCTGCCCGACGTCACGACGACGGTCACGCTGCCCGAGCAGGAGGCGCAGTACCTCGCGACGATGCAGGCGCTCGAGGCCAGCAGCGTGAGCCTGGCGGAGTCCGCCGTCACGATCAACGACGACTGGGACGACCGCAGCATCTCGTTCCAGCAGGCGCTCGAGCAGCTCCGCCAGCTGCGGACCGAAACCGAGGCCTTCGCCGCCGACGTGGAGGGCGCCACCCCCACCAACCTGCCGCTGCTCGAGCCCGCCCACCTCGAGGCGGTCACGTGGGCGAAGGCGATGGTGTCCGCCGCGGACGCGATGGTCGTGGGGCTGCAGGATCCGAACAGCAGCGAGGGGCGCCGCGTAGCCCTCGAGGAGTACCAGGCGTCTGGCGGAGAGTTCTCCTCGTCCATCGACGTGATCGGCGCCGTCGCTCGGGGCGAGGACCCGTCGACGGTGGGTGCCGGCGATGGCGCCACCGAAACCACCGTCAACCCCGACGAGGAGAACCTCGACATCACGGGCGACGAGGGCGGCATCGACGAGTAGCCGGAGCTACCGTCGCCGGCCATGGAAGGCATCGCCGACCGGGCCGACCTGATCACACCCATGGCCATCCGGGTGGCGGCCACGCTGCGACTCGCCGACCACCTCGCCGCGGGCAAGCGGACGGCGGCGGAGCTGGCCGCGGCGGCTGGAGCCGACGCCGACGCTGTCGGACGGCTGATGCGCCTCCTCGTCGCCCAAGGCATCTTCGGCGAGGGCTTCTCGCTGGGCCCGCACGGCCGCGAGCTGCTCGACGGGGCCGGTCTCCGGAGCCGGCTCGACATCGAATCGGCACTAGGGCGGGCCGACCTCGCGTTCGCCTACCTGCTGGACACCGTTCGCACCGGTGAGCCCGTCTACGAGCGCGCCTGGGGGCGGTCGTTCTGGGACGACGCCGCCGACCCGGCGAGGGCCGCTGCGTACGACGCCCACATGGGCCACGACGCGGCCGGCTGGGCCGTCGACGTGCTGACCGCATGCGACTGGGGGCGGTTCGGTGACGTGGTCGACGTCGGTGGCGGCGACGGCTCGCTGCTTGCCGCGCTGCTCGCCGCCCACCCGGAGATGCGGGGCACGGTGCTCGACCAGCCGGGCACCGCCGAACGCGCCCGCAGCAAGCTCGCCGTGCACGGCGATCGAGCGATGGCCGTCGCCGGCAGCTTCTTCGACCCGCTGCCCCCCGGCGCCGACGCCTACCTGCTTTGCGCCATCCTCCACGACTGGCCCGACGACGACGCCACCCGCATCCTCCGCCGCTGCGCCGAGGCCGCCGGCGCGGACGGGCGGGTGCTGGTGGTGGAGCGCACCGGCCCGGGCGGCGGCGCGCCGTCGACGGTGATGGACCTGCGCATGCTGGTCATGTTCGGCGGCCGGGAGCGCACCGCCGCAGCGATCGGCGCGCTCGGGGCGGCAGCCGGCCTCGAACTGGTCGCTGCGCACCAGTCGGACGACATCAGCGTGGTCGAGCTCCGCCGGACGCGCTGACCCCTCAGGGGACCCGGAGCACGCGGACCGGGTGGCGATACGCAGCGACCGCGGCCGGCGGGATGCTCGCCCCGACCACGCTCAGCACCGGTGGGCCGGCTACGGCCGACCTGCGCGGGCGCCGGTCACTCCACCCGTGGCGGGCACTGCTCCTCGACCTCGAGCTGCTGGCTGAGCCCGTCGTACGGGAACCATCCGCCTTCCCGCGAGCCGAAGCTCTCGACGAAGACGTCCTCCGAAGGCGGCGCGTCGGGGTCGTAGCCGAGCCCCACCAAGCAGCCTCGCACGTGCGCATAGGCCGCAAACACGCGAGACCGGATTTTTGCAGACACCCGGAGATCTTCCCGAACTGAGGTCAGCTCGGCTCGGGGCGGGGCTCACACGTCGTAGTACAGGTAGAACTCGTGGGGGTGGGGGCGGAGGCGCATCTCGTCGACCTCGCTACCGCGCTTGTAGGCGAGCCAGCTCTCGATGAGGTCCTCGGTGAAGACGTCGCCGACGAGTAGGAAGTCGTGGTCGGCCTCCAGCGCGTCGAGCGACTCTTCCAGGCTGCCGGGCACCGACGGCACCTGTGCCAGCTCCTCGGGCGGCAGGTCGTAGAGGTCCTTGTCGAGAGGGTCGGGCGGCTCGATCTGGTTCTGGATACCGTCGAGGCCGGCCAGCAGCATCGCCGAGAACGCCAGGTACGCGTTGGCCGACGGGTCGGGGCAGCGGAACTCGAGCCGCTTGGCGGCCGGCTTCTTCGAGTAGACCGGCACCCGCACCGCCGCCGACCGGTTGCGCTGGCTGTACACCAGGTTCACCGGCGCCTCGTAGCCCGGGACGAGCCGCCGGTACGAGTTGGTGGTGGGGGCGGCGAACGCGAGGATCGCCGGCGCGTGGGTGAGCAGGCCGCCGATGTAGTGACGCGCCATGTCGCTGAGCCCCGCGTACCCGGCCTCGTCGTAGAACAGCGGGGTGCCGCCGCTCCAGAGGCTCTGGTGCGTGTGCATGCCCGAGCCGTTGTCCTGGAAGATCGGCTTGGGCATGAACGTCACGGTCTTGCCCGCCTGCCAGGCCACGTTCTTGCACACGTACTTGAAGATCGTGACGTTGTCGGCCTGGCGCAGGAGCGTGTCGTAGCGGATGTCGATCTCGGCCTGGCCGGCGGTGCCCACCTCGTGGTGGTGGACCTCCACCGGGATGCCCAGCTCCTCCAGCACGCGGGTCATCTCCGACCGCAGGTCCTGGTAGTGATCGGTGGGCGGAACCGGGAAATAGCCCTCCTTGTAGCGCGGCTTGTAGGCGAGGTTGCCGCCCGGCTCGTCGGCGCCCGAGTTCCAGGCGCCTTCCACCGAGTCCACCTCGTAGAACGCGGAGAACTGGTTCTGCTCGAAGCGGGCCGAGTCGAACACGTAGAACTCTGCCTCGGGCCCCCAGTACGAGGTCTCTGCGATGCCGGTGCCGGCGAGGTACGCCTCGGCCTTCTTCGCGACGTAGCGGGGGTCCTTGTCGTACGGCTGGCCGGTGACCGGGTCGCGCACGTAGCAGTAGATCACGAGGGTGGGATGGGCGAGGAACGGGTCGCCGAACGCGGTGTCCGGGTCGGGGATGAGGATCATGTCCGATTCCTGGATGTCCTGGAAGCCGCGGATCGACGAGCCGTCGAAGCCGAAGCCCTCCTCGAACCCGTCCTCGGTGAGCTGGGTGGCCGGGATGGTGAAATGCTGCGTCTGGCCGGGCAGGTCGACGAAGCGCAGGTCGACGAAGCGGTAGTCGCCGTCGGCGACCATCGCGAGCACGTCGGATGGCGACTTGGCCATATGCCTCTTCTCCTTGGTGAATCGGTCGTGACCCGCAAGCGGTCACGCCCGGATGTGCTCGGTAACCCCGGGGTTGTACCGGGGGACGGTTTCGCATCGGTTGCCGCAATGTGAACGCTGTGTTTCGGGCCGGGGCGGCCCGATCCCGCGCCCTACCATGCCGGCATGGAGAAGCAACAGGAGTACGTGCTGCGCACCGTCGAGGAGCGCGGCGTCCGCTTCGTTCGGCTGTGGTTCACCGACGTGCTGGGGTTCCTCAAGTCGTTCGCGATCACGCCCGCCGAGCTGGAGACCGCCTTCGAAGAGGGGATGCAGTTCGACGGCTCGGCCATCGACGGCTTCTCGCGGGTGCAGGAGGCGGACATGCTCGCCCGGCCCGACGCCACCACGTTCCAGATGCTGCCCTGGCGGCCCGACCAGGCCGGGGTGGCCCGCATGTTCTGCGACATCACGGCCCCCGACGGCCAGCCGTTCGAGGGCGACCCGCGATGGGTGCTGAAGCGCAACCTCGGCCGGGCGGCCGAGCTCGGCTACACGTTCTACGTGGGGCCGGAGATCGAGTACTTCTACTTCGAGGACTCTGGGCCGGAGCCGAAGGCGCTCGACCGGGGCGGCTACTTCGACCTCACCCCGCTCGACGTGGCCCAGGAGTACCGGCGCCGTTCGATCATGGCGCTGGAGCAGCTCGGCATCCCCGTGGAGTTCTCCCATCACGAGGTGTCGCCCAGCCAGCACGAGATGGACCTGCGGTACACCGACGCGCTGACGATGGCCGACAACGTGCTGACAACCCGCCTGGCCGTCAAGGAGGTGGCGATGGAGCACGACATCTACGCCACCTTCATGCCGAAGCCGCTGGAGGACCACGACGGCAACGGCCTCCACCTCCACCTGTCGCTGTTCGAGGGCGACCGCAACGCCTTCCACGAGGCGGGCGGCGAGTACGGGCTGTCGAAGGTCGGCACCGCGTTCGTGGCCGGGCTGCTGCGCCACGCCCGAGAGATCACGGCGGTCACCAACCAGTGGGTGAACTCGTACAAGCGGCTGGTGCGTGGCTTCGAGGCGCCGATCTACGTGTCGTGGGCCCGGAACAACCAGTCGGCGCTGGTGCGGGTTCCCCGCCCCAAGAAGGGCAAGTCGACCTCGACCAGAGTCGAATATCGGGCGCCCGACCCCGCCTGCAACCCCTACCTGGCGTTCTCGGTGATCCTCGCCGCCGGCCTCGCCGGCATCGACGGTGGGTACGAGCTTCCCCCGGAGACCACCAACAACGTCTTCGACATGACCCGCCAGGAACTGGCCGCCGCCGGGGTCACCCGGCTCCCGGAGACGCTCGCCGACGCGCTCGACGTCATGGAGTCGTCGGAGCTGGTCGCCGAGGCGCTCGGCGAGCACACCTTCGAGTGGTTCCTGCGCAACAAGCGCAAGGAAGCCGAGCGGTACGAGCGCCACGTCACCCGATGGGAGCTCGAGCACTTCCTCCCGATCCTCTGATGTTCGTCGCGGTCTACCCCGACCGGCCGTCCGATGCGCTCACCGCCGCGTTGTTGGAGGCGGGTTTCCGCCCGGTGCCGGTGTCCGACGTCGCCGCCGTCGCGGAGCGCGCCCCGGACGAGGGCTGGGCGGCCGTCGTGGTCGAGCTGTCGACCGCGCCTGCGGCGGGGATGACCGTGGCGCGGCGGATCCGGGACCATCACGACCAGCCCGTGCTGGTCGTGGCCGACCGCAGCCAGATCGAGCAGGTCGCCGCCGGCGAGGGCTACACGGACTTCGCGCTGACGCCGCTCGACGTGTCGGAGCTGCGGTTGCGGCTGCTGCGGCTCGGCCCCGAGACCTCGGCGGAGCTCGACGAGGTGATCCGGTTCAAGGACCTCGAGCTCAACCTGGCGACCTACCAGGCGACCCTCGGCCGCCAGCCCGTCGACCTCACGTACATGGAGTACGAGCTGCTGCGGTTCTTCGTCATCAACCCAGCAAGGGCGTGGAGCCGCGACCAGATCCTGTCCAAGGTCTGGGGCTACGACTATTTCGGCGGCTCGCGGACGGTCGACGTCCACGTACGCCGGCTCCGCGCCAAGCTCGGCGAGGAACGGGCGTCGTGGATCACCACCGTGCGGAGCGTCGGCTACCGATTCGGCTGAGGCCGGTCAGCTCACCCGCTCCAGCCGCATCGGCCAACCGTTCCCGTGCACCATGAGCGTCATCGTCAGGACGTCGTCGTCGACGACGATGCCGTCCATGCCGGCGTACCGCGAGGTCGGAACCGCCTCTGCGCGGAGCTCGCCGTACCCTCCGGTGTCGTCCACGTGGTAGACCAGGTAGGTTCGCTCGATCGGGAACCCGACCACCCCGAGGAGCACCTCGAGCTGCATCACCGGCGTCCCGGGCGCCGGCACCGCGTACGAGCCGTCGAAGTTGAACTGGATCGACGCGGGGTATGTGGTGGCGTCGAACGGATACTGGATCGTGCCCGCCCAGGTGCCGAGCAGGGCCTCGACGACGTCGTCCACCGGATGGCGGACGAAGCGGCCGGAGACGGCCATCCAATCGGAATCGCCCCAGGCCGCCATCTCCTGCCCGGGACCCGTCGCGTTCTCGGGGAAGACGTGGAACGCGCGATCGGCCGGACGGAAGCACGCCACCGTGTCGATCGGCGTGCCGTCGCCGCTGCAGTCGAACTCGCTGCAGTCCCACGGCCCGTTCCAGTCGCCGGCCACGATCCGATCCCCCGGCAGGGCGGCGCGGAACGTGATGTCCGCCGGGCCCGCCGAGAGCCTCGTACGCTCGTAGATCAAGCCCGTCGCCGGCCGGAACACCGCGACGTCGTCGGTCCCGTCGCCGTTGAAGTCGCCGGCGAACGGCACGTCGCCGACGTCGCCGAACGTGAAGACCGAGTCCGCGGCGCCCAGGCCGGTCGAGCCGGCGCCGAGCCGGTTGATGACGTAGAAGCGGCTCTCGTCGGGCCGGTACAGCGACACCGAGTCGACCCCGTCCCCGTCGAAATCACCTGCGAGGGGCACGTCCCCCGGATCCCCGAAGTAGAACTCCACGTCGGCGATCCCCTGGGAGTTCGAGTTGCGCAGGTACACGAAACCGTCGGACGGCCGGTACAGGCCGGGGGTGTCGACCCCGTCCCCGTCCCAATCCCCCATGAACGGAACGTCGCTCGGGTTCCCGTAGAAGAACACGGACCGGCCGGCGAGATGCCAGATGCCCGTGACCGGGTCGACGAGCCCCAGCTCCTCGGGCAATTCCATCGTGCGAGTGGTCACCGGTGGCTCAGCCGCAACCGCGGGGGCGAGGGCGACGAACGCCAGCGCGAGGACCGAGACCACGACGAGGAGCTTGCTGATGCCCCTCATAGTCCCTCCCTTCGTCGATTCCACCATCCCCCAGGTGGCGGGCGGGAGCCAGGGCCGATCGGCCGTTCCAGGATCGGGGGCGCTCGCCGGACGACCGCGCCACTCGCTGGGGTCGGCACGAGAAGCAGGAACGGGACAGGGGGGAAGCGTGACAGCAAGCTCCCCAAGGCCGACTTCGTGCTGATGGTCGACACCTCCGCAGAGTGGTCGGCGCTGGACCAGGTGTTCCTCGACCCCGGTGACCCGCGGCAGTACTGGTCCGGCACCGACCTGTCA
>JBFJZV010000117.1:0-11208 GCA_041621915.1 Acidimicrobiia bacterium | reverse complement strand
GCATACGGGGCAGGCACGCGCTGCTCGCCGGCGCCCTCGCCGATCCGAGCGAGGATCTGGGCGCGGATCGCCCCGGTGCCGGCCGGCAGCGGTCGCGACGGCGCCGAGAACAGGAACACGCGGGCACCCTCGGGGAAGCTGAGGGCGCCGGGGCAGTCGGCGAGCGCGTCCGCGGCGGTCGCCACCCCCAGCAGTGGCGCGGTGACCCGCAGCACGACGTCGTTGAACCGGCCCCGGGCGTCGCGGACCAGCACGTCGAAGTCGGCGGTCGGGCTGCTGGGCAGGTCGGCGGGGCCGTCGGGGTCCGGGTACTCCGCGTCGTGGAGGCCCGGAAGGCCATGGAACGCGAGCACGCCCGACGGCGTGCGCACCCCGGTCACCGGCGACGCCGGGCCGGTCACCGGGTAGGCGGTTGCCGTGAGCCCGTCGGTGACGGGGGCGTCGGTGAGGAAGTCCCACAGCTCGATGCCGAGCGGGGTGAGCCGGCGGATCGTCTCGAGCGGCCGGGTGGTCATCGCACGACCTCCTCGTAGCGCTGGATGCGGTCCTGCACCGGGGCGCCGCTCACGACCTCCCGCTCGGACTCGATGCGCACGTTGCGGACCTGGTACGGCACCGACAGCTGGAAGCCGTTCTGGACGATGTCCCAGAGCTGGAGGAGGTCTTCGGTGGCGAGCTGGCCGACGCTCACCTCCGCCGCCTCGTCGGGCCGGAACACGCCGTCGGTGCGCCGGTTGAGGAGGCCGGCCGGCAGGACCGGGTGGTCCTCCATCACCCGCATCATCCACCCGGCGATCGCCTGCTGGAGGGATGCTTCCTGGCCCCAGACGGTCAGCAGCACGTGCAGGTCGAGGGGAAGCTGGCTACGGAAGCGCCCGCCGTCGTCGGTACGGCGACCGGGCGGCGTGCGGTCGGCCTCGTTGAGGGTGATGCGGTACAGCGCCACGGTCACGCCGGCCGTGGGGCCCTCGCTGCCCAACTCGGCCACCGCCAGCACCTTGAACTCCAAGTTGTGGTTGGGGAAGTCGCCGGGGACGTAGTTGTCCCGCAGCAGCTCGACGAGGGCATGGCATGCGCCTTCGACGCCGCGGAAGGTGGCCATCAGCGGCCCCGCCAGGCGGCGCCGCCGTCACGCGATCTCGTGGCTGGTGCCGACATCGCCTCGCACGCTGGCGGGACGGCGTCACCGCGCCGTCACTCCGCCGTCACGGCGCCGGATCGCCGCCGAGTCGTCCCAGCCATTCCTCGACGATGGCGACGACGTCCGCAGGCGATGCCGCCCACTGCAACTCGTGTTCCGGCGTGGCCGGGTCGAGGGTGTGCATCACGCGGGCCCGGAAGTCGCCGGATTCCGGCTCGATCCAGGCACTGATCACCAGGACGCCGTCCCGGTGCTGGGGGGACTCCATCCGCGCCACTTCACACCGTGAGCGTCACCACGGCGTCAACGCTGCATCAGCGGCGCCACCAGCTCGCGCATGAGATGGGACGGCGCGAGCCCGAGCTCGTCGCGCAGCAGCCGGGCGTAGAGGCGGTACTGCCGGAGCGCCGCGGCGTAGTTGCCGCCCGCCACATGGGCGCGGACGAGCACGCGGTGGCTGCTCTCCCGCAGCGACTCGCATTGGACGGCTGCCAGCGCGGCTCGCACGGCTGCGCGGAAGTCGCCGGCGTCGATGAGCCGGTCGGCGGCCGTCTCCAGCGCGTCGAGCCGGAGCTGGCGGAGCCGCTCCCGCTCGACGAGCACCCAGTCCTCGTACCAGCCGGGCAGCAGGTCCTGGGCGAAGAGCTCGTCGTCGAGTTCCTCGACGCTGCCGGCGGCTCGCACGCGGCGCGACGCGGCAACCAACCTGTTGACGTCCACCGAGACGCGATCGCCGAGGCGCAGCGAGCCGGAGCGCGTCTCCACGAGCTCCGGGTCGGTCTGGCGGAGCCGCCACAGTGCTGACCGCAGGCTGCCGGCGGCGCGTCGCTCGTTCGAGTCGAGCCACAGCGTCCCGGCGACGAACCCCCGGGACAGCTCGGTGCCGTGGAGCGCGAGCAGCGCCAGCAAGCGCTGCGCGCTGTTGGGCGGCGCCGCGGTCCGTCCCCGGCAGCGCAGGTGGAAGCCGCCGAGGAGCTGGAGCTCCGAAGCGGGGGGTTGCTGGTGGGTCAACCGCTCTCCCAAGTCCGGCCTTCTCGTCGCCACATCCCTCCTAACCCTCCGGCGTCACCGCCGCGTCACCACTGCGTGACGGCAGCACTCCGAGCGCCGCCATCACCTTGTCGAGGTGCGCCGACGGCGCCAGGCCCAGCTCGCGCCGCAACGCCTCCCGGTAGTCGTCGTACTCGCGAGCGGCGTCGCCGAGTCGCCCGGCCGCTCCCAGTGCCCGGATCAGCGCCCTCCGGGAGCTCTCCCGCAGCGGCCGGAGCTGCACTGCCTTCCGGCCGGCGGCGGCCGCCTCGTCGTGGCGGCCGGCTGCGCTCAGCCGGAGTGTGGACACCTCGAGCGCTTCGAGCTGAAGCTGCAGCAGGCGCTCCCGATGCAGCAGCACCCACGGGTCGTCCCACCCGGGCAGCAGCACGGCGGTGGCCGCCGGCCCGGGCTCGCTCCAGGGCCCGCCGCCGTCGATCACCGAGCGCGCCCAGCTCTCGAGGTCGCTGACGTCGCAGGCCACTCCTCCGGCCAGCGCCACCCCGGCGCCATCCGCGTCTCGCACCAGTCCCGGCACCAGCCGGTTGAGCCGGTAGAGAGCAGACCGGAGCCGCCCGGCTGCCCGGACCGGCGCGACATGCCGCCAGACGATGGCCGCCAGGCGCCGGCGCGACAACGGCCTGCCGGTGATTCCGGTGAGCGCGATGATCCGGCTCTCGACGGGACCGGGAGTGACGGCTGTGCCGGAGACCCGCAGCTCGAACCCACCCAGCAGCCGGAGCGTGCCGGCCGGTCCCGGTGGCACGGCCGCCGTCTCTGGCCCGGTTCGAGTCATCACCACCAACCCCTCATCCGAGCTCGACCTGCCGGATGCGCGCTGCGTCCAGCGTACCGCTGGCCGCATCGCTACGGCGGGCCCGCGGCCGGGTATCTGCGGCTGGGCTCAGCCGTCCCCGTCGAGGAGCTGGTCGCCGACGAGCACGCGGGCCGCCCACCCCACCACGTCGTCGAGCTCGGCGAGTGTGGGCAGGTGCGCCGGGTCGTCCCATGCGGCGGCCAGGCCGTCGCTGCCCCAGCGGTCTTCGACCTGGGCGCAGAACTCGGCACCCTTGCGGTACTGCTGGCGCTTCAACTCGAGGCCGAGAAGTTGGGCGAGCACCCGTTCGCCCTGGCTGGGCTCGGCGCGCCGGCGGACCAGCGCCTCGCGGAGGCGGGCGGCGTCGGGGATGAGCCGCGGTGCGGCCCGGTCCATGACGTGATCGGCATAGCCCTCGACGAAGGCCATGAACGCCTGGATGTCCTCGAGCTGGCGCTCCTGGTCGGGACCGGCGACCAGGCCGGCCACCGCGGCGGGATCGGAGAACATCGCTTCGAGCTCCGAGGGGTCCTCCAGGTGCTCGAGGCGGGCGGCGATGCGGGTGGGGTCGAAGTCGAGGCCCTCGAGGTAGGACGTGACCAAGCTCAGGAAGTGCGGCCGCATCCACGGCACCGCGAACTCGGCCTGGTGGGTCACCTCGTGCATCGCTACCCAGAGCCGGGTCTGGCCCGGGTCCAGCGAATGGTCTGCGGCGAAGGCCTCGATGTTGGGCACCACGTAGAACAGCGCCGCACCGTCGGCGGCCGGCAGGCCGACGTCGAACTGGCCGAGCACTCGCTGGCTCATGAAGCCGACCATGCTGCCGGCCTGCATGCCGAGGATGGCCGGGCCGAGCGGCTTGAGGATCGCCTCGAGTGGGCCCGCACCACCGGCGCCTTCGACCATCTTGGCGGCGATCGGCTCGATGAGGTAGCGGTAGGCGCGAAGGTTGGCCCGGGCCCAGCCCGCCCGGTCTACCACCTGCACGTCGACGAGGCCGGGCTCCAGCTCGAGCCCGGATGCGGCTGCGACGTGCAGCTGAGCAGCCCGGGTCAGCTCGCGCAGCTCGTCTGCCGTCGCGGCGTCGATGGGCGGCGAGGCGCCGGCGATGGACCCGGCCATCTCGCCCGCCAGCTTCCAGTTGACCGGGCCCGACGACTGGAGCAGCTCGATCAGGCGGTCGAAGATGTTGTCGCTCATCGCTGCACCATGCGTCAGAGCCCTTCCGGCCGCTCCCCGAGCTCGAGGTCGACGACGAGCGCGTCGCCGTCGCGCTCGACCTCGAGCTGCACGATGGTGCCGACCTCGAACCCGTAGAGCGTGGAGATCAGCAGGTCGATGCTGGTGAGCGGCAGCCCGTCGAGCGACGTGATCAGGTCGCCCACCTCGACCCCCGCCAGGTCCGCCGCCGATCCCGACTCCACCGACTGGACCCGCACCCCCACCGGAATCTGCGCGCCGTCGTCCTCCTGTGCCATGTCGGTGCTGCCCGTGATGCCCAGGTACGAGTGCTTCACCCCGCCGGTCGCGATGATCTCGGCGGTGATGCGCTGCACGATCTCCACGGGTATGGCGAAGCCGATGCCCTCGGCGCCCACGTTGCTCACGCCGATCGCGGCGGTGATCCCGATCAGCTTGCCCTCGGCGTCCACCAGCGCCCCGCCGCTCGACCCGCGGGTGATGGGGGCGTCGGTCTGGATCATGCCGCGCAGGACGTCGGTGTTGCCGTTCGGGCCGGTCTGCACCAGCCGGTCGAAGGCGGAGATGACGCCGACGGTCAGCGACGGGCCGCCCTCCAGGCCGAGCGGGCTGCCGATGGCGACGGCCGAGTCCCCGATCGACAGCTTGTCGGTGGAGCCCACCTTGATCGGCACCAAGTTGGCGGCGTCGATGCGCAGCACGGCGAGGTCGGTGCGGGCATCGGTCCCCATCACCGTCGCGTCGTACGTGCGCCCGCTGGAGAACACGACGCGCACTTCCTCGCTTTCGGCCACGACGTGCTCGTTGGTGACGATGTAGCCGGCGCCGTCGAGCACCACCCCCGAGCCGCTGCCGTCGGCCGAGAACTCGCCGTCGTCCAGGGTGTCCACCTGCACGGTGACGATCGACGGGATCACGGCCCGGGCGATGGCGGGAGCGGTGGCCACCGCGTTGTCCCCTCCGGAGCTGACGATCTCGGTGATGCGTTCGATGACCGTCACGGTTGGGATGTCCTGTGCCTGCGGCCTCGCCGGCAGGGCCGGGTCGGGGTCGTCCTCCAACAGCAGGAAGCCCCCGAGCGCCAGCGCTGCGCCGACGACGCCCGAGACCATCGCCAGCAGCACCAGCGGCCAGCGGCGGCGTCGCGGCGCCGGCAACGGTGGGGGGAGCACGCTCACGCTGGGTATCGGGTCGACCGGGCGAGCCCGTGGTGCGGGCCGGGGGGCGGCGGCGAAGCTCTCCGAGTAGGTGCGGGGCCGGCGGGCCGGACGTGGCTCGGCCGGTGGCGACGCGTCGAACGGCACCTCGAAGGGGCCGTAGTCGATGATCGGGCGGGAGGGCGGTTCGGATGGATCTTCCCAGCGCCGGCCGGCCTCTGGCGCGGGCGGGTCGCTACTGTGATCCATGCGATGCATCTTACGGATGGCGGGGGCCTACCCGGCGGGCAGGAGGGCGATCTCGTCGCCGTTGCGGCGGCGCCGATCGAACCCGCCGCGCTGCTCGAACGGGTCCGCGATCCGGCGGCCGGGGCGGTGGTGCTCTTCCTCGGGACGGTCCGCGATCACGCCCCAGGCAGGGACGCAGTGACCCGGCTGGAGTACGAGGCGTACGGCGAGTACGTGGAGGCGGCGATCGCCCGGGTGGTCGCCGAGGCGCGTGACAAGTGGAACGTGCGCCGGGTGGCGGCCGTGCACCGGGTCGGCAGCCTGGACGTCGGCGAGGTGTCGGTCGCGGTGGCGGTGAGCGCAGGGCACCGGCCCGAGGCTTTCGAGGCCGGCAGGTACATCATCGACGAGCTGAAGGCGACTGCGCCGATCTGGAAGAAGGAACACTGGGCGGGCGGCGCCGAGTGGGTGCGGGAGGACGAGGCCTGAAGCGCTGCGAGTGGGCGGGCGACGCCCCGGCGATGGTCGCATACCACGACGATGAGTGGGGAGTGCCGGTCCACGACGACTGGACGCACTTCGAGTTCCTGGTGCTGGAGGGCGCCCAGGCGGGGCTGAGCTGGTCGACGATCCTCAACAAGCGGGACGGCTACAGGAAGGCGTTCGCCGGCTTCGACCCGGCCAAGGTCGCCCGGTTCACCCCTGCCCGGGTCGAGAAGCTGCTCGCCGACCCGTCGATCGTGCGCAACCGCCTCAAGGTCGAGTCGGCTGTGACCAACGCCCGGGCGTTCCTCGACGTCCAGGGCGAGGCCGGCAGCTTCGACTCGTACATCTGGGCGTTCGTCGACGGGCAACCCGTCGTCAACCGCTGGAGGTCGCTGGGCGACCTGCCCGCAGAGACGCCGCTGTCGCAGGCCGTGAGCAAAGACCTCAAGCGGCGCGGCTTCCGGTTCGTCGGGTCGACGATCGTGTATGCGCACCTGCAGGCGACCGGCCTGGTCAACGACCACGTGGTCGACTGCTTCCGCTGGGCGGAGGTCCAGGAGGGCTGAGCCCGCTCGATGATGCGGCCGGCCCGGATCGGATGTCACCGAGCTTCGTCGACCGGAGGACCGAGGAGTCGAGTGCGGTGACGAGGCGCGCCAGGAGGTCGGCCAGCCGATCGGCGTCGCGCGCCGAGCACCGGCTCGCCCCCACCAGGTCGCGCAGCTCGCCGGGAGTCTTCCCGGCGAGGTCCCAGAGCGCCAGCGCATCGGCCGGGGAGGGCGGGAGCCATGGCCCCGGCACGTCCAGCAGCTGCGCCTTCACTCGCAGCTCGAGCGGCCGGTGCGAGCGGGTCAGGCGGACCAGCGCGGCGAGGTCGGGGGCCGCGACTGCTGCCAAGTGCGCGACGGTGGCGATGCCGGCGTCGCCCATCCGCTTCGACCACGAGGCGGCGGCGCCCTTGAGCTCGCCCACCGGCCGGCCGCCGAACACGTCGGCGAGGCTGCGACCAGGAGCGACCGGGCCCCACTCTCCGGTCCCGACCCGGGCGAGCGCTCCGCCGCCCGGGCCCAGGTCGACCTCGATCTCCCAGCCGCCACGCGCCGGCGGGTACCGGCTCGGGGGCAGCGGTCCCGCCGCCGGGTCGTCACCCGGCGGCCGCGCCTCCCTGCCGAACCGGACCCGCACCGCCGTCACCTGCAGCCCATCAGGGGCTGCGGCGCGGTCCACCGAGGCGCGGCGGCCGTCCTCGGCTTCACGGGCGACGAGCGAAATGAGCTCAGCGAGGTCGACCGCACCCGGATCGCCGTGCTCGGTCATGTCAGCGTGGTGAAGCTGATCTCGACCTCGCCGAACACGTTGATCTGCAGTTCCCGGGTCTGCGGCGCGCGCTCGTCGGCCGGCCGCACGAGGAGCCGGAGTCGCGCCGGGGCGGCTCCGAGCACGGGGAGGTCGGCGCCTGACGGCGCCGGTTGCTGCCGGTTCGACTCGACGATCTCGTACGTCAGCTTGCTGTTCACCCGCCCGCCGTCGGCGATCACCCGCGGCAGCCCGCGCCGCACCATCTCCCGCACCGCTTGGTGTCGCGCGTCGGCGATGCGGACGCGGACCGCGTCTGCGACCCGGGCCACGCCACGCCGGGTGAAAACGGTCTGGCGGCGCCGGGTCGCATAGTCGCCCCGCACCAGCCGCAGTCCGAGCACCTCCTCCACCGGCGGTTCCTCCGGGGTCCCGGCCCGCGCCGGCCGGTAGGGAGCCCCGGCTACGACGGACGTAGCGGCTTTCACCGACCGGCCCGGGAACAGGGTGGCGAGCTCTTCCTTTGCTTCCTCGTCGGCGATGACCCGCTCGGCGAACTCCTCCACGGTCCACTCGGCTGCCGCGACCAGCTCGGCCAGCCGCTGCTCCTGAGCGAGCTGGCTGGCCACCACCGCGTCGAACACGTCGGAGATGAGACGCGCCGTGAACTCGCCGAAGCCGACCTCGACGGGCGCCGGCGGCTCGTCGGCCGTCATCGGGTCACGCCGCCAGCGGCAGGTAGTCGGTGCGGAAGTTGATGCGAACCATTCCGAAGATCTGCACGCGGCTCCCGGAGGAGTCGCGATCGGTCTCCTTGCTGGTGCGGATGCTGACCTTGGTCGAGCGGGCGGTCTCGGCGTAGCTGCCAAACAGGTTGATCAACGGGCCGGTGCCGCCCCTCGAGCGCTTGCGTGACGTCGCACGCTCGAAATCGGTGACGTGCTTCTGGTGGTAGGTCGAGCCGTATGTGGTGAACGTCAGGCGGGTCTCGATCAAGCCGTCCTCCACGACCAGGCGGAGGATGCCCTGGCGCACCATCTCCTTGAGCAGGTCGTAGCGGTTGGCGGCGATGCGCCTCGCGACCGCATCCAGGATCACGTCCACGTCGCTCTGCGTCGAGAGCGCGCCGGCGGCTGCGACCTGGTTGCCGCCGGCCACCCCGGCGTCGGCCGGCAGCTCCAACGCGGCGTTGAGGGCCGCTGCGTCGTCGCTGGTGAGGGTGGCTCCTACCGCCACCTTCGTTGGCTCCTCGGAGTCGGCCGCCGCCGGCAGCGCCGCAGTGAGGAACCGCATCAGCGCGTCGCCGGAGATGTCCTCCTGCGTGTCGTTGATGAACTCGGCCAGCGGCTTGGCCACGTTCGCCACGAGTTCCATGTACTTGTCGGTCTGGTCCATGTTGGCCGACACCAACGCGTTGAACGTGTCGGTGATCAGCTTCGTCGTGAACTCCGGGAAGCCGATCTCGTCGAGCCGAGCAGCTTCCGTGACCGCGGTAGTGGTGCCGTTCGGCATGCCCCCACCTCCTTTCGCCCTGCGCCGCCCGCGATGCGGGTCGGCGCCCCCTGGGCGATCGACGCCACCTTTCAGGGTCCTCCAAAGGGTGGGGCGACGGCAAGTGCCGAAGGACCTGAACGCGTCAGCAGGGCGGCGAGCAGGGCAAATCGCCCGAGTCGAGCTGGGGCCCGACCACCATCTCTGCCGCTTCCCGCACCATCGGGTTGCGGTCTCTCGCGGCCCGGCGGATCGCCGCCTCGATCTCGGGCCCGTCGAATGCGGTCAGGGCGACGACGCAGCGACGGCGCACTTGCGGCGGCCCCGTTGCCACCAGCTCCAACAGCAGCGGGACGGCCCGGTCGTCGCCGAGCGCGCCGAGCGCGGCGATCGCGGCCTCCCGCACCAGCTTCTCGCCGTCACCGGCGGCGGTCTCCAGCAGCCACGGCACGGCCGTAGCGTCCCCTGCCTCGCCCAGCCCGAACGCGATCGCCTCGACGACCATCGGGTCCGGATCGTCGCGGGCTGCGAGGAGCGCCTCGGCGGCCTTCGCTTCGCCGAGCGCCTCGGCCGCGGCGGCGCGCACCCAGGGGTCCGGGTCCGACGCCAGGACGGCGGCGGCCCGTGCGGCCGGCAGCGCGGCAGTGGCCACGGCGATGCGCCGGATCGCCGGCTCCGGGTGGTCGAGGAAGTCCGCCGGGCTGCCGAGCAAGCTGGCCGGAAACGTCTCCATGACTTCACAGGGTAGGGGCTGGTATCGTCGCTCAGTCCCGGAGGAGGCCCAACCCTGCTGGCACTGAGCAACGTCGAGGTCGTCTACAACGACGTCATCCTCGTGTTGCGGGGGATCTCGCTCGAAGTGCCGGACGGCGCGATCGTGGCGCTGTTGGGCGCGAACGGAGCCGGGAAGACGACCACCTTGCGGGCGATCAGCGGGCTGCTCGACGTGCACGAGGGCGACATCACCAAGGGCGACGTCAAGTTGAACGGCGAGCGCATCGACGAGGACGACGCCGCCGAGATCGTCAAGCGGGGCGTCGTGCAGGTGCTGGAGGGGCGCCGCATCTTCGCCGAACTCAGCGTCGAGGACAACCTGCGAGCAGGGGGGTACACCAACACCGACCGCAAGTCGTTCAAGGAGTCATACGACCGGGTCATGACGCTGTTCCCGGTGCTCCAGAAGCGCCGCAACTCCACGGCGGGCTACCTGTCGGGCGGCGAGCAGCAGATGCTGGCGATCGGCCGGGCCCTCATGACCGCCCCCAAGGTGCTGCTGATGGACGAGCCGTCGCTGGGCCTGGCTCCGCGGCTGGTCCAGCAGATACGCGACATCATCGTCGACATCAACAAGCTCGGCACCAGCGTGCTCCTCGTGGAGCAGAACGCCATGATGGCGCTGAGCATCGCCGACTACGGCTACGTCATGGAGACAGGGAAGATCGTCATGGACGGCCCCGCCCAGAAGCTGCTCAACGACGAGGACGTCCGGGAGTTCTACTTGGGCCTCCACGCCGAAGGCGACGAGCGCAAGAGCTTCAAGGACGTGAAGCACTACAAGCGCAAGAAGCGGTGGCTGTCATGAATCGCCGGCCCGCCTCCGGCGCGCCGGCGAGGGTGAAGATGCCCTCTAGATCCCACGCGGCACGTGGTTGGAACCAGGCCGGCGCCTCGCGCCGGCCCCCACGTAGGCTCAGCCCCGGCGGCAGCCGCAGCCGAGAGGGCCCCAATTCGCGGCACCGCAAACCGACCGCCCGGGTCGGCTGCCATGTGAAACGGCCGGGCGGATGTTCGGGCCGTGCTGGCGCGTGCCGAACCCGTCGATCAGATCTGGGAACGGGTTGATGGCCGAGCATCTTCTCGATTTTCGGGACGTGCACTTGTCCTTCGCGGGCGTGAAGGCGTTGGACGGGGTGTCGTTCCATGTCGACGAGGGGGAGCTGTTTGCCATCATCGGGCCCAACGGTGCGGGCAAGACGTCGATCTTCAACTGCCTCAACGGCGTGTACCGGCCGCAGGAGGGCCAGATCCTGTGGCACGGCGACGACATCATCGGCCGCAAGCCCTACAAGATCGCCCAGGGCGGCATCGCCCGCACCTTCCAGAACATCGAGCTGTTCGGCGCCATGACCACGCTCGGCAACCTGATGCTGGGCCGCCACCACCTCATGCAGCGCTCGTGGATCGCCGGCAGCGTCTGGCTGGGGCCGGCCCGCCGCGAGGAGATCGCCAACCGGCGCAAGGTCGAGGAGATCATCGACTTCCTCGAGATCGAGCAGTACCGCAAGTTCCCGGTGGCGCTGCTGCCGTACGGCATCCAGAAGCGCATCGAGCTCGGCCGGGCCCTGGCGATGGAGCCCGAGCTG
>JBFJZV010000116.1:0-11222 GCA_041621915.1 Acidimicrobiia bacterium | reverse complement strand
GAGCGGGCCGAAGGCGCGGCGAGAAATGCCGAAATAGGTATTGATAGACCGGCCGCGCAACCGTACATTGCGCGACATGAGCCACTCCTACACCCCACTCCACGGCCTGCGCCTCCTCGTGGTTGCTGCCCTGTTCGTCGGGCTGGGCGTGCTCGCCCGTCCAACCATCCGGCGGCGGAGGCGGCGAACCCGTCGTGCTCCAACTTCGGGAACGGCTATGCCACGGACTACAAATGGCGGGCCGGCTACGGCCAGTCGGCGTACATCTATCACCGGTTCAGCACCAAGTGCGTCAACCTGCCCCAATACCCGAACGTGCAGACCCGGGTGACCAGCCGACACAAGTACCTCGAAGGCGTCTCCGGTACGTGCGTGGTCCCGGCCGGCAAGAGCAGCTGCACGGCGAACTGGCTGCTGGCCGGCGGCATCGCCTCGGTGGGCCAGCGCAAGTCCAAGACCGAGCGGGTCTGGGGCGTGGCCTGGCTCGGGTTCGAGCCGCTGGCCGACGCCGACACCAACACGACCTCGACCGTCTGCGCCTGATCCCGGCCTAGCTAGCACCGTCCAACCGAAGCAACGCGGAGCGTTGCCTCCGGTAATCCCCGAAACCCGCGAAACCCGCCCCTACGCTGCCACCATGGAGCCGGAAGCCCCCGACGCGGGCATCGCCGCCAACCGGCCGCGCGCCTGGGCACGCGAGGGCATGCCGCCATGGATCCCGCGCCTGCTGCTGTGGGTGGTGGGCACCCTGGCGCTGCTGTTCTTCGCCTTCTCCGTGCTGAAGCAGCTTCGCACGCTGCTGGTGCTGGTCTTCATCTCACTGTTCCTGTCGGTGGCGCTCGAGCCGGCCGTCAACTGGCTGGCCGGCCGTGGGTGGAAGCGCGGCGCGGCCACCGGCGTCATGTTCCTCCTGCTGCTCCTGGCGGCGGGCACGTTCATCGCCTCGATGATCCCGTTGATCGTCGACCAGACCCTCCTGCTGATCGACAAGCTGCCCGGCTACGTGGAACAGGTCGACGAGTTCACCACCCGGTTCGGGTTCGGTGTGTCCTCCGACCGCACCTCCACCGCCCTCGACGAGGTGGACAGCACGCTGCAGGACCTGGCGGGCGACGTCGCCGGCAGCGTGTTCGGCGTGGGGTCGCGGCTGCTGACCACGGTGTTCCAGCTCTTGACGATCCTGCTGTTCACCTTCTACCTCACCGCCGACGGGCCCCGGTTCCGCCGGACCGTGCTGTCGGCCATGCCGCAGCACCGACAGCGCGAGGTCCTGCGAGTGTGGGAGATCGCGATCGAGAAGACGGGCGGCTACTTCTACTCTCGGGCGCTGCTGGCCGTGATCGCCGGCGCGTCGACCTGGGTGGCGCTGCGCATCATCGGCATCCCGTTCGCGTTGCCGCTCGCCCTGTGGGTCGGGTTGTTCTCCCAGTTTGTCCCTGTTGTCGGCACGTACATCGGCGGCGCGCTGCCAGTCCTGATCGGCCTCCTCGAGAGCCCTGCGAAGGCGATCGCGGTCGTCGTGTTCGTGGCGCTGTACCAGCAGGTGGAGAACTACCTCCTCAGCCCCCGCATCACCGCCCACACCATGTCGCTGCACCCGGCGCTGGCGTTCGGGGCGGCGATCGCCGGCGGCACGCTGCTGGGCGCGCCCGGCACGCTCATGGCGCTGCCGACGGCCGCCACGATCCAGGCGTTCGTGTCGACGTACATCCACCGCTACGAGCTGGTCCCCGAGCTCGCCGAGGAGACGGCCCGGGCCTGAGCGGCGCGATAATGCGCGACCCACCTCGAGGAGCGCCATGACCGACGTGTTCGCCTTGTGCGACCGGCTGACCGACGAGTTCGCCGAGCTGTGGCCGACCGACGCCACGTACGCGGGCATCCCCGGTCACGACCACCGCTGGCCCGACCACAGCCCGGCCGGCGCCGAGCGCACCGCCGCCGCCCTGGCCGGCATGCGCCGCCGGGTGGGCGAGCTGGGCGAACCGCCCGACGGCTGGCACGAGCTCGCGGCGCGCGTGGCCGCCACGATGCTCGACCTCGCGCTCGAGGAGTACGAGGCGCGTGAGCACCTGCGGACGCTCAACAGCGTCGACAGCCCGATCCAGGACGGGCTGGAGGTCTTCGACCAGATGGACACGGAGTCCCGGGAGGGGTGGGAAGCGGTCGCCGCCCGCCTGGAAGGGCTGCCGCAGTTCCTCGCCGGCTACCGGGAGGCGCTCGACGCCGGCCGTGCGGCCGGGCTGGCGGTGGCGCAGCGCCAGGTCCTGGCAGGCATCGACCAGTGCCGCACTGCGGCAGGCGCCGGGTCCAGCCTGCGGAACCTGATCGGCGAGCTGGGGGAGTGGGGCGGCGGTGACGACACGCTGGCCAAGCGGGTCGGGATCGGCGTCGAAGCGGCGTGCGAGGCCTTTGGCGAGCTGGCCGACTACCTCGAGGAGACCTACCTGCGGGACGCCGTGGGCGTGGACGGCGTCGGCGAGGACCGCTACGTGCGCTCGGCGCGCCAGTTCCTCGGCACCACCATCGAACCGGCCGAGACGTACGAGTGGGGTTGGAGCGAGGTCGAGCGGCTGCGGGCGGACATGGAGCGGGTGGCCGGCGAGATCCAGCCGGGGGCGATCGTGGCCGAGGCGATCGCCCTCCTGAAGACCGACCCCGATCGGGCGGCGGCTTCCCGCGACGAGTTCGTGCGGATCATGGAGGAGCGCCAGCGGTTCGCCCTCGCCGCGTTGGATGGCACGCACTTCGACGTCCCGCCGCAGATCCGCGACGTCGAGGTCAGGATCGCGCCCTACCGTGGCTCATTGGGCGCCTACTACGTCCAGCCGTCGGAGGACTTCAGCCGCCCGGGCCGCGTGTGGTACTCGCTGGCGCCGGGGCAGGAGGTGGTGCCGCTGTACGACGAGGTGAGCACCGCCTACCACGAGGGCTTCCCCGGTCACCACCTCCAGTGCGGTGTGCAGGTGGCGCTGGCAGACAAGCTGAGCCGGCTGCACCGGATGTTCGTCTGGTACCCGGGCTACGGCGAGGGCTGGGCGCTGTACACCGAGCGGCTGATGCACGAGCTCGGCTACCTGGAGAAGCCCGACTACGTCATGGGGCTGCTCAGCACCCAGATGCTGCGGGCCTGCCGGGTCGCCATCGACATCGGCGTCCACCTCGACCTGCCCATCCCCGACGGCCAGCCGTTCCACCCCGGCGAGCGTTGGACGTACGACGTCGCCGTCGAGATGCTCCGGGACTACGCCACCCTCGGTGACGACTACGCCCGCTCCGAGGTCACCCGGTACATGGGCTGGCCCGGCCAGGCGATCGCCTACAAGGTGGGGGAGCGGGTGATCCTGGAGCTGCGGGACGAGCTCCGCAGCCGCCAGGGCGACGCTTTCGACCTGAAGGACTTCCACCGCAGGGTGCTGGAGACCGGACCGGTGGGGTTGGACCTTCTGCGGGAGCGCGTGCTCTATTGATTGCAGCCGACCCGGGCACGCGTGGTGGGATGGGTCGGGTTGGGGCCCTCTCGGCTGCGGCTGCCGCCGGGGCTGGTCCTATGTGGGGGCGGCGGCGCAGCCGCCGCCTGGTGCCAACCACGTGCCGCGTCGACGCGGGCCGGGCTTTTCCGCGTCCTACGCGTAGCTGATGTCGCTAGCGCCCGGGTCGGCTGCAATGTGTCACGCGTAGCTGATGTCTGAGGCGTCGGGGTCGACGCCGCGGGCGCACGTCGGGCAGTACCAGCGGGGCTCGATGACCGTGCCGCAGACGTCGTGGCGGGGAGGGTTGCCGTCGCCGTGCTCGGATCCCCAGTGGGCGAGCAGCCGCAGCGCGCCCGCCAGCTCCCGGCCGGAGCCCGTCAGCGCGTACTCGAACCTGGGCGGGCGCCGGCTGTAGGGGCGGGCCACCACGATGCCCTCGCCCACCAGGTGCTTGAGGCGCTGCGACAGCACGTTGGTGGCGATGCCGGGGACCGCTTGCTCCAGGTCGCCGAAGCGGCGGGCGCCGCCCAGCAGCGCGTCCACCACCAGCAGGGTCCAGCGGTCGCCGACCCGGGCCAGCGCCTCGGCGAGTGCAGTGGATCGGTCGGTCACTTGCCGGATCGTAGAGAGCGGTCTTGACATCGTCCGGCAATCGCTGTACATAGTAACTTGCAAGTTACAAGTGACTCGCCAGAGAGTCAAGGGAGGCACACACCCATGGTGACCGCGCTGGACGCCATCCAGGAGACCATCTCCGCCGCACTGACCGAGGCCGGTCCGTCCGTCGTCGGCATCGGGCATCGCCGGGCCCACGGCTCGGGAATCGTCATCGATGCCGGCAAGGTCCTCACCAACGCCCACAACCTGTCCCGCCACGGTGTCGAGGTCGTGTTCGCCGACGGCCGCCGGGCAACGGCGTCGGTGCTCGGAGCCGACGTCGACGGCGACGTTGCCGTGCTCGGCGTCGACACGGGCGACGCTCCCGCCCTCCCGTGGTCGCCCAACGGCGCCCCATCCGTTGGCCAGCCCGTGGTGGCACTCGCCAACCCTGGCGGGCGCGGGCCCCGGGCCACGCTCGGCTACGTCTCGGGCGTCGACCGGAGCTTCCGTGGTCCGCGCGGCCGCCGCATCGCCGGCAGCTACGAGCACACCGCCCCGCTGTTGCCCGGCTCGTCGGGGGGGCCGCTGCTCACCGCCGGCGGCGAGCTGCTCGGGGTCAACACCCACCGCATCGGCGAGGGCTTCTACCTGGCAATCCCCGCCGACGAGGAGCTCCGGCGGCGCATCGACGCGCTGGCGGCCGGCGAGGAGGCAGCCCGTCCCAGGCTCGGCGTCGGGGTCGCCCCGGCCGAGGTCGGGCGGCGCCTGCGGCGCGCCGTCGGCCTGCCCGAGGTCGACGGCCTGCTGGTGCGCAGCGTCGAGGAGGGCAGCCCGGCCGCGGCGGCCGGCATCAAAGAGGGCGATCTCCTGGTGAAGGTCGGCGGCCGGGCGACCACCACCGTCGACGACCTGCACGCCGTGCTCGAGTCGGCCAGCGGGGAGCTCGAGGTCGAGCTGCTCCGTGGCGCCGAGGAGATGACGGTGAGAGCGACGTTGTAGGGCCGCCATTCGCTTCTCGGCGCCTGCGGCGCACTTTCGACTCGGGACACTAGGTTGACGGCATGCTCAAACCTTCACCTGAGACCTACGACAGCATCCTCTCGCTACGGGCCGTGCGCGGCTACACGGAGGAGCCGATCCCCGACGACGTCGTCGACAAGATCCTGCAGGCGGCACGATGGACCGGCAGCTCCAAGAACACGCAGCCGTGGGAGCTGGTGGTGGTGCGCGACCGGGAGCGCCTCGACCGGCTGGCCGGCTGCGGCAGCTTCTCCACGCCGATCCGCAACGCCCGCTTGGTCATCGCCCCCATCCGGCTTCCGAGCGGCCACGACTGGGACATGGGCCGGCTGTCGCAGAACATGATGCTGGCCGCCGCCGCACTCGGTGTGGCGTCGTGCCCGGTGACGCTCCACGAGGAGGATTGCGCCCGCCAGGTCCTCGCGGTCCCCGCCGACCACGGCTGCCGGTGGGTGGTCGCCTTCGGCTGGCCCGACGAGGACGAGCACCGCGAGCACCGCAAGCGGCTGCGGTCGATGGTCGACGCCGGTCGCAAGCCGCTCGACGAGATGACCCACCACGAGACGTTCGGCGGCTGACCCCGGCGGGCCCGTGTGGGTCACGAAGGCCGGATCGCGGCCATCCCGGGGCCCGACCGGCTGCGCTCGGCGTGATCCTGCCAAGATCCATGCCATGCAGCCGATGCAGGGAACCCTGTTGGTCGCGTCGCCCAGCCTGCGCGACCCGAACTTCATCCGCACGGTCGTGCTGCTGTGCCAGCACGACGCCGACGGCGCGCTCGGCCTGATCCTCAACCGGCCCACCGACGCCGCGGTGGGCGACTTCCTCCCCGACTGGGCCCCCCACCTGTCGACGCCCGACGTGGTCTTCGAGGGAGGGCCGGTCCAGCGGGAGGCCGCGGTGGCGCTCGCCAGGCTGGACGGGGACCCTCCCAGCGACGGCTGGGTGGGCGTCGGCCCCGACCTCGGCCTCCTCGACGTGAGCGTCCCGCCGTGGGACGTGCCGGGGAAGGTGGAAGCGCTGCGGGTGTTCAGCGGCTATGCCGGTTGGGGAGCGGGCCAACTCGAGGGCGAGTTGCAGACCCACGACTGGTTCGTGGTGCCCGCCGAGCCCGGCGACCCGTTCGACGCCGATCCGCTGCCCCTGTGGCGCTCGGTGCTCGCCCGCCAACCGGGGCGCCTCCGGATGCTGGCCCACTTCCCGCCCGACCCGATGCTCAACTGACGGGCCGGAGGCCGGATAGGCTCGGGAGCATGCCGGAGACCTTCACCGCCGAGGTCACGCTCCATGGCCGCACCGCCACGTTCATCACCGTTCCCGCCGAGGTCGTGATGGCGCTGTCCGACCGCCGCCGGGTGCCCGTTCGGGTGACGATCGACGGCGACCACACCTACCGCAGCACCGTGGCCCCGATGGGCGGAGAGTTCCTGCTCCCGCTGAACCGCGAAGCGGCCGGCGTGGCCGCCGGCAAGCGGGTCGACGTCACCGTTGAGCTCGACACCGAGCCCCGCGTGGTCGAGCCGCCTCCCGAGCTGGCCGCAGCCCTCGCCGCTGCGCGCGACGCCGCCGAGACCTTCGATGGCATGTCGTATTCGCACCAGCGGGAGTACGCCGAGTGGGTGGCGGAGGCGAAGCGGGAGGAGACCCGCCGGCGCCGCGCCGCCAAGACTGTCGAGATGCTCCGGGAGGGGCGGACCCGCTCCTGAGGCATCCTGGAGGCAGCCGCCGATATGGTCACGGCATGGTAAGGGCTCGCTCGTGGTGGGGATGGGGGTGGGAGGACGAGGCGTTGTCCGACGCCGCTGTCCTCCAGGTGGCCGCACCGCTGGCAGGCATCCTCGGAAGCGGGCCAGGGCGGCTGCTCCCGGCGCCGCCCGTGCCCGACCTGCCTGCGCCCCGGTTGCGTCCGCCACCCGCGCTGGACCACCTGTGCTCCTCCGCGCCGGCCGACCGGGCCCGCCACGCCCTCGGGCGCGCCTATCGCGACGTGGCCCGGGCGCTGCGGGGCGACGTGCCGCACCCGCCCGACCTCGTCGTGCGGCCCACCACCGAGGGCGACGTGGTCGCCGTGCTCGACTGGTGCGCCGTCCGCGGGATCGCGGCGGTCCCGTACGGAGGCGGGTCGTCGGTGGTCGGCGGCGTCGAGCCGGACGTCGGCGACGGCTACGCCGGCGCGATCAGCGTCGACCTGGAGCGGCTCGGGCGGGTCACCGATGTCGATCCCGTATCGCGGGCCGCGCAAGTCGAGGCCGGGTCATACGGGCCGGCGCTGGAGGACCAGCTTCGGCCGCACGGGCTGACGGTGCGCCACTTCCCGCAGTCGTTCGAGTTCTCCACCCTGGGCGGCTGGATCGCCACCCGCTCCGCCGGCCACTACGCCACGGGCCCCACCCACTTCGAGGACCACGTCGAGGCGGTGCGGATGGTGACCCCCGCCGGGCTGTTGACCACGCGGCGCCTCCCCGCCTCGGGGGCCGGGCCCGCCCCGGACCGGCTGGCGGCCGGGTCGGAGGGAGCGTTCGGGGTCGTCACCTCGGCGTGGGTGCGGGTGCGGCCGCGGCCGCAGCACCGGGCCGCCGGAGCGTTCCACTTCACCGACCGGGACGAAGCGGTGGCCGCAGTTCGGGCGGTCGCCCAGTCGGGGCTGCAGCCGGCCTCCCTCCGGCTCCTGCACGCCGGCGAAGCCGCGCTATTCGCCGGGGTGCGGGACGGCAGCCACGTGTTGCTGCTGGGTTTCGAGTCGGGCGACGTGCCGGTCGACGGCGCGTTCGCGCAGGCGAGAGCGTTGTTCGGCGGCGAGCAACGGGGCGGCGACGGCGCGGGCGGGCGGTGGCGTGCCAGTTTCCTGCGGGCGCCATACCTGCGGGACGGGCTGGCCCGGCTCGGGCTGATCCTGGAGACGTTCGAGACCGCGTGCACCTGGGACCGTTTCGACGAGCTCCACGAGGCCGTGGGCGGCACCGCGCTCGCCGCCGTGCAGCGGGTCGCCGGCGGCGGTGTCGTCACGAGCCGCTTCACCCACGCCTACCCCGACGGGGTTGCGCCGTACTACACGGTGATCGCCCCGGGCCGCCCCGGTTCGGAGGTGGCGATGTGGGACGACATCAAGGCCGAGGTGTCGGCGGCGATCCTGGCGGCGGGCGGCACGATCACGCACCATCACGCGGTCGGCAGGGCCCACCGGGCCGGCTTCCACGTCGAGGCGCCGGGGCCGTGGCTCGCTGCACTGCGGGCCGCCAAGGCGGCGCTCGACCCGGCGGGGATCATGAACCCCGGGGTGCTCCTGTAGCCGCCTCGAAGATCGTGCGCACCGTGTCGATGGTGTCGGCCTCGGTAGCGGTCTTGTCCTGGCGATAGCCCTTGACGCGGGCGAACCGCAGCGCCATCCCTCCGGGGTACCGGGACGACCGCTGGATGCCATCGAACGCGATCTCCACGACCTGCTCGGGCCGCACGTGCACCACGTGGCCGCGCCGGTGGGTCTCGAGCCCGAGGAACCGCTGCGTCTGCCACTCCAGCATCTCGTCGGTCATGCCCTTGAACGTCTTGCCCAGCATCACGAACTCGCCGCTGGCCGGGTCCCGAGCGCCGAGGTGCACGTTGCTCAGCCAGCCCTCCCGCCGCCCCGAGCCCCACTCCACGGCGATCACCACCAGGTCGAGGGTGTGGGACTGCTTCACCTTGACCCACGCGGCTCCACGCCGGCCTGCCTCGTACGCCGCGTCGAGCGACTTGGCCATCACCCCCTCGTGCCCCCCGGCGAGGGCCTGCTGAAAGAAGGCCTCTGCCGCGGCCGCGTCGGCCGTCACCAGGCGCGGGATCCGCAGCGCGGCCGGCACGGCCCGGTCGAGGGCCGGGAGCCGGTCGCGCGCCGGCTCGTCGATCAGGTCGTCGCCGTCGAGGTGCAGCACGTCGAAGAACGCCGTGGCCAGCCTGCCGCCTTCGCCGCCGAAGCGGGTCATCGTCTGCTGGAAGGGCAGTGGGCGGCCGTCGCCGGCCAGCCCGATGGCCTCGCCGTCGAGGATCACCTGGGTGACGGGGAGGGAGCGGGCGGCGGCGACAACGTCGGGAACGGACCCGGTGATGTCCTTGAGGCTGCGGGTGTACACCGCCACGTCGGCCCCGGCGCGGTGCACCTGAACCCGCGCCCCGTCCAGCTTCCACTCCCACAGCGCGTCGCCGCCGCCGAGCTTGGCATGGGCGGCTGCCACGTCATCGGCCGTCTGCGCCAGCATGGGCTTGACCGGGTTGAACAGCGTCAGACCGAAGCGGCGCAGGCCGGCCCGCCCCTCGCCCACGACGGCCTCCGCCACAGTGCCGAGATCGCCGGACAGCATCACCGCCCGCCGCACCGCCGGCGGCGGGATGCCACCGGCCCTCGCCAGCGCTTCGACCATCACCCCTTCGAGCGCTCCCTGACGGAGGTTGCCCGAGAGGAGCTGACGGAGGAACTCCTGCTCCGCTGCGGTCGCAGCCGCGAAGAGCCCGTGCAGCAGCCTCATCCTGACCTGCTGCGACCCGGGGCCGGACGTGGCGTCGATCTGCGAGAACGCCGCGTCGACGTCGCGCAGCCGCAACGTCGGCTGGGCGGCGGGCGGGGCGTCGAGGTCGCGCAGCGCCGCCCAGCCCACGCCGATGCGGCCCTGGGGGAGGTCTCCGGCGAGGTAGGCGACGGCGATCGGCGCCTCGGCGGGGGACAGCTCGCCGACCAGGCGGGCCAGCAGACCGATCTTGCCGAGCCGGGCCGGCGTGGCGGCCACCTCGGAGGACGTCTCGGCGACGCGAATCAGCAACATGGCCGGCGGTACGCTATCCCCACCGATGGCCACGCTGATCGACCTCAGCCACACGATCCACGACGGGATGGTGACCTATCCGGGGCTCCCGCCGCCACGGATCGCCGACCACCTGACCTACGAGGAGTCGAGGAGCCACTACGCCGACGGGGTCGAGTTCCACATCGGCCGCATTGAGATGGTCGCCAACACCGGCACGTACGTGGACGCCCCGGCGCACAGGTGGCGGGGCGCCGCCGACGTCGCAGGGCTGGAGCTGGCGTCGCTGGCCGACCTGCCGGGCGTGGTGATCGACGCCACCGCTGGGGGACCGTCGCTGTCGGCCTCGCTGCTGCCCGACCGCGACCTCGCCGGCCGTGCGGTCCTCTTCTCCACCGACTGGGACATGAAGTGGCGGACTGAGGCGTACTTCGACGGCCACCCCTACCTGTCTGCGGCTTTGGTCGACCGGCTCGTCGACGCCGGTCCGGCGCTGGTCGGCATCGACAGCCTCAACATCGACCGCACCGACGACGGCGACCGTCCGGCCCACAGCCGGCTGCTCGGCGCCGGTATCCCGATCGTCGAGCACCTGTGCGGGCTGCGGGAGATCGATCCGGCCCGTCCGTTCCGCTTCTCGGCCGTGCCCGTGAAGGTCGCAGGGCTGGGCACCTTCCCGGTGCGGGCTTGGGCGGTGCAGCCGTGAGCCGTTGGGACCGCTTCATGGGCTGGCTCCTGTCTCGCCGCAACATGTTCGGGATGGGGGTGGCGGCCGCCGCTGCGCTGCCGGGCATGCTGCTGGGACCATGGTGGTGGCCGGTGCTGGCCGCAGCCGGGTACGGGCTCGGGATGCTCATCGCCGGCCCGCCGCCGTCGGCGCTGGACCTGTCGGTCGAGGCGGACGCCCGCAACATCCGCCGGGCGCTGGACCGCGTCGTCGGTCAGGCCCGGCGGGAGACGGACGCGCAGGTCACCAACGCCTTCGAGCGGCTGCGGGCCGAGGCGCTGCCGCTGATCGCGGCGCTGGAACGGGAGCCCGGCGGCGGGCCGCACCTCACCGTCATCGGGCAGATGGCGTTCGAGTACCTGCCGGAGACGCTGGCCAGCTACCTGCGGGTGCCGGGCGCGTACCGGCGGGTGCGGCGCGGCGGCCGGTCGGCGCGCTCGGTGCTGCTGGAGCAGCTCGAGCTGCTCCGCTCCCAGCTCGATGCGATGGAACGCGACGTGGTGCTCCGCGATCTGGAGGCGATGACCCGCCACGGCGAGTTCCTCCGTACCCGCTTCGCAGACCCGTTGACCTGGTAGCGGCACTCAGTCCGTCGCGGCACGCGCCGCGGCGCGGGAGCTCGGCAGG
>JBFJZV010000115.1:0-11243 GCA_041621915.1 Acidimicrobiia bacterium | reverse complement strand
GGTCACCAGCCGCGACGAGCTGCGCTGCGAGGCGGCCGGCGGCGCCACGACACTGCGTCTCGCCGCCGAGGTCACCACCTCGGGCTGGCTCCGGCCGCTGGAGCCACTCCTCGGAGTGGCGATGCGAGTCCAGGGCCGGGCTTCTCTGGGCGCGCTGCGCGCCCGGCTCGCGGGGTAGCGGTTCAACCGACGGGCCTTTCGCGCCGGTCGAGATGCCGGTGCTCGACGGGGTCGAGGCGGCCACGCGCATCCGCGGCCTCGAGTACGGCGGGAAGCGCACGCCGGTGCTGGCACTCACCGGCCACGTGGCGCCAGAGGACGAGGAACGCTTCAAGGCGACCGGCATGCACGGCCTGGTGCCGAAGCCGTTCCAGCCCGACGACCTGTCCGCCGCGCTCCGGCGGGCGACCGGTCGCTCCTAGAAGTACTGCGTGACGTCGGGCTGCTTCGGCCGGGCCTGCCCGCCGGGGTCCCGGCCCGGCCGCGGGTCCCGCCGGCCTTCGGAGAGGGGCACCAGCAGGGCCGAGACGTACACCACCTGGGCGGCGAGCGCCACCACCCCCGCCCATCCGAGCCCGAGCTCGATGTTGATGGTCACCACCACGGGCAGGATCGCCCCCAGCACCCAAACGAGCTGGTACAGCGTCTCCGACGAGATGAACGCTGCGCCCCGGGTGTCGGGGTGGACGGTGGCCTGCAGCAGCCCGTCGTAGGCGAACTTGGCGGTGCCCCACGCGAAGCCGGCGGCGGCGGCGAGCGCGGCGGCGGCCGCCAGCCCGAACGCCTGGGCGGCGATGAACGCCGCGGCGGCCTCGATGGCCAGGGCGGCCACCACCATCGGCTCCTCCCGTAGGCGGCGCTCCAGCCACGGCGACGTGATCGACGAGAGGAAGAACCCGGCGCCCGCCGCCCCGAGCAGCGCCCCGAAGTCGAGGATGCCGGCCTCCTGGTCGCGGAACGCGAACGCCACCAGCAGCACCAGGAAGCCGTTGAGGAAGCGGACCCCGGCGGTCGCCAGCCGGGCGACCCGCACCGGCCGGGGCACCGTGTGGGGTCGCAGGTCGGTGAGGTCCAGCTCGGGCTCGTCGAGCCGGGCGATCCGCTCCGCGACGCTCGGCAGGACCAGGGCGGCCCACGTCGACTGCACGAACGCGGCCCCGCCGAGGATCAGCCCCGCCCAGCCGCCCAGCACGCTCACCGCCACCGCCCCGACCGGCGCCACCGCAGCGCCCACCAACACCCCGATTCGGGAGATGCGGGCGTTGGCGGCAACGAGATCGGCGGGGTCGTCGACCACCAGCGGGATGAGGCTGGCCCGGCTGATGCCCTGGAACCGGGAGAACACCAGCAGGAAGAACGCCAGCGGGTACAGCCACAAGGTGTTGAGCCCAACCACCAGCATCGCGATCGCGACGCCCACCCGCGCCGCGGAGCCCACCACCAAACCCAGCCGGTAGGCGGTCGGGAACCGGGCGAACACCATGCCCAGCACCGGGCCGAGCACCGCGAACGGGGCCAGCGTGACCAGCAGGTAGAGGGCGACGTTGTCGCGAGCCTCGGTGGAGGGCACGTCGAAGAACAGCGTGCCGGCCAACGCCAGCGTCACCAGCGTGTCCCCCGCCACCGACCCCGCCTGCGACAGCGCCAGCGCCCGGAAGCCCGGGCCGTTGGCCGAGAACATCGCGTCGACGCGCTGCGCCACGACCTTCATCCCGCGGCGCACGACCCGGACGGTCTGGCTCGACCGCGGGGGCGTGGGGGCAGCAGCGCGGCTCATGTCATTTGCGACGGTAGTGCCCGCCGGCCGGTTCCGGTCAGGGGACTTCGGGCTCGCGAGGGAGACCCAGCAGCCGCTCCCCGACGACGTTGCGCAGCACCTGGCCGGTGCCGCCGCCGATGGTCAGCGCCCGGGAGAACAGGAACCCCCAGTGCCATTCGTCGACCGGCCCGCCGAACGGCCCGACGTCGCTCGTCATGCCGGCCGGCCCGGCCAGGTCCTTGGCGAGGTCCATCAGCCGCTGGCCGTGCTCGTCGGCGACGATCTTTTTCACCGACGTTTCCGGCCCCGGCTCGCGACCCGCCGCCACCTCGCTGATCGCCCGCAGGTTCAGCAGACGCAGGATCTCCCCCTCGACGTGCAACCGCACCAGCTCGTCGCGCCGGTGCGCGGCCAGCGGCCCTTGCTCGCGGGCGATGTCGACGAGGTGCCGCACCTTCGGCCCCATCCCCCACAGCGCCCCGCCGGACGACAGCGACACGCGCTCGTTGGCCAGGGTGAGCCGGGCGAGCCGCCAGCCGTCGTTCACGTCGCCCACGACGTTCACCGCGGGGATGCGCACGTCGGTGAGGAACACCTCGGAGAAGCTGGCGTTGCCGGTCATCTCCTTGATCGGCCGCCTGTCGACGCCGGGCACGTCCATCGGGCACACGAAGTAGGTGATCCCCCGGTGCTTGGGGGCGTCCGGGTCGGTACGGGCCAGCAGGATGCCGAACTTGGCGAACTGGCTGTACGACGTCCAGATCTTCTGGCCGTTGACCACGTATTCGTCGCCGTCGCGGACCGCCCGGGTGGCGAGGCCGGCCAGGTCGCTGCCGGCGCCCGGCTCGCTGAAGAGCTGGCACCACACCTCCTCACCGGCGAGCAGCGGCGGGAGGTAGCGGCGCTGCTGTTCCTCGGTGCCGGCGGCGACGAGGGTGGGGCCCGCCCAACCCAGACCGATGGGATTCATGGGAAGGAACACCCGAGCCTTGCGGAGCTCCTCGTCGATGACGAGCTGCTCGATGGGGTCGGCGTCCCGGCCCCACGGCTTCGGCCAGTGCGGCGCCACGTAGCCGGCCTCGGCGAGCTGGCGGGGCGACGGGCTGGGGTGGTCGGCGAGCCAGGCTCGGACCTCGGCGCGGCGGGGATCGTCGTCGCCGGGCAGCGTGAAGTCCATCAGACGTCGGCTTCGCTGTGGCCCATGGCCCGGAGCGCGGCACGCAGGTCGGCGGCCACCTGGTCCATCTTCTGCGGGTCGGCATTGCGATCGGCCAGCTCGAACCGCATCTGGTCCTCGCTGTCGATCGGGTACACGTGCAGGTGGGTGTGGGGCACGGCCATCCCGGCGATCACGAGCGCAATCCGGCGGCGGCCGAAGGCCTTGTCCTGCGCGCGGCCGATGACGCGGGCCACGCGCATCAGGTGGGCGGCGACGTGGGGCGGCAGGTCGATCCAGTGGTCGACCTCCTCCCGGGACACGACGAGCGTGTGGCCCGGTGTGATCGGCGCCACGTCGAGGAACGCCACCGCGACGTCGTCCTTCCAGACGAACCGCGCCGGGATCTCCCCGTCGATGATCCTGGTGAAGATCGACGCCATGGCGGCACGATACCTAGTGTCCTGAGTCGTGAGTCCGTGCCGATCTCGCCGAGTCATCGGCGTACTCGGCGAGGACGCACAACGAAGGCGCATCGGTAGATGCGTCGAGGCGGAGGACGCCGCCAGGGGGTCGAGGGCCGGCGAGATTCTGTACATGACTTGCGACTCGGGGCGCTAGAGCGTCGTGGCCGCCAGGTCGGCGAGGGGGCTGCGGACGGTGCGGTCCAGGGCGACGTGACCGAACAGCGGGTTGCCCTTCAGCTTCTCCACCAGCGCGGCGATACCGCCCTGCGGCGACACGTAGGGGTTGTCGACCTGCGACACGTCGGAGCAGAACACCACCTTGGCGTTGCTGCTCATCCGGGTGAGGATCACCTTGAGCGTCGGCATCTCGAGGTTCTGCGCCTCGTCGACGATCACGAACTCGCCGGTGATCGATCGGCCCCGCAGGTAGGTGATCGCCGCCATCTCGAGCTGGTCGCGGTCGACCAGCTCCTCCACCGCCCCGCGGGCGGCGCCGGGGCCGCCGTTGGAGAACAGCGCGTAGAGGTTGTCGTGCACGGCCGCCATCCACGGAGCCAGCTTGTCCGACAGGTCGCCCGGGAGGTAGCCGACCTCCTGGCGGCCGACCGCCACCAGCGGCCGGTACACCGACACCCTGCGGTAATACCCCTGCTCCACCACCTGCTCCAGCCCGGCGGCGAGCGCCAGGAACGTCTTGCCCGTGCCCGCCGTCCCCATCACCGACACGGCCGGCACGTCGGGGTCCAGCAGCAGCTCCATCGCCAAGGCCTGGCGCAGGTTCTTCGACTCGACCCCGAAGGCGTGGCGGGAGCCCGACGAGCGGACCACGATCGGCTCGGGCGCGTCGTCGACCACCCGCCCGATGCCCGACTGCGATCCCTCTTTGAGGATGACGAACTGGTTGACGAGTGCACGGGCGCCGGGCAGCTCGACCTTGCCGTGCGCGAACAGGTCGTCGATCACCTGCGGCTCGACGTGGACCTCGGCGACGCCCGAGTAGTGCTCGTCGACCTGCACGGTGTCGGCCCGGTAGTCCTCCACCTCGACGCCGAGCTGGGCGCCCTTGATGCGAAGCGCGGCGTCCTTGGTGACGAGCCGCAGGGCGGTACCGGCCTCGGCGAGGTTGAGGCAGGTGGCCAGGATCCGGTGGTCCGGGGTTCGGGGATCGAGGACGTCGGGCAGCCGGTCGGACGAGGTGCCGTTCAGCTCGATGCGCAGCGTGCCCCCCACCCCCAGCGGCACAGGGTCGGCCATGCCGCCCGGCGCCGACGCGCCGAGCGACTCCAGCAGCCGCACTGCGGCCCGGGCGTTGGCGCCCACCTCGTCGACCCGGGTGCGCTTGTGGTCGAGCTCCTCGACCACCACCAGCGGCAGCACCACGTCGTGCTCGTCGAATCGGAGCAGCGCCCGGGGGTCGGCCAGCAGGACGCAGGTGTCGAGGACGTAGGTCTTCCTGGGCACCAGGGACTCCTTCTGCAGTATGGCGGCGTCCGCGGCGCACCCTAGAGCGCGAAATCCGAGTTACCGGGGACCGTCGCGCCTGCTGCGGCGGCGCGACGAGCAGCGACACGATCACCTGATCGGGCTGGCGTCAGCCGCCGCTCGTGCACGGATCCGGCACTCCGTCGAAGTAGGTCGGCCACTCCTCGGCGCGCACGCCCCGCTCGCACACGGCCTCGACGAGCCCGGCGAAACTGAGGTCCCAACGGAGCACGGCTCCCCAGCCCGTGGCGGCGGCGAGCACGTCACCGTCGCCGAAGGCCAGCGACCACACGGCCGAATCGGCGCCGGTGAGCGCCCCCAGCCAGGTGCCGGTCGCCACGTCCGACTTCTGCGTAGAGCGCCCGCCCGACCAGGAATAGCGGCCCTTTAGTCTGCATGCCGTGAAGGTCGCCGTCATAGGATCCGGGTCCTGGGGGACCGCGGTCGCGCGCCTCGTCGCCGAGCATGCCGACGTTGCGCTGTGGGCTCGCCGGCCCGACCTGGCGGAGCGCATGGCGACGGAGCGGGTGAACCCGGACTACCTGCCGGACGCACCGCTCCCCGACCGCATCCGGCCCACCGCCGACCTCGAGGAGGCGCTGCGCGGCAGTGAGGCCATCGTGATGGGCGTCCCGTCGCACGGGTACCGGGACGTGCTGGCCCAGGGCGCCCCGCACATCGGCCCTGGCGTGCCGATCATCTCACTGTCGAAGGGCATCGAGCGCGACACCCTGCTGCGAATGACCGAGGTCACCGCCGACGTGCTGCCCGACCACGACCGCTCGGTGATCGGCGTGCTGAGCGGGCCGAACCTGGCGAAGGAGGTGGCGGCGGGCCAGCCGGCCGCGACGGTCATCGCCCTCCCTTCCGAGGTGGAGGCGGCCCGCCTCCAGCACCTCTTCATGACCCCGACATTCCGGGTGTACACCAACCCCGACGTGATCGGCTGCGAGTCGGCGGGAGCGCTCAAGAACGTCATGGCGATCGCCGCAGGCATGGCGCACGGCCTGGGCTACGGCGACAACACCATCGCCACGCTCGTCACCCGGGCCCTCGCCGAGCTGACCCGGCTGGGAGTGGCGCTGGGCGGCCAGCCGCTGACGTTCGCGGGGCTGGCCGGGATGGGGGACCTGATCGCCACATGCGTGAGCGACAAGAGCCGTAACCACCGGGTCGGCTTCGGGCTGGGCCAGGGCAAGCCGATCGACGACATCATCGCTGAGATGAACCAGGTGGCGGAGGGCGTCATGAGCACTGCCGCCATCCTGCAGATCGCCGCCCGGGAGGGCGTCGAGATGCCCATCGCCAGCCAGGTGGGGCAGGTGCTCTACGAGGGCGGCGACCCGCAGGCCACGGTGCACGCGCTGATGACGAGGCGGGCGAAGTCGGAACTCCACGGCATCGGCTAGCTGCCGCCCTGCCGGCCGAGTTCGCTGCGCTCACCCGGCCGGTATTCCTCCTCGGTGGGGCGCTGTTCTACGCGCTCGGGGCGGCCTTCGCCGGGGTGTGGCCGGGGTGGGGTAGGTACATCCTCGGGCAGGCGCTGGTCACGAGTGCCCAGCTCGCTACGCAGTACGCCAACGAGGTGTTCGACATCGAGACGGACCGCGTCAATCCCAACCGGACCTGGCTCTCCGGCGGCTCCGGGGTGCTCGTCGGCGGGCGGGTCCCGGTGGCACTCGCCGAGCGAGTGGCGCTCGGGGTCGCCGCCGTATCGCTGGCGCTGGCGGGATGGGTGCTGTTCGTCGAGCCCGCGGTGGCGGGGATCGGGGCGGTGGCCCTGCTGGGAGGGTGGTACTACTCGGCGCCGCCGTTGCGGATCGCCGGATCGGGGTGGGGGGAGCTGGAGGCGTCGGCGATCGTGGTGGCGCTCACACCCCTCGCGGGATCCCTGATGGCGAGCGGCACGGCCGGCACCGAGCTCGCCTGGGCGTGCGCCGGCCTGGCACTGCTGCACGTGGCGATGCTGCTGGGCGTCCACCTGCCCGACCACGAGGCCGACGCCGCCACGGGTAAGCGCACGCTGGTCGTACGAGTCGGGCCGCAAGTGACGCGGCTGGTCATCGCCGTACTGGTCCCGGCAGGTCTGGGCCTGCTGCTCTGGGCCGGAGTGACCGGGCGGCTACCCGACCTGGCGGGCTGGGGCGTGCTTGCCGGGGTCATGCCCGGCGCCGCGTTCGCAGCGCTCGCCGTCGCCGGCTCGTTGCGATGGAGCTGGCTCACGACCACTGCGGTGGCCACGTTGTCGGCGACAGGGGCCGGGCTGACGCTGGGAGCGCTGCTCTAGCCGCCAAACAGCTTGCGGCGATACCCCTCGGCGGCCGCCTGCGACTCGGGCGATGCGAGAGCCGCGAGCAACGCGTCGGCGTCCGCGTGGGCCGGTGGCCGAAAGGAGGCGGCAGCCACCTGCTGCTTGGTCACGGTCACCGGGAGGGCAGGCTTGGCGGCGATCACGGCGGCGAGTTCACCGGCGGCAGCCAGGTGCTCACCGGCGGGCACGACCCGGTTCACGAAGCCCATGGCGTGCGCCTCGGCGGCGTCGAAGGGCCGGCAGGTCATCACCAGCTCCCGGGTACGAGCCGGCCCGATCTCCCGAACCAGTCGCGGCACGCCACCCCACCCCAGCGGGATGCCCAGGTCGACCTCCGGGATCGAGAACACCGCGTCCTCGCCAGCCACCCGCAGGTCGCACGCCGCCGCCAGCACCACGCCGCCGCCCACGACGTGGCCGTGCAGTGCGGCCACGGTCACCGCGCCGACACCCTCGAGCGCGTCCGCCATCCGCCGGCCGAGGTCGGCCAGCCGCCGGCGCTCCTCCCAATCACCCGCGTCCGGCGCCAGCCGCGCGGCCGGGGCGTCGGCCAGGTCGTAACCAGCGCAGAACGAGCGCCCCTCACCGGCGACCACCACCACTCGCACCTCGGGTGCCGCGTCGATCGCCCCGGCGGCGGCGACCAGTTCCTCGAGCGCCGCCGTGGAGAGCGCGTTGAGCCGGTCGGGGCGAACCAGCGTCAGCGTGCCGACCGGCGGCGTCAGGTCGAGGCGGAGGGTCGCAAAGGTCACTACCGAGAAGCTACTCCGTGCGCGCTCGCGACCGCCCCCCTACGCGGCCGGGGACTCCCCCTGTATGGGCGGGGGGAGCACGTCGCCCGCGCCCAGCCGCTCCTCCTGCGCGCGCCGCGAGTACTTGAGGATGAGCTGCATCAGTTCCTCGCCATAGTCGGCGCTCACTCCGTGGGCCTCGGCGTCGGCTCGGGCGTCGGCGATCAGCTCGGCTTCCCGCTCGGGGGAGCGCAGCGGCATCCCGTCCTGCAGCTTCACGCGGCCGATCTGCACCGAGCGCTCCAGGCGCAGCGCCACCAGCCCGATCAGCTCCCGATCGATGCGGTCGATGTCGTCCCGCAACGCCGGGACGCCGAGCGCCTGCATGAGCTTGAGGAAGCCCTCGCGGTCGAGCTGCTGCGACGCGTCGGACAGGGCCTCGTCGGGCCGCGGGTGGATCTCGACCATGAGGCCGTCGGCGCCCGCCGCCCGGCCGGCCAGCGCCATAGGCACGATCAGGTCGCGCTCACCGGTGGCGTGACTGGGGTCGACGATCACCGGCAGGTGGCTGAGCTTCTGCACCACCGGTACCGCGCTGATGTCGAGGGTGTTGCGGGTGCGGGTCTCGAAGGTGCGGATGCCCCGCTCGCAGAGCACCACCCGCTCGTTGCCCTCGTGGAGCACGTACTCGGCGGCGAGCAGCCATTCGTCGATCGTGGCCGACGGCCCCCTCTTCAGCAGCACCGGCCGCCCCGCCTGGCCCACTGCCTTGAGCAGGGAGAAGTTCTGCATGTTGCGGGCGCCGACCTGGAGCATGTCGGCGTGCTCTGACACCATGTCGACGTCCTCGGGCTGCATCACTTCCGTGACGGTTGGCAGCCCGGTCTCGTGCCCGGCGTGCTCCAGCAGCCACAGCCCTTCCTCGCCGAGCCCCTGGAACGAGTACGGGGACGTGCGCGGCTTGAAGGCGCCGCCGCGCAGCATCGAGGCGCCGCCCTCCTTGGCCATGTGCGCCGCCTGGAGCATCTGCTCCTCGTCCTCGATCGAGCAGGGACCGGCGATCACGGGGTACGAGCCGTCGCCGAATCGAACCGCGGCCACGTCGACGATCGTCGTCTCGATCTCGGGCTTGCGATGACTCTTGAGAGTGGGGTCTGGGCTCACCGTGCTGGCTCCTTGCTCACAGGCCCCGGGAACGCAAGAACCCGGAGCCCTGGCTCCGGGTCGAAGGTCTGCGTTGGTCTGGGTGTGGTGTCAGCGCGCTACTTCGGCCCGGGCATGGGCCCGGTAAAGAGGAAGCCGAAGTAATCGCGCGTCGCCATGTGTCCAGGGACTCTATCGGCAGGCAGGTCGCCAGGCAAGAGGGGAAATCGCAGGCGGCGCTCCCGGGGAGCCGGCGGCAGGCACTACCCGACGGCGGCTACCCCCGGCCCCGTGATGGCCGTCAGAGTCCTTCGGCCCTGGCCAGACCCTGCTCTGCCAGCGCCGGGACGATGTCGCCGAGGGCGGCGAAGCGCTCGTCGCGAGTCTGACCCCGCACCCAGCGGACGAAGATCTGCTGGATGATCACCGTGAGGCGGAACATCGCGAGCGCCTGGTAGAACGCGAGCCCGGCGAGGTCGAACCCGGTGGCGGCGGCGTAGCGGGCGGCCACCTCGTCACGTGGCAGCCAAGGCGCCAGCGTGACCGCACCCTCGCCGAAGATCAGGTACGTGGGGTCGCTGGGGTCGGCCCAGTACGCGAGAGCAGTGCCGAGGTCGACCAGCGGGTCCCCGGTGGTGGCCATGTCCCAGTCGAGCACGGCCACGACGGTCCCGGCGAAGTCGACCATCGTGTTGTCGAGCTTGAAGTCGTTGTGGAGCAGCGTGGCCGCTTGCGGCTGCGGCACCGATCCGCCGAGGACCGCCGCCAGCTCGTCCATCGCAGCCACCTCGTCGGTCTTGGCGAGCTGCCAGCGCTTCGCCCAGCCCGCCACCTGGCGCTCGACGAAGCCCTCCGGCCGGCCCAGCCCCGCGAGCCCGATGGACTCGTAGTCGACGAGGTGCAGCTCGGCGAGGGCGTCGACTAGGTCCTCGGCGAGCCGCCGCTTCACCCCGTCGTCATCGGGGAAGCCGGGTGGCCAGTCCTCCCGGATCACGACACCGTGACGCCGCTCCATCACGAAGAACTCCTTGCCCATCACGTCGGGGTCGTCGCAATAGTGATACGCCCGCGGCGCCCGGCGGTAGGCCTGCCACAGCACCGACAGCACCCGGTGCTCGCGGGCCATGTCGTGGCTGCCCGGCGCCACGGGGCCATGGGGCGGGCGGCGCAACACCAGCTCCAGGTCGCCGGCGGTGGCGAGGTAGGTGAGGTTGGCCTTGCCCCCAGGGAACTGGGCGAAAGCGATCGGCGCGTCGCCGATCTCGGCAACGTGGCGGCGCAGGTACGTGGCGACCCGGTCCTCGTCGAAGCGCTCGTCGGCACGGATCGGGGCGGTGTCGGCCGGGTACGTCACCCGGCGATTATGCCGTCAAAACCCGTGACGGCCCGGCGCCGCGTTGGTAATATCTGCGCTACGCCAACCTGGCGCAGCGGGGTCCCCATGGGTGGGTCGCGTCGCACCGTTTTCGCGTCCTTCCATCCCGACGACCGGGATTGGGTGCAAGGCGTCCTCTTTCCGGCGCTCCGGTCCTCCGGCATCGAGCCGCTCTCCGCCGACGACCTGCAACCGGGCGCCGCCGTGCTCGACGAATACGAGCGGATCGTCGTGGACCTCGGTGGGCGGGTGGTGCTGGTGATCAGCCCGGCGTACGTCCTCCAGCAGCAGGAGAGCGACCTGGAGCTGCTGGCCGCCACCTATGGCCGCGAGCTGGGGGTCTGGCCGGTGATCCCGTTCGTGCTGCACCCCACCGACGGGCTGCGCCTGCGGCTCCGGATGCTCAAGCCGATCGAGGCGTTCCCGCCGGACCGGCAGGAGGCCGCGATCGGGCAGCTCATCGCGGCGCTCGGGGCGGAGCCGCCTGCGCCCGAGGAGCGCCCGCCCTGCCCCTACCCCGGGCTCGGTCCGTACACCGGGCCGGAGCACTTCTACGGCAGGGAGCGGGAGATCGAGGCCGCGGCCACGTTGCTCTACCAGCATCCTCTCCTCGTGGTCATGGGGCCATCGGGGACGGGCAAGTCGTCGCTCGTCCGGGCCGGGCTGCTGCCGCGGCTGCGCGACGCGTCCCGGTTCGGCGAAGGCGAGTGGCTGTTCCTCGACCTCGAGCCCGCCAGCACCCCCCGGAGCCAGCTCGTCGAGCTGCTGGGCGGCGAGCCAACGACGGGCACCGTGACGGCGCGCCTCCAGGCTGCCAGC
>JBFJZV010000114.1:0-11244 GCA_041621915.1 Acidimicrobiia bacterium | reverse complement strand
GTTGTCGGCCACGGCGATCCCCGCGGTGGCCACTGCCAAGGCGATGCCCAGGATCAACCCTGAGTACGCCGTGCGGCGCCGGGTGCTCCAGCGCCCGATCACACCCTCGAGGATGCGATGCATGGATGGTTTCCTTTCCTGCTTGCCCCCACCGGAGAAACCGTCGGGGCCCTCTTCCGACATGACCCGGAGTCACTCCCCACCGAGCAGCAGCTCGGTCCCCCGGGGCCCTCCGACGGGTGCAGTGATACGGCCGTTGCGCACACCTGTCGATACCGACGGAGGGGTAAACCGCCTACCGGGTGAGGTGATTCGGCGTCTACCGGGTCCCGGTAGGCCCTTTGGAAGGGGCGATGGTCAGCAGTGCCAATTCGCGGCGGCTGCTGACCGCCGCCTTGCGCATGATGTTCTTCACGTGCGTGCCGGCCGTGGCCGGCGAGATGAACAGCTCCTCGCCGATGTCCTTGTCGGAGAGCTTCCCCGCTGCGATGACGGCGATGACGTCGAGCTCGCGGGCGGTGAGCTTGAGGTCGGCGATGTTCGTGTCCTTCGGCACCCGGTCGGCGAGGGCGGCGACGATGCGGTCGGCGGCCCGGATCGGCTCGGCGACCCGCCGGGCCACCACGAGGCCGGTGACGCCCAGCGCCGTGGCGGCGAGGGCCTGCAGCAGCAGCCACTCCGACACGAGGAAGTCACCGACGGTGCCCGGCAGCCAGCCCTGCCGCACCGCCAGCGCCGCCAGGCGAGAGACCGCGCCGAGCACGAACGCGAGGGCCACGGCGGCGAGCACCCACGACACGGTCCGCAGGCGCGGCGACGGGTCGCGCACCGCGGTCCTCGCGGCCCAGACCGCCAGCGTGGCGAAGATCACCCCGTTGGCGACAACGATGATCGTCAGAACAGTGGCCAATGGCTCCCCCGCCAGATTGAGCGCGAATACTACCCGCGACATTGCGGTGACGCTACGTCGTCGAGGGTGAGGCGGGCAGCTCCCAGCTCCGCTCGATCGTCATCCCCGGCCGGTCGCCGGGCGTCGCCGCCGGAGGGCCGGGGGTGCGGGCCAGCACCGGGCCGGCACGGGTCTCGACTCGGTAGTCGGTGTGCGGACCGCGGTACCACACCTCCACCACCTCTCCGGGGATCGGCCCACCGAGGCGCACCCACTCCGGGCGCACCATCATCGGGGTGCCGTCGCGGTCCAGTACCGCAGCAGGCCCGGTGAGGCGGGCGGCCCAGACGTCGACGGGCTCCTCGTACACCTCTCGGGGCGTGCCGACCTGCACCAGGCGCCCCTCCCGCAGCAGCGCCACCCGGTCGGCCAGCGCCAGCGCCTCCTCGGCGTCGTGCGACGCGTAGATCGCGGCGGCGCCTGCGTCGCGCCGCGCCCGGGCGATCTCCTCCTGCACGGCCGCCCGGACCGCGCCGTCGAGATGGGCGGTGGGCTCGTCGAACAGGTACACCGCCGCGTCGCGGGCCAGCGCCCGCGCCAGCCCCACCCGCTGCTGCTGCCCGCCCGACAGCTCCGCCGGCCGGCGGTGGGCCAGGTCGGCCATGCCGAGGCGCTCCAGCAGCTCCGCAGCCCGTGAGCGCGCGTCCGCCCGTGACAGGCCCTGGCGCCGCAGCGGGTAGGCGACCGTGTCGAGCGCATTGAGGTGGGGCCACAGCGCGTAGTTCTGGAACACCATCCCCACCTTGCGGTTCTCGGGCGGGACGGTTCGCCCAAGGGAGGCCACGGTGCGCCCCTGGATGGCGATCTCGCCGCCGGCGAGCGGCACGAACCCGGCGATCGCGTACACCAGGGTCGTCTTCCCCGAGCCTGACGGGCCCAGCAGCGCGAGCGTCTCGCCGGCCTCGAGCCGGATGTCGACGCCGTCGACGGCGCGAGTGGCGCCATAGTCGACGGTGACGCCCGCGCATTCGACCGCGGCAGTCACGTCTCTGCCTCCCGGCGGCCAACCGCCAGCCCCACCGCGCCGGCGAGGAGCAGCGGCGGGACCGTCAGCAGGGTCGCCAGCGCCGCCGACACCGGGACGTCGCCGAGCTGCTGCAGGTTGAGGACGACCACCGCCAGCGTGTCGGTGCCGGGCCCGTACAGGAGGCTCGACATGGTCAGCTCGTGGAACGCGAATAGGAACACCAGCGCCCACCCGGCGGCCAGCGCCGGCCTCACCTGCGGCATCACCACCGTCCGCACCGCCGTGAACGCCGACGCGCCGCCGGCGCGGGCCGCTCGGACGCGGTCGGGCGGCAGCCCGGCGGCGGCGCCGGCCACGGCCCGGTGCCCGACCCCCCACAGCTTCGCCAGGTACGCGACCAGGATCAGGAGGAGCGTGTCCCGCAGCGCGCTCCCGTAGGCGAGCAGCACCGCCACCGCCAGCGTCGAGCCCGGGATCGCGAACCCCAGGAGCACCACCGACCCGGCGACGCGCCCGCCCCGGCGTCCGGCCAGCGACGCCACGACCGTCCCCAGCGCCACGGCGAGGGTCGCCGCCACCACCGCCAGCAGCAGGCTGCGCCCGAGCGCGCCGACGAACCGCCCGTCCCACGCCTCGGCGAAGTTGCCCAGTGTCCAATTGCCGGGCACCGGTGCCAGCCCGACGCCGCGGGTGAGCGCAGTGAGCACCAGGGCCGCGAGCGGGAACAGGGTCAGCGCCGCAATCACGGCCCAGACCGCCGCGGCAGCCGCCAGCCCAGGCCGGCGTCGCGACGCCACCGGCCCCGCCGGGGCGGCCGTGCGGGTGACCGGCCCGACGCCGCGCAGCGCCCGGTCGGCCAACGCCACGAACACCAGGGCGACGCCCACCAGCACCAGCGCCAGCAGGATCGCCCGACTGAACGACTCGGGCCGGGCCGACAGCGCGAGGTCCTGGTAGATGCGGGTCGTGACGGTGGTGAAGCCCGCCGGGGTACCGAGGATCGCCGGCACGCCGAAGGCGTTGATCCCGGCGATGAACGTGACGGCCGCCGCGCCGGCCAGCGCCGGCGCCAGCAGCGGGGCGGTGACGGTGGCGAACGCGGCCCGCCGGCCGGCGCCGTGCACGCGGGCGGCCCGCTCCAGGTCGGGCTCCGAGCGGGCCCGCAGGGCGGCGGCGACGATCACGTAGGCCACCGGCATCGCGTTGACGGCAATCACCGCCACCACCCCGGCGGGCCCGAAGAGGCCGGGGAACGTCACCCCGAACACGTCGTCGGTGAGCCCGCCAGGCCCGTAGGCCCTGGCCCAGCTCAGTGCCGCCACGAAGCCCGGCACGAGGATCGGCAGCAGCACCCCGACCCGCAGCCACGTGCGGCCCAGCACCGCCATCCGCTCGGTGACGAACGCGGCGGCGGTGCCGGCCGCTACGGCCGCCAGCGCGACCGCGGCGCCGGACCACAACGTGTTGACCAGCGGCGCCCCGGGGACCGCCACCTCCCCCAGCTCCTCGACGGCCACCCGCACCAGCTCGGCGAGCGGCACGGCCAGCAGCACGGCGATCGCCGCGCCCACGACCGCGCCCGCCGCCCACCACGCAGTGGGCCGGGAAGCGCGCAGGCGGGGCTCAGCCGCCAAAGATCTCGCGATAGCTCGCGAGCAGCTCCTCCTGGCGGTCGAACGCCTCGGCCCAGTCGAGGCTCACCTGCTCGCCGCCGTGGGGCCACTCGACGTCGGGGCGGATCGGCTGCCAGCCGGTGGCGGCGATCGCCTGCTGCGCTTCGGCGCCGAGCACGTGGTCGACGAACGCCTTGCCGAGCCCGGTGTCCCCGCCTTCCACCACCGCGATGGGGCTGTAGATGGCTATCGCGCCCGACTCCGGCCACACCAGCGTCAGCGGCGAGCCGTCGGCCACCGCGTCGCGGGCCGTCCGGTCGAGGGTCATGCCTGCACCGTACTGGCCTTCGGCGACGCCGGTCACGACGTCGCCGGGAGACCGCACCTGTACCGCGCCTGCGCCGGCCAGCGCCTCGTAGTAGGGCAGGCCGAAACCGTCGGTGAGCGCGAAGTAGGCGAGCGCCCCGAAGGCGGAGCCGGCGAAGCCCGGGTCGGGGACCGCCACCGGGCCGTCGACTCCGGCCAAGTCGCCCCAGTCGGCCGGCGGGGGGACGACGCCGGTGCCGGCGACGATGACCATGTTGAGGATGCGGGTGCCGAAGAAGCTGCCGTTGCGGAACTCGGCGGGCACCGCGTCGACGTCGCCTGGCTCCCACTCGAGCAGCAGGCCGTCGGCGGCGTACTGCTGGATCGACAGCGGGTCGGTGAGCCACAGCACGTCGGCGCCCAGGTCGCCGTCCCGCAGCTCGGCGGCGATGCGGGCGGTCAGCTCCCCGGTCGGGGCCCGGAACACCTCGACCGTCGCGTCGGGGTTGGCGGCCTCGAAACCGGCGACAACTGCGTCGACCGTGTCCTGCGTCACCGACGTGTACACCCGGACGGTGCCGCCGGCATCGCCGGCGTCGCCGCAGGAAGCGAGCACCAGTGCGAGGCCGAGCAGGATGGGCAGGAAGCGGCCGGGATGGTCGGTCACGGGCGGCAAGCTACCGGGCGGGCCGGCCCAACCGGAAGCCGGCCGGTCAGACCGCCGGTTCGCCCTCTCCCTCGGTGGCGGAGCAGCCGGCGTGGCCGCATTTGCAGGGCTCGTCGCCGGTGCCGATCCCGAGCCGGCAGGTCGGGCCGCAGTGGTCGCCTTGCCGCGCAACCTCGCAAGTGCATGGTTCATGGCCGCAGGTCATCCTCGGTCCTCCTCGGTCGTCCGGCGTCTACGTGCCCCGTAGTACAGCCTCCCAAGCGCCCGCCCCGGACGCCGCCGTCACCGGCGCACCAGCCGCCGCCACCACGACTCCCGACGCCGGGTCGATGGCGCCGCCCGGCGGCGGCGGAGCTGCTCGAACGCCGACCAGAGGCGCCCGACCCGATCGCGCCGCAACCAGTGCAGCCGCACCCACGCCTCGCCGAGCAGGCGCCGCCGGACCGGCAGGTGGTACGCGGCGGGTCCCAGCCGCAGCGCTGCGCTGACCACCTCCGCCGCCTCGCCCACCGTGCCCTCCGGCGGCGGGTAGCCGTACGGCGGTGTGGTGCCGTCGAGCGTCACGCCCAGCAGCTTGCCGGCCCGCTGCGCCGCGGACGCCGCCTGGCCGAACCTGAAGTCGTACCGGGAGGCGCGCGACCACAGGGCCACCGCGCACCCGGCCCCGGGCAGGCCGCTCTCCCCCAGCACCACGGTCCAGCCCCGCTGCTCCAGTGTCAGCGCCAGCGCGACCGCCGCCTCGGCGTCCCCGTCGGCAGCGAGCACCACGACGTCGACCACGGGTCAGCCCAGCACCACACCGAGCCAGGCGGCCACGAGGAAGCCGGCCAGCGCCGCCAGGCCGGTCAGGGCGCCGCTGCGCTCGAACGCCTCGGGGAACATCGTCTCGGTGGCGACCGTGATGATCGCCCCGCCGGCGATCCCCTCCACGAACGCGAGCGCGTCCTCCCCGGCGCCGGCGAACGTCACCTCCCCGATAGCGCTGACCAGCGCCGTGACGAGCACCAGGCTCCCCCACATGGCGTAGATCGTCCGCCATGCCATCCCCTGGTCGGCCATGCCGCGAGACGACGCCAGGGCCTCGGGGAAGTTCGACAGCACCATCCCGGCGACGAGCGCCACCGGGATCCCCTGGGAGATGCTCGACCCCACCACGAACGACTCGGGGATGCCGTCGAGCAGGATCCCCAGCCAGATCGCGATCGCCGCCCCGTGGGTGGCGGCCGCCGCCAGCGAGATCTCCGGCGCCGTTCGCCCCGCCAGCGTCGCCCGGTGAGCCACGTCCACCACCTCGGCGGCGCGTTGCTCCTCGAAGCCGTGGGCGGACCGCAGGTAGTCGAGCGTGGCGTCGGACGTGACGTGGCGGGCCCAGGCCTGCCGCAGCGCCGGCCGTTGCTCGAGCAGCAGGTCGAGGTCGTGGCGCCGCATCACCCACACCTGGGCCGGGCCCGCGGCGATGGCGGTCCCCATCCGGGTGACGCCGGTGGCGAACGCCAGGCCGCCGAACGCCCCGCCCGGGCCCACCCGGCGGGCCATGTGCGGGTCGGCGGGGGGCACGACCAGCACCTCGCCGGTCTCGACGATGAACTGGCGGTCGCCCCGGTCGCCCCGCTGGTACAGCACCTCGCCGTCGGCGTAGCTCACCAGGTACAGCCGCTCGGCGAGCGCGTCGAGGTCGTCGTCGGCGATGCCCTCGGTCCACGCCTGCCGGCTCAGCAGCTCCGCCAGCCGGTCGACGGTCGGCCCGCCGGCGTCGACGGCTCGCCTGCCCAGCCCCCCGGTGCGGATGGCGTCCAGCCAGGTTTCCACGGCGTCGTCGGCCAGCCCGTGGCGTCCCCGCAGGTAGGCGGCGGTCTCCGGGGCGGCGAGAGCGTCCTGCAGGCGCCGCCGCAGCTCCGGCAGGTACTCGATCCGGTCGAAGAGCGACGTGCGGGGCAGCCGGAACACCTTGACGTGCTCGAGCGGGACCGCGGTCGTGGAGTGCGGCGCCCCGGTGAGGAAGGCGCCGGCCCCGAAGGCGTCGGCTGCGATCGTCTCCCGGGCGCCGCTGGGCGACAGCAGCTCAACCCGGCCGGAGGCGACGATGGTGAGGTGCTCGCTGCGGTCTCCAGCCCGGTGCACGTGGGCGCCCCGGTCGTACTCCGCCTCGACCAGCAGCCCGGCGATGACGTCCAGCTCGTCCTGCGGCAGGTCGTGGAACCATGCCACCCGGTCGAGGCCGCGCAGCTTGTTCCAGCGGCGCCGGAGCTGGCGTGCCTTCAGGTACGTGATCGTGGTCGACGCCTTGCGGAGGAACCCGCCGCGAGCGTTGACCACCATGTTCAGCACGGTGAAGGCCAGCCCGCCCACCACCGCCCCGGCGCCGAGCACCACGAAGGTGCCGTGCTCCAATGCCTCGGCGACCAGGTCGACCGCCACGCCGGAGATCAGCGCACCGGCGCCGAACGCGGTCATCATCCCGATCACCGGCCACGGCCCCCGCCAGTAGCGGGCGACCACCGCCCCCACCGGCAGGGTGACGCCGATCAGGGCCTGGACGAGGAAGGCGTTGGCTACGTCCGGCACGCCGCGGAATCTACCGCCGCGTCAATCCTCGATGCCGAAGAACTCGACCATCCCGGTGGCCTGGCCCACCTCGATGATGCGCCCGTCCGGGTCGCGCACGTAGCACCGCAGCTCGTAGCCGCCGTTGTCTTGCGGCGGCGTGATGAAATCGGCGCCGCGAGCGGTCCACTCGTCGTAGATCTGGTGGATGTCGGCCACCCGGATGTTCATGAAGGCGCTGGCGCGGTCCGGGTCGGGCGGCGCCTCGAGCGTGACGCTCGGCTTGTCGGGCGTCGGGCCGCCGCCGGTGTTGACGATGACCCAGGTGTTGGCGAGCTTGACGAACGTCGGCGCCTGCTCGTGGGCGAACACGACCTCCCCGCCGAGCACGTCGGCATAGAACCGGGCGGTCCGCTCCTTGTCGGCCGCCACCACGAAGTGGGTGGTGACGATCCCCTCGCTCGGCAACGGCACGTCGCTGCGCTGCACGCCTCAGCCTGCCAGCGCGCGGTGAGCGGCGCCCGGATCGAGGTCCAGCAGCAGCTCGAGCTCGCTCACGTCGATACGGAACTGATCCGGAGCCTGCCGCTCGACGATCCGCTTGAAACGCCGGGTGATGTGCCGCTGCCGGAGCACCTTGAAGTCCCTCATGACCGCAGCCCTCCGTCGTGTGGGTTGCATTTCACAACGGACTCTATCGCAGTGCGTTGCAAATTGCAACCGACCTCTTGTAGGATCGCGGCATGGCCCGCCCTTCCTTCTCCGAGATGGACTGCTCGATCGCCCGCACGCTCGACGTGGTGGGCGAGCGCTGGACGATGCTGATCTTGCGCGACGCGTTCTACGGCATCCGCCGCTTCGACGACTTCCAGCGCAACCTGGGCATCGCGCGCAACGTGCTCGCCGACCGGCTCTCCAAGCTGGTCGACCGCGAGGTGCTGCGGAGGGAGCAGTACGAGGAGCGTCCGCCCCGCTCCGAGTACCGGCTCACTGAGAAGGGGCGCGACCTGTTCCGCGTGCTGCTGGCGATGGCCCACTGGGGCGACCGCTGGGAGAGCGAGGGCGCCCCGCTGGTGACCGTCACCCACCACGAGTGCGGCGAGGCGATCGACGTCCAGCCGGCGTGCTCCCACTGCGGAGGGACACTGACCCCGTGGAACGTCACGGTCGAACCGATGCCGGTCGGCGTCTAACGCAGAGCCGGGTTCCACCACACCCCGCTGCGGCCGTAGGGTACGCCGGGTGACGCCCGACACCGAGCTCCTCACCGTCACCGTCGAAGAGCCGGAGTGACCCTCAGCCGCCGACGCTCAGGATCCCGAGGTCGAAGGCCACCACCCAAGCCAGCAGCAGCACGCCGAACACGGTGAGGGCAGGGAGCTGCCAGCGGACTCGGCGGCGCCGGCGAGCGGCGAGGACCGCCAGCGCCCCGGCCACCACGCCGGCAATGGCGCTGGGCACGGCGATCGCGAGCTGACCGGCTCGCACGGCGGCAGGCGGCGCGGCGCACACCGACGAGAGCTCACCGGCTGCGCCGCAGGGATCGAGGTTGCCGAAGGACAGGGCGAGCCACCAGATCGACCCGAGCAGCACCACCAGTCCGGTCCCCGCCGCCAGCCATGCGGACGGCTCAGGGTGCCGGGCGGTCCACGAGAGCGACAGGACCTGCGGGCGCGTCATCGGCGGCCAGCCTCCCCGGATGCGGCTGGGGCCTGCCTGATACGGGCCCAGCGCACCGCCCCGGCGACGAGAAGCACCGCCCCGAGCACCGATAGGAACGGGACGTCTACCTCGGGGGCGCCACCGTCGTCGAGGCTCACGACGTGGGACACGACGTGCAGCACCGCACCGGCGCCCACGCCGATGAGGGTTGCGACCAGCGCATCGGACGTCACGAACGCGGCCAGGAGCAGGGTCGCGCCGAGCCCCACCTGGAAGGCACCGATGTCCCGGACGAAGTGGGCGTTGTACGGCTCGAACACCGCGACGGTGTCGAAGAACCCGGACGGGTCGGCCAACGCCCACCCCCCGAACGCGAGGAACGTGAACCCCCCAATGGCGGCGATCAGCTTCGGCAACGACTGAGCAGTCATCCAGCCACACCTCCTCCCAGCGCCAACCGTAACGAAGGTTTCCCGCATGAACCACGTCCGGATGGGCACGTAGTAACCATGCGCCCGATCCTGCTCGCCCTCAGCCTGACCGCGCTCCTGGTGGCGGCGCCGCCGGCGCTGGCCCACCACCCGCCCGGCCACGACCCGGCCGTCGGCGTCGCCAAGGTCGACGACGTCCACTGCGTCGACGGCGACCCGGCGTACCGGGAGTTCGTCACCGAGGTCGACGGCGAGCGGGCCTTCGGGATCTTCGCCGCGCCGGACGAAGCGCCAACGGCGCTGGTGGTGATCGGGCACGGCGCGTGGCACACGGTCGACTCGTGGCAGGCGCACATCGAGGGCCTCACCGCCGCCTACGGCACGCTGACGGTGGCGATGGAGTACCGGGGCCTGGAGCGCCTCGACGGCCATCTGGGCGGCGACCCCGACCACCCCGAGGCGAGGAACTGGCCGGAGCGCAGGGGCGGCGAGGACCTCGTCGCCGCCGCCAAGCTGTTCCGGGACGCGTGCGGCATCGACACCGTGATCCTGGCCGGCGTCAGCATGGGAGTGTCGATCTCCGGCTACGCGGTCTCGCATCTCGACCCCGCCGACCACGGGCTGTTCGACTACTGGGTCACCTCGGAGGGCGTCCACTCACTGCTCGAGACGTACCACGCCGCCAAGGCGGCCGGCAGCGAGGCCGCCGACTGGATCGAGGCGGAGACGGGCGGCCCCTACGACCCGGTCGCCAACCACGACCCCTACGCGGAGCGCACCAACCTGCTCCAGACCGACGCCATCGAGGCCGCCGGGCTGCAGCGGGTCGTCTACCTGCACGCGGTGGCCGACGGCCTCGTGCCCTACAACCAGAGCCGCGAGATGTCGGCCGCCCTCCGGGTTCCCTTCGAGTTCCACACGCTGACGTCGGCCGGGGAGGGCTCGGACGGGACGAGCTGGACCGACTACGTGGCGGGCGGTGAGGGCCCGCTGGCCGGCCACGCGTCCGAGCGGGACCCGGACTCACTGCTCATGCGCGCCACGTTCGAACGGATCGGCGCGATCGCCACCGGGGACCTCGCCGACTGCGGCGAGTACCACGTCGAGGAGGGCGCCGCCTTCCCCGACGTCGAGTTCCGGCCCCTGGTCACCTACGGCTGCGACACCGAGCCGGGCGGTGCCGACGGGGCGCGCGAGGTCCACGGCGCCGGGTGGTGGGACCGGGGCACGGGCGCCAAGCACGACAAGGTCGACTTCAGCTTCGACGTCAAGCACCGCGACGGCGGGCTCCAGGGCAAGCTCAAGCTGCGGGACAAGGACCTCGACGCCCGGATCGACGCCCGATCGATCACCTCGTCGTCGAACGGCGCCGGCGTCGACTGCGGCGGGGTCGTGCTCGACGGCGTCGCCAGCTTCGCGTTCACGGCCACCGGCTCGTTCGGCCAGGGCGGCCCCGAGATCGACGTTGCCCAGTTCTTCGCCTGCGGTGTCGACAACGGCAAGAACAACGAGCCGCCGGTCGACTGGTTCCACGTGGAATGCACGGCGGGCTGCGGCTACTCGTCGAGCGCCCGCGTTGCAGACGGCGGGATCGACGGCGGCAACATCTGTCTCCGGAACGGAAGCGGCGACGCAGTGGTCGTCGACCTCGACCCGATCCTGCTGACCGGCGCCCCGGCAGGCACCATGCTGGTGCTGGCGGCGACGGCCCCGGCGGGCGACCCGGTGCTCCGCTGGGTGACCGCCGCGGGAGCGACGGGCTCGGCGGCGCCGCTTACCCACATCGCCGGGGTGGCGACCTTTGCCGTGACGGTGCCGGCCGGCGACGTGGACTACGTCGTGTGGTCCGGCGAGGTCGCCTCCAACGGAGTCCGGATCACGGGGAGCTGAGGAACTCCCGGATGATGCCGGCGACCAGCTCGGGTTCGGTCTGGAAGGCGAAGTGGCCGTGGCCGTCGAGCACTTGGATGCGGGCGCCAGGGATGGCCTCCGCCGCCTGCCGGGTGGCCGCACGCTGGGCGGGCGGGCTGTCCGCGCCGGCCAGCACCAGGGTCGGGGCCCCGACCGCGCCGAACTGGCTCGGCTCGTAGACCCAATCCCGCTCG
>JBFJZV010000113.1:0-11283 GCA_041621915.1 Acidimicrobiia bacterium | reverse complement strand
TGCAGATGTTCGTCGTCGCCGAGGTGGTGATCCTCGCCTTCGCGCTGGCCGTGGCGATGGTGCGGGCGCTGCGGGGCCCGGCGTTCTTCCCGATCCGGGCGCTGGCCGTCACCTACATCGACCTGATACGGGGCGTGCCGATCATCCTGCTGATCCTGCTGCTGGGGTTCGGCGTGCCGGCGCTGCGGCTGCGGGGCGTGCCCGACGGGCCGCTGTTCTGGGGCGTCACCGCGCTGGTCATCAGCTACAGCGCCTATACGGCCGAGGTGTACCGGGCCGGAATCGAGTCGGTGCACGAGAGCCAGCGGATGTCGGCGCGATCGCTGGGCCTCACCCAGATGCAGGCGCTGCGGTTCGTGATCGTCCCGCAGGCGATCCGCAATGTGATCCCCGCCCTGCTCAACGGCTTCGTCAGCCTCCAGAAGGACGTGGCGCTGGTGTTCGTGCTCGGGGTGCGGGAGGGCGTGCGGGAGGCGCAGATCTACAACGCGAGCACGTTCAACTACACCGGCTACGTGGCCGCCGCGGTGCTGTTCCTGCTGGTGAGCGTCCCGGTCGCCCGCTTCACCGACTGGTACACCGAGCGGGACCGGCGGCGGCGCCAGGCCATGTCGATATGACCGCGCGATGACGCCCAAGCTGGAGCTGCGGGCGGTGCGCAAGGCCTTCGACGGCAAGGAGGTGCTGCGTGACATCGACCTGTCCGTGGCGCCCCACGAGGTGGTCTGCCTGATCGGCTCGTCGGGCTCCGGCAAGTCCACGCTGCTGAAGTGCGTCAACCTGCTCGTGCCGATCGACGGCGGAGAGATCCTTCTCGACGGGCGCGACATCACCGCCCCCGAAGTGAACGCCAACGAGGTGCGCCAGCAGATGGGGATCGTGTTCCAGGCGTTCAACCTGTTCCCGCACATGTCGGTGGTCGACAACATCACCCTCGGTCCCCGCAAGGCGCACGGGGTGCCCAAGGCCAAGGCGGAGGCGCGGGCCCGCGAGCTGCTGGAGCGCTTCGGTCTCGCCGACAAGATCGACGACTACCCCGACCGGCTGTCCGGGGGCCAGCAGCAGCGGGTGGCGATCATCCGGGCGCTGGCCGGCGACCCGGAGCTGATCCTGCTCGACGAGGTCACGTCGGCGCTCGACCCGGAGCTGGTCGCCGAGGTGCTCAACGTGATCCGCGACCTGAAGGACGCCGGGATGACCATGGTCATCGCAACGCACGAGATGGGCTTCGCCCGCGACGTCGCCGACCACGTGTGCTTCCTCGACGGCGGCGTCGTGCTCGAACAGGCCCCGCCCGCCGAGCTGTTCACGGCGCCGGCGCAGGCCCGCACGCGCCAGTTCCTGCAGCGGATCACCGAGGCGGGGCGGCTGTAGCGGCCCCTCCCGGGTCGGTACGCTGCACGGATGCATCCCGTCGCCGCCGCCGCGGCGTCGTTCGTCGCCGAGCACGGCCTCGAAGGGCCGGTGGTGGTGGGCGCCTCCGGCGGGCCGGACTCCACCGCGCTGCTGCACGCCCTGCACGGCACCGGTGTCACGCTTCACGTCGCCCACCTCAACCACGGCCTGCGCGGCGCCGCCGCCGACGGCGATGCCGACTTCGTCGCCGGGCTCGCCGCCGAGTTGGGTGCGCCGTGCGTCGTGGATCGGGCAGAGCTGCCACAGGCCGCCGAGGACGCTGCCCGCCGCGCCCGGCGGGCGTTCCTCGAGGGGGTCGCCGACGCGGCAGGCGCCCGCTGGATCGCGCTGGGGCACACGGCCGACGACCAGGCCGAGACCGTGCTCCACCGCGTGCTGCGCGGCTCTGGGTTGCGCGGCCTGGCCGGGATGCGGCCGGTGGCCGGGCGGTACGTGCGCCCGCTGTTGACGATGCGGCGGGCCGCAGCCCTCGACTATCTGGCCGAGATCGGGGCCGCCTACCGGGTCGACGCCAGCAACCTCGACCCGGCCTTCACCCGCAACCGCATACGCTACGAGCTGCTCCCCCGGCTCACGGCGGACTACAACCCGCAGGTGGTCGAGGCACTCAACCGGCTCGCCGAGATCGCGGGGGCGGCAGAGGACTGGGTCGCCGCCGAGGTCGCCGCCCTCGACCGGGCGGCTGTGCGGCGGGATGCCGGGATCGTGCACGTGGACACCGCCGCCGTGACGGCGGCCCCCCGGTTCCTGCGCTTGGCCCTGCTGCGGGAGCTGGCCGCCGAGGCCGCCGGCGGCGCGGCCGGTGTGACGTTCGAGCACGCCGCCGCCGTCGCCCGGCTGCTGGAGGGGGCCGGACCGCCGGTCGCGCTGCCGGGCGGCGTGGTCGGGCGGCGATCCGGGAGCGTGGTGACGCTGGCGCCGCCACCGGGCTGGGCGCGCTGGGAGGTCGCCATCCCGCTGCCGGGGACGGCCGTCGTCGACGGCGCCGGTGTGCAGGTGGCGCTGGAGCTGGTGCCGCCGCCCGCGGACCCGGCCACCCCGCCCGGCGAGGCGTACTTCGACGCCGACCGGCTGGAGCCGCCGTTGGCGGTACGCAACCGCCGGCGCGGCGATCGCTTCCAGGGCCTCGGCGCGCCCGGAGCGCAGAAACTCAAGCAGTTCCTCTCCGACCGCAAGGTGCCGCTGGCGGCCCGCGACGGCGTTCCGCTGCTGGTGGACCGGGCGGGCATCGTCTGCGTGCTGGGGCACCGCATCGCCGACCGCGTGAAGGTAACGCCGGACACGACCACGTGCGTGCACCTGGTGATGACGAAGCTCGACCCTCTCCCATAGCCCCGCCGGGGAACCTCGCGCTGGGTGGCGGCCGTCCCAGCCACGGTGCTCCTGCGGGGGCGCCCCAACTGGGAGGTGGACGAATGCGAAGAACCCGAAACCCTATTGCCATGCTCGTGCTCCTGGGGGTGGTCGCCGCAGCCTGCGGTGACAGCGGCGACTACGGGGCGACCACGATCGCCACGCGGACGCCCGAACGGGCCGCACCCGACCGCAACGAGGCCCCGCCCGAGACGGCGGCGGCGTCGCCGATCGCCGGCGACGTCGACGAAGCGACCCCGGACGCAACCTTTGCGCAGCCGGCGACGACCGTGCCCGACCGGCCGGAGCGGCTCGAGGAGCCGCGCGACACCCGGTTCGAGGACTACGGGGTCAACCCGTTCGTCGACCCGGCCGACGACCCGCTGTCGACCTTCGCGGTAGACGTCGACACCGGCGCCTACACCCTGATGCGAGCGTGGGTGAACGAGGGCTTCCTGCCCGACCCCGACGCGGTCAGGGTCGAGGAGTACGTGAACTACTTCGACGCCGGCTACGCCCCGCCCAGTGACGGGACGTTCGCGGTCTACGCCGACGGTGGGCCGACCCCGTTCTGGGGGAACCGCACCGACGTCCTCCGCATCGGAGTCAAGGCGCGGGAGGTGCCGGAGCGGCGCCGCCAGGACCTGAACCTGACGTTCGTGGTCGACGTCTCCGGCTCGATGAAGGACCAGGGCAAGCTGCGCACCGTCCAGGACGCGCTGGGGGTGCTGGTCGGTGAGCTGGACGGGCTGGACCGGGTGGCGATCGTGTCCTACAACACCGACGCCCGCCTGGAGCTGCGGCCCGTCCCTGGCGACGACCACGACCGCATGCTCGACGTGATCGACGACCTGCGGGCCGGCGGCAGCACCAACGTCGCCGGCGGGCTGGAGCTGGGGTACGAGCTGGCCGACGAGATGTTCGCCCGCGACGCGATCAACCGGGTGGTGCTGCTGTCCGACGGCGTCGCCAACGTCGGCGACACGAGCCCCGAGGCGATCCTGGAGCGGATCGGTGAGGCGGCGCGGCGCGGCATCGACCTCGTCACGATCGGCGTGGGCATCTCCACGTACAACGACGTCCTCATGGAGCAGCTCGCCGATCGCGGCAACGGCTGGTACGCCTACGTCGACACGTTCGACGAGGCCGTCCGCCTGTTCCGGACGCAGCTCACCAGCAGCCTCGAGACCGTGGCGCGCGACGTGAAGGTGCAGGTGGAGTTCGACCCGGACAAGGTTCTCGAGTACCGCCTGATCGGGTTCGAGAACCGCGACGTGGCCGACCGCGACTTCCGCGACGACTCGGTGGACGCCGGCGAGATCAACGCCGGCCACTCGGTGACCGCCCTCTACGAAGTGGAGCTGACCCGGGAGGCCTACCGCAGCGACGACACGTTCGCGGTGGTGCGGCTGCGCTGGGAGGACGCCGAGCGGGGCCGGGTCGACGAGCTGGAGGGCGAGGTCACGCCGGCCGTGCTGGCCAGCCGCTTCGACTCTGCCGACCCCCGTTTCCGGCTGGCAACCACCGTGGCGGCGTACGCCGAGGTGTTGCGAGGAAGCCGCTGGGTGCGGGGACTGGCGATGGACGACGTCCAGGCGGAGGCGGAGCTGCTGCTTCGGGAGATCGAAGATCCCGACGTCGACGAGTTCGCCGGCCTGGTCGAGCGGGCCATCCGGCTCGGCGCGTAGGAGCCGTGCCAGCAGGGTGGAGATAGGCTGCGGCGGGTGACCGCCGCAGCCTCCGCCCTGCCCTGGTCCTGGTACACCGACCCCGCGATCCTCGACGCCGAGCTGGAACGGGTGTTCCGGCCTGGCTGGCAGTACGTCGGGCACACGGGCGACCTGGCCCGGTCGGCCGGGTGGTTCCCCGGCAAGCTCGCCGGTACCCCGGTGCTCGTGACTCGCGACCAGGGCCGGCTGCGGGCGCTGCTGGCCGTGTGCCGCCATCAGGGGGCGACGATCAACCCTCCGGCCCGCGCCGGCACGGCCGTGACCTGCGCCTACCACGGCTGGGTGTACGGGCTGGACGGAGTGTTGCGGGACGCGCCCAGCAGCCGGGGCAAGCCGGGGTTCGATCCGGCCACCCATGCCCTGCCCGAGCTTCCTGTGGCCACGTGGGGGCCGCTCGTGTTCGCCGCCGCCGACCCGGCGTCGCCACCCCTCGCTGCGGCCTTGGGCAGCCTGCCGGGTCGCCTCGCTGCCGCCGGCGTCGACGTGGACGGGATGGCGTTCGAGCGGCGCAGCCGAACCCGCATCGTTGCCAACTGGAAGCAGGTCGTCGAAGGAGCCCTGGCCGGCGCCGCGACCGCCGGCCTCGTGTACCCGGCCACCACCGTCGAGGTGCTCCCGGGGCGGGTCGACGTCGGGGCGGTCCTCCCCGCCGGCCCGGAGGCCGCCGAGCGCGTGGTGGACTCGTTCGCCGCTCTCGGTGCCGGCTCGCCGCGACCGGAGGACGCGGGCGCGACGTTCCGGCGCCGGCTGCGGGAGGCGCTGGGCGGCGGATAACCTGCCCGCCCATGGCCACCACTTCGCGGCTGGCGCCGTTCGGGCAGACGATCTTCACCGAGATGACCCGGCTCGCCGCCGAGCACGGCGCCATCAACCTGGGCCAGGGCTTCCCCAATTTCGACGGGCCCGGCTTCGTGACGGCGGCGGCCCACGCCGCCATCGACGCCGGCCACAACCAGTACGCGCCGAGCGCCGGTGTGCCCGCCCTCGCCGCGGCCATCGCGGCCCACTTCCATGGCGCCACCGGGATCGATGCCGACCCCGCCGCCGAGGTGACGGTCACGTCGGGCTGCACCGAGGCGCTGGCGGCCACGATCCTCGGCCTCGTCGAGCCCGGCGACGAGGTGGTGCTGATCGCCCCCTACTACGACGCCTACCCGCCCGACGTGGCGCTGGCGGGCGGCGTCTCGCGGTACGTGACGCTGCGGCCGCCCGACTTCCGCCTCGATCCTGGCGAGCTGCGGGCGGCGTTCGGGCCGCGGACCCGGGCGATCCTGGTGAACACCCCCCACAACCCCACCGGCCGGGTCTTCGACGCAGAGGAGCTCGGGGCGATCGCCGAGCTGTGCGGGGAGTTCGACGCGGTCGCGATCACCGACGAGGTCTACGAGCACATGGTGTACGAGGGGGAGCACCGATCCCTGGCGGCGCTGCCCGGGATGTGGGAGCGCACCGTGACGCTCTCGTCGCTGGGGAAGACGTTCTCGCTGACGGGCTGGAAGATCGGCTGGGCGGTCGCCCCGCCGCCGCTCACCTCGGCGGTGCGGGCGGCGCACCAGTTCCTCACCTTCGCCACCGCCACCCCGCTGCAACACGCCGCCGCGGCTGCCCTCGCCGCGCCCCCGGAGTACTACACCGAGTTGCTCGCCGCCTACCGCGGCCGCCGCGAGCTGCTGGTCGCCGGACTGGAGTCGGCCGGGTTCGGCGTCTACCCGCCGCAGGGCACCTACTTCGTGCTGGCCGACCACACGCCGTTCGGGTTCCCCGACGACGTCGCGTTCGCCCGCCACCTCACCACCGAGGTCGGCGTGGCAGCGATCCCGCCCAGCGTGTTCTACCCCGACCCTGCCGACGGGAGGAAGCTGGTCCGGTTTGCGTTCTGCAAGGACGAGGGGACGCTTTCCGACGCGGTGGGCAGGCTCCGAGCCCTGCGGCGATGACCGGCGAGCTACGCCTGGGAGAGCGCCCGGTCGGCGTCCCGCACGCCGGCGAGGATCTCCGGGTCCAGCGCCGGCCCGTCCGGGTCGGCGTGGAGCACGGCGATGTCGCCGGTGGTCTCCATCACCACCGCCCGCACCTGGCGCATGTCGATGATGTTCGCCTCCCGCAGCTTCTCGGCCAGGTCCTGGCGGGTGACCTGCGCCGTCCGCAGGTTGTCGTCCAGCACCTCACTGCCGGCCATCAGCAGGAGCGGCGAGTTGTCGACCACCTTGGACACGGCTTCCCACCCCCGGGCCCATGCCACGAGCGCCTGGAGGCCAAGGAGCATCGCCAACGCGAAGACCACCTGCAGCAACGGCGGTTCCCGCGACACCACGGCGGCGGCCAGCACCGACCCGAATGCCACCGTCACCGCGAAGTCGAAGCTCGACATCTTCGAGAACGCCCGCAGCCCGGCGATGCGCACGAAGACCACCAGGGCGGCGTAGGCCAGCGTCGCCTTCAGCGCGAGGATCCCGAGCGTCGCCCACGAGGTCGTCAACCAGTCCATCCCCGCCCCCTACCCGGGCGGGGCCGAGCCGAACCCCCGGCATGAGGACCGCCGCCAAGGTGGGGATCGGTCTGGCGGCTGCGCTCGCGGCCGCCTACGTCGCCGAGCGGGTGGCGGTGGGCCGCATCCGGGGCCGGCCCGCCGAGCTGGAACTGCCGGCCGGATGGCAACCGCAGGGTGAGGAGTCATGGGTGGATGGCCACGACGGCGCCCGGATCCACGTGGTCGCAACCGGGAGCGGACCGACCGTCGTGCTGTCCCATGGCGTGATGCTGTCGACGGCGGTGTGGCCCCTGGTGTACGACCCGCTCGTCGAGCGAGGCTTCCGGGTGGTGGCGTACGACCAGCGTGGCCACGGGCGGTCCACCGCCGGCGACAGCGGCTTCGCCGCCGCCAACCTCGGCCACGACCTGGCCGCGGTGCTCGCCGCCGTGGACGCCGGCCGGGCGCTGGTGGTCGGCCATTCGATGGGAGGGCTGGCGGTGCTTTCGTTGCTGGCGCAGCATCCCGAGTGGCGCTCCGGGCTGGCGGGCGCCGCGCTGGTCGCGACCACCCCGGCGACCTTCCGGCTCCCGGCATTGCTGGCGAATGCGGCCGCGGCAGTGGCGGGCCGTCCGCTCACCGGCCGGGCGCTGGCATCGCCGCTGCACGGCACCGCGCTGGCCCGCGTCGGCTTCGGCCCCCAGGCGAGCGGCGCCGCTATCGAAGTGGCCAGGGGCATCCTGGCGGCGACGGACCCGGTCACGGTGAGCCGCGCCAACCGGGCGCTGGTCGGGGTCGACTACCGGCCCCTGCTCCCAGAGCTCGAGACACCGATGCTGGTGCTCGCCGGCCGCCACGACCGGGTGGTGCCGCCCCAGGCCCTGCGCTGGTTCGAGAGCGGCCTGCCGCATGCCCGGATCGTCGAGATCGATGCCGGGCACATGCTGCCGCTGGAGGCGCCGGACCGGGTGGTGGCCGAGGTGGTGTCGTTCGCCGACCGACTCCGGCCGGGCTGAGCCCGGCTCACGCGAAGCGGGCCGCGAGCGCCGCGTGCTCGTCGAGCAGGGGCAGCACCTCGGCCGCAGGCGCTGCCGGCACTCGCAGCACGAAGCGGGTGAAGCCGGCGTCGGCGAGGCGAGCCACTTCGTCGGCCCGGCGGGGGGACATGAACACCCCCAGCTCGATCGTGGCGGGATCCCGCCCGGCCGCTTCGGCCGCCTGCCGCAGCGCCGGCAGCGCGGCCACGACATCGGCGCGGCCGTGGATGGGCATGAACCCGTCGCAGAACTCCACGACGTGCCCGAACGTCTTCGGCCCGGGGGAGGCGCCCATGATCACCGGCGGGTGCGGCTGCTGGAAGGGCTTGGGCCACGCCCAGCTCGGCTCGAACACGACGTGCTCGCCGGCGAACTCGGCCTCCTCCTGCGTCCACAGCGCCTGCATCGCCAGCACGTTCTCCCGCAGGACCGCGCGGCGCTCGCCGTACCGGACTCCGTGGTGGGCCATCTCCTCCTTGTTCCAGCCGTAGCCGACGCCGAACAGGAGCCGGCCGCCGGAGAGCAAGTCCAACGATGCCACCTGCTTTGCAAGCCAGATCGGGTCGCGCTGCGCCACCAGCGTGATGCCGGTGCCCAACCGGAGCCGCGTGGTGACCGCGGCGGCGGCCGTCAGCGCCACGAACTGGTCGAGGGTGCGCCAGTACTCCTCGGGCAGGGGCGGCGCCCCGGCCCGGCCACCCCACGGTGTCCGGCGGCTGGCCGGGATGTGGCTGTGCTCGGGGAACCACAGCGACTCGAAGCCGCGCTCCTCCACGGCGCGAGCGAGCTCGGCGGGCGCGATCGCGGTGTCGGTCGGAAACATCATCACCCCAAACCGCACTCGAGGCGGGGGCGTCACTCGGCGTCGGCGGGAGCGGAGAAGCCGATGACGGTGCCCGACTCGCTCTCGTCGATGGTGACGCCACCCAGCAGCGCGCCGGCGAGCTCGAGGCCGAGGACCAGGTTGCCGACGCCGGCGTCGCCGACCGGCCGGCCCGGGCCCCGCACCGCCACGGCGGCGCCCGCGTCCTCGGCCGACAGTGCGACCGTGATCGGCCCGCCGCCGTCGATGAGCGCCCCGGCAGCTTCGGAGACCGCCAGCCGCAGGTCGTCCGCCGTGTCGCCGCCGCACCCCAGCTCCTCGGCGGCCGCGCCGACGAACAACCGCGCCATCGTGAGGTAGTCGGAGTCGGCGGGCACCTCGAGCGCGAATCGACGGGTCACGTCGCCGCGCTCTCGGCCGGGTCGGAGTAGATCGGCACCACCCCGCCGACGCCGCTGACATCCAGCACCCGCCGCACCGGCCCCGGCCCGCACACCACCACCATGGCGCTGCCCGCCGCGGCCAGCGCCTCGTGGGCCCGGAACAGCGCCGTGAGGCCGGTGGAGTCCATGAACGACACCTGCCGGAGGTCGACCATGACCTGCTGGGCGCCGGCGGCGAGCTGCTCTCCCAGCACGTGCTCGAGCTGGGGCGCAGACGCCATGTCGACCTCGCCGTCGAGCACGACCATCGTCCAGCCTCCGCGTTCCACCACTTCGGTTTCGAGCCTTGTCGGCGCCACCGTCGGCGTCTCCTCTGGTCACTAGCCTCGTGCGCATGGCAGTCCCGCGCGATCGGCGTTGAGCTTACCGAACGGGTCGACGAGCCCGACGCCGAGCGTCATCCGCCTCTGGGTGCCGGCCGACGCAGCGGCGCTGGCCGTGGTGCGGACCGTGGCGGCGGCCGCAGGCGCCCGTGCGTCGCTCACCCTCGACGACCTCGACGACCTCACCATCGCCACGGAGGAGGCCGTGCTGGCGCTGATCGGCTTCGGTGCCACCGAAGTGGAGGTGCGAGCCGAGATCGGGCTGGCGCGAGTCGCCGTGGCGGTGTCGTGCGAGAGCCCGCAAGCGGGATGGCCGCCCGACGACCTCACCGACGGGCTGGCCTGGAAGGTGCTGACGGGCCTGGCGTCGGAAGTCCGTCTCGGCCCAGGCGGAGCGGCGCCGGCGATCTCCTTCACCAAGGGCAGGATCGGCGACGGAGCCCTGGCGTGAGCGGTCCGGCGGGCCACATCGACGAGCAGCAGGTGGCGGAGCTGCTACAGCGCCGGGCCGACGCCGACGCCAGGGACGCGCTCGTCCAGGTGTGCCAACCGCTCGCCCACCGCCTCGCCCGCCGCTTCCGCGGCCGCGGCGAGGCCTCGGAGGACCTGGTGCAGATCGCCATGGTCGGGCTCGTGAAGGCCATCGACAACTTCGACCCGGCCCGGGGGCGGTCGCTGCTGCCCTACGCGACCGCCATCATCGCGGGCGAGCTGAAGCACCACTTTCGCGACCGGGCGGCCGCCGTGCGCACCCCCCGCCGGGTGCGAGCCCGCCAGGCCGAGGTGTTGCAGGCCATCGAGCGGTTGTCGCAGCGGCTGGGGCGCTCCCCCACCATCGCCGAGATCGCCGGCGAGGCGCAGCTCACCGAGGAAGCGGTGCTGGAGGCGTACACGGCGAGCCGGTTCTCGTCACCGGCCTCCATCGAGGAGCTCGCCACCGGAGGGGCCCCGGTCGCCGCCCCCGTTCACGACGACGGGTTCCTGTTCGTGGAGGACTGGATGACGGTGGCGCCGGCGCTCGCCGAGCTGCCGGAGCGCGAGCGCCAGATCATCTACCTGCGCTTCTACCGGGAGCTGAACCAGAAGCAGGTAGCCGCCGCGATGGGCCTCTCCCAGGCCCATGTGTCCCGCTTGATCTCGCAGGCGCTGCGGCGGCTGCGCGGCATGGCGGTCACCTGACCCGGGCCACCAGCACGGTGAGGTCGTCGCGAGCTCCTCGGGCCGACCGGCTGGGCCGTTTCGCCTTCGAAGACGTCCCGGTTGGGCCGCTCACCCTGAAGTGCATTTCGACGGCGACGACGGCACCGTCGTCCAGACCGAGTGGACGGTGGTCTGACCCGCTCCCGAATGGCGTAGCGTGGCAGCCATGAGCGACGTCTTCCTCAGCTACGCCCCCGAGAACCGCGCTGCGGCTCGCACCATCGCCGAGATCCTCGAACGCCGCGACCTGACCGTGGCGTGGGACTGGGACCAGCTCGCCGGCGACGAGGCGGTGGAGGCGACGGAGCGGGAGCTCGACGCAGCCCGCTGCGTCGTGGCCCTCTGGTCGGAGGCGGCCGCAGCCACGGGCTGGGTGGAGCCGGAGGCGCTCGCCGGTCTGCGAGGTGCGACGCTGGTGCAGGCCCGCCTCGATGGGGTCAAGATCCCCCGCCGGCTGCGGCGGGCGGTCACCGTCGACCTGACCGGCT
>JBFJZV010000112.1:0-11386 GCA_041621915.1 Acidimicrobiia bacterium | reverse complement strand
GTGACGGGCGGGCCACCCTGTCCCTGCTCGGCCTTGCTCCGGGTGGGGTTTACCGAGCCGCCCCGGTCACCCGGGGCGCTGGTGGTCTCTTACACCACCGTTTCACCCTTGCCTGTGCCCCGAAGGGCCATCGGCGGTCTGCTCTCTGTTGCACTGTCCGTCGGGTCGCCCCGCCTGGGCGTTACCCAGCACCCTGCCCTGTGGAGTCCGGACTTTCCTCGACGGCCCTGTCGGCCGCCGCGACCGTCTAGCGGGCTCGCTCCTCGTGGAACGCTAGTGGTGCGACGTTCCTTCCCCGACCATGGCGGCCAGCACGCCGCCGGCGGCGCCGATCACGAGGGCGACGAGGCCGCCGAGCAGCAGCGTCAGCGGCCCGGCCCCACCGCCGGTCGCCACGCTCAACGCCGTGGTGATCGCGAACAGGACCAGCGCCGCCTGGGCGCCGTGATGGGCTTCGAGCGGCCGGCCGAACCGGCCCCCGACATACCCGGCCCCGAACTGGCCTGCGAACTGGGCGAACACGAAGGTCGCAGCTCCGCCCGTCGACGCCGTACGCGCACCGGCCGCAAACAGCAGGATGGCCAGCGCCGCAGTGAGGCCGAGGCCGGCAGCGGCGCCCACCACGACCGCCCCCCACGAGGTGCGGCTCACGCCGCGGCCGGGATCAGGCGCGTTCCAGGTGCTCCTGGAGGCCGGCCAGCCAGCCGGCGGGTAGCTGCCAGTGGCGGCCACCTTCGAGCATCAGCTTGAGGTACTCCGCAGAGGGGCGAACCTCACCGTTGGCCTCGTCCGGGTGCAAGTGGGTGACGACCTCGTGCCGGCGACCGTTGCGGTCCATGATCTCGACCTTGGTGGGCTCCCGGCCCTCCGACGCCTCGTGATCGTTGACGGCCGCCATCTGTGACTTCGACAGCTCGAACACGACGCCCCACACGGTGTTCCCCGGGTCCGGTTGCGCCGACGGGAGGCCTCCGCTCCACTGGCCGTTCTCGTAGGGGAAGACCAGGCGCCATTCGGGCAGGTGCGCCACGAACGTGAACTTGGCATCCGGGGCTGCGTCTGCGAGCCGATCGGGTGCAACGAGCGCGGTGTAGGCGAAATACAGCACGTCGGTGAACTCCCCAGGAGCGTGTCGGGTCCCAGAATTGTAGCGGGGTTTTCGCGTCTGCCGCCCGGCCCGCGCGACGCTCGCCCGAGGGGGAGGGAACCAAAACGGACGCCGGCACGTCTTAAGGGCACATCAACCGGCCACGAACGCATGTTCGAGCGAGGAGGTGCCGGATGTCCGGAAGGGCCACATGGAACGAGCTGCTGCTCGTGGACGAGCGGCCGTGGGCCGCGTACGCCGCGTGCCGGACGGTGGACTCCGACCTCTTCTTCCCGTCGAGCGACGCCGAGGCCAGGCACGCCCTGCGCATCTGCGCCACCTGCCCGGTGGTCGAGGAATGCCTCGACTATGCGCTCATGGCGCGGGAACGCTACGGCATATGGGGCGGCACGACCGAACGCGAACGGCGCAGGCTCCTCAGGCGTTCCGCCTGAGTTCGCTCTGTACATTGCCGCCGACCCGGGCGGTCGCGGTGCGTAGTCGCGTTGCTGGGCCCTCTCGGCGGCGGCTGCCGCCGGACTTCCATCTTCGGCGTGGCGGCGGCGCGGCCGCCGCCTGGTGCCAACCCCGTTCTGCGTCGGCCGGGGGAGTTGCGGTGCGTAGTCGCGTTGCTGGGCCCTCTCGGCGGCGGCTGCCGCCGGACTTCGATCTTCGGCGTGGCGGCGGCGCGGCCGCCGCCTGGTGCCAGCCCCGTTCTGCGTCGGCCGGGGGAGTTGCGGTGCGTAGTCGCGTTGCTGGGCCCTCTCGGCGGCGGCTGCCGGCGGACTTCGATCTTCGGCGTGGCGGCGGCGCGGCCGCCGCCTGGTGCCAACCACATGCAGCGTTGCGGGCCCCCGCCGGTTCCTAGACTCGCCGGTATGGATTTCACACTCTCGTCCGAGCTGCGCGAGCTGCAGCTCACCGTCCGGCGCATGGCCCAGGAGCGGGTGCAGCCGATCGCCCGCCAGCTCGACGCCGAGGAGAAGTACCCGGAGGAGCTGTTCCAGCTCTTCGCCGAGATGGGCCTGATGGGCCTGGCGATCCCTGAGGAGCATGGCGGCTCGGGCGCCGGGGTGCTCGGGTTGGTGCTCGCCATCGAGGAGGTGGCGAAGTACTGCCAGTCGTCAGCGCTGATGCTGCTGCTGTCCCGGCTGCCCACCGGCCCGATCATCATCTCCGGCTCCGACGAGCAGAACGACCGCTGGGTGCGCGGCGTCGCCGAGGGCGAGCTCCGCGGCGCATTCGCCCTGTCGGAGGCCGAGGCGGGCTCGTGGGTCGCCGGCCAGAAGACGCGCGCCACCCGGGACGGCGACGGCTACCGCATCAAGGGGAGCAAGGCGTGGATGAGCGGCGCCACCGTCGCCGACTTCTACACGGTGTTCGCCAAGACGGACCCCGACGCCGGCCACCGCGGCTTCTCGGCCTTCATCGTGCCGCGGGACTCCGACGGCCTCTCCGTCGGCCCGCCCGACCGCAAGATGGGCGTCAAGGCCGTCCCCACCACAGAGGTCGTGTTCGACGACGTGTGGGTGCCCGCGAAGAACATGATCGGCGAGGAGGGCTCCGGCTTCCGCACCGCGATGCTGGCGCTGAACTCGATGCGGCCCATCGTCGCCGCCCGCGGCATCGGGCTCGCCGAAGGTGCGCTCATGTACGCAGTCGGCTACGACAAGCAGCGGGAGGCGTTCGGGCAGACGATCGCCGACTTCCAGGGCGTGCGCTGGATGTACGCCGAGCTGGCCACCGAGATCGAAGCGGCTCGCTTCCTCACGTACCGGGCTGCGGTGATGGTGGACGAGGGCCGCTACGACAAGGAGGACGCCCCCTACCTGTCGATGGCCAAGTACTACGCCACCGAGCTGGCGGTGAAGGCGTCCGGTTGGGCCGTGCAGCTGCTCGGTGCGGCGGGCTACATGGAGGACCACCTCACCGAGCTGTACTACCGGGACGCTCGCCAGCTCACGATCGTCGAGGGCACGAGCCAGATCCAGAAGAACCTCATAGGCCAGGGAGTCGTCGCCGGCGACGTGTGGTGGGACTGAGGGCCTGATCGACTTCGGCGTCCAGACCCGGGGGCCGTTCGACCAATCGCTGGAGGTCGCCCGCTGGGCCGACCAGCACGGCCTCGCCTGTTTCGCGATGCCGGACCACTACCTGACGTCGCGCCGCGACCCGTCTCAGCCGGCCTACGACAACCTGGCGATGCTCGCCGCGCTCGCCAGGGAGACCGAGCGGATCCGGCTCGCCACGCTGGTATCGCCGATCACGTTCCGCCACCCGGCGGTCATGGCGAAGACCGCGGTCACCATCGACGAGCTGTCCGGCGGCCGTTTCACGCTCGGGGTCGGCACGGGCTGGTTCGAGCAGGAGCACGAAGTCTTCGGTCTCGACTTCCCGCCGAGCGGCGAGCGCTGGGAGCGCATGGAGGAGGCGCTCGGCTACCTGAGGGCCGCGTTCACCGCTGGGCCGGTGGGGTACGAGGGCACGCACTATCGGCTCGCACCGGTCGACGTCGGCCCGGCCCCGAGCGCAGGCCTGCAGCTGGTGGTCGGCGGGACCGGCCCGCAGCGCACCCCGTCGCTGGCCGGTCGGTATGCCGACGAGTACAACGCCTACCCGGTGCCTCGCGCTGAGCTCCGCCGGAGGATCGAGGTGGCCCGAACCGCCGCCGCGGAGGCCGGGCGCGACGCGGATGCGCTGCTCGTCAGCAGCTCGGGTCTGCTGATCGTCGGTGCCGACGACGCCGAGTATCGCCGCCGGCTCGACGAGACCGCCGGCCTGCTCCACCAGTCGGCGGACGACCTCGAACAGGGCCTGCGGGACCGCGAGGCGCCGCACGGCTCCGCCGAGCAGGCACGGGAGCTGCTCGGCACACTCGCCGAAGCCGGGGTCCGCCGCTTCTACGTGCAATCGGTCGGCAACCTGTCGCCGGCCGACTTCGAAGACCGGCTCGGTCTGGTCTCCAGATAGGCGCCTGGCTCCTGGCGGCCGCTACCGTCCCCGGCCATGACCGACTTCGCCTGGGCGCCGGTGCTCTCCAAGCTGATCGACGGAGCGGACCTCGACGTCGCCGAGGCGCAGGCGGCCATGGGCGAGGTGATGGCCGGCCGGGCCACACCGGCGCAGACGGCGGCGTTCATCGTGGCACTGCGCGCCAAGGGGGAGACGGCGGAGGAGATGACCGGGCTGGCCCGGGCGATGCTCGATGCTGCGATCACCGTGGACGTGGGGGAGACCGTCGTCGACACGGCCGGGACCGGCGGCGACGGCTCGGGGACGTTCAACATCTCGACGACGGCGGCCTTCATCGCCGCCGGGGCGGGAGCCAAGGTCGCCAAGCACGGCAACCGGGCCGCGTCGTCGCGGACCGGGTCCGCCGACGTGCTGGAGGCGCTGGGCTTCGACCTGGAGATGCCACCCGAGGTGAGCGTCCGCATGGTGCGGGAGGCAGGGTTCGGGTTCTTCTTCGCCCGCAAGTACCACCCGGCGATGCGCCACGCCGGCCCGGTGCGCAGCGAGCTGGGCGTGCGGACGGTCTTCAACTTCCTCGGGCCGCTCTGCAACCCGGCGCAGGCCACCCGCCAGGCGCTCGGAGTGTCCGACCCGCAGATGGCCGAGCGGATGATCCACGTGCTGCGCAACCTCGGCTCGGAGTACGCGTTCGTGTACCACGGCGGGGACGGGCTCGACGAGCTGACGCTGACCGGCCCCTCCTACATCTATCGCCTGCGGGATGGCGAGATCACCCACGCCGAGTTCACCCCGGAGGACTTCGGTGTCGCCCGCGCCCCGCTCGAGGCGGTGCTCGGCGGCGACGTCGACTGCAACGTCTCGATCACCAGGGCGGTGCTGGCCGGTGAGCCGGGCCCGCCCCGGGACGTCTCGGTGATCAACGCCGCCCCGGCGCTGGTGGCCGCGGGGATAGCCGACGGCTTCGTCGAGGCGGTGGCGCTCGCCAACGACGCCATCGACTCGGGAGCGGCGCAGGCGGTGCTCGACAGGGCGGTGGAGCTGAGCCGCCAGGCGGGCAGGTAGTCGCCCGTTCGCCGTAGAGTCGCCGGTACGCGATGGAGTGGAGGGTGCGATGCGGGTGATGCGACTACTCGCGCTGGTGTTGGCGAGCATCGTGGCGCTGGCCGCCTGCGGCGATAGCGCCGTCACGACCACGGACCCGCCGGTCACGACCACACCATCACCGGCGACGACCGAGCCGGCCCCGACCACCACGGCGCCGCCCGCTACGACGACCACGGCGCGGCCGGCCACGACCACCACGGCGCCACCCACGACGACGTCGGTGCCGTCGACCACCACCTCGGCAGCCGGCCAGCCCGCCGATGCTGCCACCGCCGCAGCCGTCCAGGCGGCCCTCGCCGCCGGCGCCGAGGTGCCGACGGGCCGGATGGAGGGCTCGTTCCAAATCATCGGCTTGGAGGGTGCGCCGCCGGGCACGGACGTGGCGTTCACGTTCTCGGGGGCGTTCGACAACACGATCCCGGCGACGACCTTCGTCATGGACCTCGGTGAGCTCGCGGCGGCGGCCGGCGACGAGATCCCGCCCGGCTTCGAGGACCTGTTCGCGGAGATGGAGATCCGCCAGATCGGCGATACCGCCTACATGCGCTTCCCGTTCTTCACGGAGTTCCTCGGCGTGCCGACCGAGTGGGTCTCGTTCCCGAGCGGCTCGGCCGACCCGACCGCGGGCATCGTCGCCGGCACGCCGGGCAACCCGGCGGACGTGCTGGGGGCGTTCGACTCGGTGGGCGCCGATGTGCGCGAGGCGGGCCCCGACCCGATCCGCGGGTTCGACACGACCCGCTACGTGCTGATCTTCGACGTCGAGGAGCTGGCCGCCACCGCCGACCCGGAGGATCTCGCCGCACTCGAGGAGCTCGGCCCGCTCGGCGTCGAGGAGTTCGCCGTCGACGTGTGGATCGACCCCGACGGCCTGCTGCACCGATTCGAGATGACCTTCGACGGGAGTCAGTTGGGCGATGCTGCGGAGAGCGGCGGGTTCGAGCGGATGACGATGCGGTTCGACATCCTCGACCACGGCGCCCCGGTCGAGATCGTCGCGCCTCCTGCCGACCAGGTCACCGACGGCGAGGGCCTCGGCATCGGCGGTTGAGACGAGCGGTGAACGTTCGGTGAACAGCCCGGTGTAGGCCGGGTCGCCCGGTACGCTGCCGGAGTGGTTCCCCGCCTGCTGCTCGCCCTGTTGATGCTGGTAGCGGCCTGCGGCGACACCGCGGCGCCCGAGGCGGCGCCCTCGCCGACCGTGTCGGACGCAGCGGTTGTCCCGGAGCCGGCTGGCGAAGACGCACTGGAGACCCCGCCGGCCACCACCGCCGACCGGCCGGCCACGACGTCCGCCCCACCGGCCACGACCTCCGCTCCTGCGGCCACCACCGCATTCGACGGGCCACCCGCCCCCGACTTCGCGCTGCCGCTGGAGAACCGCGACGGCACGTTCGTCCTCTCCGAGGCCGCCACCCCGGTGTACCTGACGTTCTGGGCCGAGTGGTGAACGTACTGCCGGCGGGAGTTGCCCGTCCTCGAACGACTGGCGGCGGAGTTCCCGGAGGTCACCTTCGTGGCCGTCGCTGGCCGCAGCGACCTCGGCAGCACCCGGGAGGTCGCCGAGCAGCTCGGCCTCGACCGGGTCGCATGGGGCTACGCCCCGGACCTGTGGGACAGCTACGGCGTCCGCGGCCAGCCCACCGCGTTCCTGATCTCGGCTGACGCAAAGCTGTTCGCCGGCCCGTGGTTCCGGATCACCGACGAGCCGACGATCCGCGAGGGCGTCGAGGAGTTGCTGGCGATCGGCGGCTGAGCGCCGGCCTACGCCATACTGGCGGGGTGGGTGAGCACGTCTTCGTCAGCTACAGCCGGGACGATCAGCGGTACGTCGACCGGCTCGCTCGCCATCTCACGCTGCAGGGCGTGGAAGTCTGGATCGACGCGGACATCGACTACGGGTCCCGCTGGTCGGCGGTCATCCGCGAGCAGATCGACACCTGCGAGGCGATGCTCGTCGTGATGACTCCGGCGGCCGAGCAGTCGACGTGGGTAGAGCGCGAGATCGAGCGAGCCGAGCACATGGGCAAGCCCATCCACCCGCTCCTGCTCGATGGGCCTCCGTTCTTCCGGCTGGGCCACCTCCATTACGCCGACGTGCGAGGAGGGAAGTTGCCGCCCTCATCGCTGATCGCAGACCTCCCCGCCCGGCCGGTGGGCGCCGCCGCCCGCCTGCACCACCTCCGTGGCAGCAAACTCCCGTACGCGAGGGCAGGTGAGCTGCCGCTGCTGCGAACGGGCGACCGCGGCGAGTGGGTCGTGGCGCTCCAGGGCGAGCTTCAACGCCACGGGCTCGAGCTCGGCGCCTTTGGCGGCGACGGCGTGTTCGGGGCCGATACCCGGCGCGCGGTCCGCCGATTCCAGGAAGAGGCGGGGGTAGACGTGGATGGCGTCGTCGGACCACAGACCTGGATCGAGTTGCTCATCCGCTGACGAATTCCGTGACCGCCTCAGCCGAGCACCATTGCCGGGCCGGGGCGCGCCACCTTGTCGTTGGTCACCTCGAGCTGGCGCATCGTGTAGCGGCGTAGGTTGGCGACCTGGCGGCGGGTGAGCCGGTCGCACAGCCAATCCCAGTGCAGCGCCACCCACTCGCCCGGCTCGGGCTCGTCGACCAGGCGCAGCCCGTCCATGGCGCGGGTCACCGTGATCGGTTCCGGCTCGCCGAGGCCGAGTTGGCGCCCGTCCCAGCTGAGCTGGCGGCACCGCACCACCACCTGGTCGCCGTGGCACGACACCACCTGCGCCCAGCGGATGCGGCAGCGGTTGAGGATGTCGAGCGGCTCGCCCCGCCCGGAGTCGAGCAGCCCGACCCACGGGTAGACGCCGAAGACGTGGAAGCTGTGATGGGCGGCGGCGCCGGCGGGGATCGCCTCGGCCACGCCGCCCCATCCGGATCCGGCGCGAGGACGCACCTTGGCTTGCAGCTCGTTGCCGAACGCGGCCATGTCGACCCGGTCGAGCAACTCGTTTCCGATCCAGTACGCCTCGACCACCCGGTAGTCGAAGGGGTCCTCCACGCCGGCGGCGGCGGCCAGCACCCGCAGATAGGGGGGCGGCCCGTGAAAGGCATCCTCGAGCTGGCGCAGGCCCGGGTCGCTCACCCGGGCGTCGGCGTACTCCAGCAGCTCCCGGTGGGTGGGCGGGCCGCAGTAGCCCCGCTCGTTGGGCGGGTAGGCGAACCGGGCGAACAGCAGCAGCCCGTCGGCGGCGGGCGTCACGGAGCGGGACGCTCCGGGAACTCGCCGCGCTCCAGCGCCCGGGCGAACTCCAGCGACTCGAGCGCGTGTGCCTCGTCGGTCTTTTCGAGCACGAAGTCGAGGTGAAGGTGCACCCAGTCGCCGACCGTGACGCTCTCGCCCTGCGCGGCGAGCATCGCAGTGGACACATCCTTCGTGCGACCGTCGATCTCGACGCGCGCCAGGTGCTGGGCGGGGTCGATGATCTCGACGATCCTGCCGGTGGTACCGAGGCACATCGTGGCTTCAGCGTACCGCGGTTGGATACACTCGACGCATGCTGGTGTCGGACGAGCGACTGGGCCGGGCGATCAGGGGGGAGCGCCGGCCTGCGGCCGTTCCCCGCTTCGACCCGGTGGCGTCGGTCGTGGTGGAGGAGCTGTCGGCGGCTTCCGGGGTGCACGCCGCTGCGCTGCGGCAGGCCGGCGCCACGTTCCTCGAGGCGGTCGGCGCTACCGGCCACCACGGCGTCTCACTGGGGCTGCGCACGGCGATCGCCGGCCTGGCGGCCACCGAACGGGCGGGGGGCGACGCCGTCGCCGAGTTGCGGCGCCAGTGCGCCGGCGATCCGCTGCTCGCCGTGCTCACCGAAGCGCTGGTACGGCACCGCCCAGAGGGGAGCGGTCCCCGCCCCGCCGCAGAGGCCGGGGCCGTGGCCGATATGTTGAGTAAGCTCATCTATATGTTCCGCGCACAGAGTGAGGCGGCCGTGCTGACGGAGGTGGTCGGATGATCTGGTGGTGGGTGGGCAACGCCCTGCTGTTCCTGGTCGTGATCCCACTGGTGGTGGTCCTCGCCAACAGCGTGGTCCGCCCTGCGGTGGAGATCCGCCGCTACGCCGACGACATCCTCGAGAACGGCGTGCTGGTGACCGGCAACCTGGACCCGATCCCGGCGCTGGCCGACACCAGGCGCATGATCGGCGAGACGCTGGCCGGCGTGGGGCGCTACGGCGCGGCGCTCGACCGGCTGCTGTAGGGGAGGGGCGATGCCGGTAGCCGCAATCGTGACGCTGATAGGGGTGGGGATCCTCGTCGCCGCGCTCGCCGTGTACCTCATCCGCATCGCGCTGATCCTCCGGCACGTCATCGACACGCTCGGCAAGATCACGTTCGGGCTGCGGGCCATCGCCCACCAGACCGAGCCGGTCAACCAGATCGTCGGGGAGATCAAGACCGACGTGCTGGCGATGGAGAAGGCGCTGACCGACCTGCTGGCGTCGAAGCAAGCGCCTGCCGCCACGGAGGTGGAGTGATGGCGCTGGAGTTCCGCTGCGAGCGGGTGGGGGTGGTGTGCCGCAAGGGCGTCACCGCCGACACCGAGGAGGAGCTGGTGCAGAAGATCGCCGAGCACGCCGCCGAGGCGCACGGGGTGGCTCAGCTCACGGACACGCTGGTCGCCTACGCCAAGTCGACCGTCACCGAAACGGGCGGCTGACCGGCTACCGGTCGACGGGATCCAGCTCCTGCGACAGCTCCCCATATCGCTCGAGGAACAGCTCCATGATCCGCACCGACTGGCGGTGGGCCGCCGCCCAGGCGTGGAGCCAGTCGAGCCCTTCCTCGGTGAGCTGGTAGGTGCGCCGGGCCGGCCCGGCCGTCGACGTCTCCCAATGGGACCCCACCAACCCTTCGTGCTCCATCGAGCGCAGGGTGCGGTAGAGGCCGCCTGCGTCGGCGCCGGCCACCCCCAGCGAGGCGAGCCGGTCCAGCAGGTCGTAGCCGTGGCTGGGCTCCTCGGCGGTGAGCAGCAGCAGGCACGACCGCACGAAGTTGCGGGGAAGGCCCGGCGAGAGGTCCTCGATGCTGCGGCGGGAGGTCAAGAGTGGGCGGCGATCCGCTCGGCGGCGCACGCCTCGGCCTCCTCGTCGGAGGAACGGCACCAGCAGTCGACGCCGCACTCCCCGTGGGACGGCTTCGTGAGATCGGCGAACTCGTCGGCGAAGATGCGCTTGCCGTCCTGTTCGCCCTTCGCCGACAACCGGAAACCGCCGCCGGCACGTTCGAGGTACCCGTCGGCGATCAACCGGCCGACGTGGGCGAGGCCCTCGTCGGCCCCGAGCCCAAGGAAGCGGCCGAGCATGTCGGCGTCGACGACGTCGCCGAAGCCCTCTCCCTTGATCCAGAACATGACCTGGAGGATCTCCTCCCGCCAGTAGAGGGCACGCAGCGCCTCGCTCTTCGGCTGGTACGGCGCGCTCATGCCGGCGCCTCGGTGAGCCGGCCGGCGAGGGCCCTGATCGCCTCGCTGCCCGGGCTGCGGGGCGCGTGATCGATGGGGGCGACGCCCAGCCGCTCCGCCTCAGAGAAGCTGGGCTCGTAGGGCACCGTGGCGGCCAGGTCGAACCCATGGCCCGACGCGTATTCGGCCACCACGTCGCCGTCCTCGGGACGCACCTTGTTGGCGACGATGCTGACCCTCGGGATGCCGAGGTCGACTGCAAGGTGGTGGTAGCGCCGGGCGGTCTCCAGGGACTTGAAGTACGGCTCTGCCACGATGAGCATGTGCTCGACGTGCTCGGTGGTGGCGCGGGTCAGGTGCTCCGGCGAGGCCTCCAGGTCGAGCACCACGGCACCGAAGTCGGCGGGGATCTCCTTCAGCAGGCCACGCACGGTGGCGTTCGCACCGCACATTCAGCCGCCTCCCGCCTGCTCCGGCCGGCCCATCGTCAGCAGGCTGATGCCGCTCGGGGCGGCGATGGCGTAGTCGGCGAGGATGTCGTCGAGGGGGCGGCTCAGCACCAGCTCCTGCTCGCCGTTGACCTCGCGGTGCTCGAGCACCGAGTGCGGGAGTGGGATGCCGGCGTCGAACGCCTCCTTGGGCACACCCAGCGTGGGGCCGAGGTTGGGGTTGAGGTCGCCGTCGATCGCGATGAGCCGGCGGCCACCGTCCGCCAGCGCCCGCGCCAGGGTGCCGGAGATCGTGGTCTTGCCCGATCCGCCCTTGCCGGCGACGCCGATCTTCATGCCCATGAGGGTAGCGC
>JBFJZV010000111.1:0-11416 GCA_041621915.1 Acidimicrobiia bacterium | reverse complement strand
CGACGCCGAAGTACTTGCCGTCCTTGCCGAACTGGGCGGCGGCGGTCTCCTCGTCGGGGTTGTTCATGAAGTTGACGAACCGCTTGAGGATCTCGGGGTCGAACTCCAGCACGTTGCGCACCAGCAGTCGGTACTCGCCGTTGCGCTCCGACGCCAGCATGTGCATGAACGCGCTGTTGTAGACCCGGTGCATGCCGAGCGTGCGGACGAAGTAGCCCTCCATCATCCAGAACGCCTCGGCCAGCAGCAGCGTGTCGGGCACCTCGGCGGCCACCCGGTCGACCACCTCCCGCCAGAACTCCTCGGGCAGGGCGGCGTCGAACTCGGCCTCGGTCATGCCGTGCTGGGCGCGGGAGGGGATGGCGCCGCCCTCGCCGGGCGCCGGGAACCACAGGCGGCGGATGTGACGCTTCGCCAGCGTCATCGCCGCGTCGAAGCGGATGATCGGGAACTTGCGGGCCACGTGGAGGATCGTCTGGATGACCCCCTCCCGCACCTCGGGGTCGAGGTAGTTGAGCTGGGCCGTGTCGTTCCAGGGCATGGCGGTGCCGTCGTTGCCGTGATAGATGTAGCGGGTGTCGCCGGTGCCGTGGTCGTAGCGCTTGAACACCACGGCGGCGTCGGTGCCGTCCCAGTAGTGGTCCTCGATCTGCACGGTCACCCGGCCGTCCGTGCTGAGGTCGGGGCCGGTGTACGAGTAGGCCGGGTAGGGCGGGTGGTCGAGCGACAGGAACCAGTGGGGGTGCTCGATCACCCAGCGCCCGTCGATGCCGACGTGGTTGGGCACCATGTCGCTGGCGAGGCGGATGCCCCGCTGCCAGGCCCGGTTGCGAAGATCCTCGTAGGCGCCGTCGCCGCCGAGGTCCTCGGCGATCTGGTAGTCGTAGAGGGCGTAGGCCGACGCGACCGCCTCGGTGTCGCCCCGCAGCTGCTTGATGGTGCGCGACGCGGCGCTCCGCTCCCACAGCCCGATCAGCCACAAGCCCGTGAAACCGGAAGCGGCCAGCCGGTCCAGCTCCTCGTCGGGCACCTGGTCGAGCCGGGCGATGCTGCGCCCGTAGTCACGGGCGAGCTGGTGCAGCCACACGTAGCTGCTCTTCGCCATCAGCACCACCCGCGGCATCCACGAGCTGTCGGCGCTGTACCGCTCGTACTCGCCGACGCCGCCCAGCGAGGCGGCGTCCAGCACCGGCGGCGGCCCGAAGCCGAGGCCGCCTTCCTTGCGCTCCTCCACCAGCACGTCGCTGGCGCGCAGGATGCGTTCCAGCAGCCCGGCGAAGCGGTCGCCGAGCAGGTCGGGCCAACGCTCCCGGATGTAGCGGAGCTGGCCCTCCAGCGAGGTGGGGCTGTTCTCGGCGGGGGCCCGCAACAGTCGTAGTAGCGACACGCCGCCCGGCCCTCCCTGCAGCGGCTCGAGCTGGTCGAAGAAGCGCTCCAGCGCGGCGATGGCCCGCTCGTATGCCTCCCGGGTCTCCAGGGGCGCGTCGTCGAACAGCTCGCGGAAGCGGTGGTTGGCCGGGTTCTCGTTGCCCAGCCGCAGCATCAACAGCTCCTCGATGGTGAGCTGGCGGTGGGGCCGCCCCTCGGTCGCCCCCTCCAGGTACTCGTCGACCGTGGCCTCGGCGCCGTAGACCGCCAGCGGCGGGAAGTGACCGACGAAGTCGCTCAGCACGGCGTCGGCGTCGTCGCCGACCTCCTGGCGGAGATGGGCGAGCGCCTTGGCGAGCAGCTCTGGCTGCTGGCGCTCCCGGTAGATCTCCACCACCGCTCGGAGGATCTCGTCGATGAGCCCGGCGGCGAACAGCTCCCCGGTGGCCACCGCCAGCTCGGGGTACTTCGGCGCCTCCCGAACGACGTTCATGTTGTGGGCGACCCGGCGGGCGACGTCGAGCTCGGCGGCGGCGACGGTTCCCCGGGGAGTGAACAGGTCGGTGTCCAACTCGTAGCGGGACCGGGCCGGCCGAACGACGTGCATCAGCGCTCCTCGCCTTGCGGAAGGGGCGCTTACCTTACGTTCAACGGCCGGTCGGCCGGGTCAGCTCGGCGGCCGGCTCCTCCGTGCCCGGCGCGTGGTTCGGCCGGCTGGCCACGTCGGGCAGCGGCACGCGTGGCGGCGGCACCGGTTCGTACACGGCGTCGACTTCCGCTCCGGTCTCCTCGTCGAGGATCGACGTGAAGCGGAACAGCTGCACCGGGTACGCGTTCTTGACCGGCTCACCGAAGCGATCTTCGAGGAAGCGGACCTCCTCGCCCGCCGTGTCGATCCACGGGTGCAAGTCGATCGGGTTGCCGTGCTGGTCGTACAACAGGACCGCGTCGAGCGGGTTGCCCTCGAGGTCGTACGCGAAGATGTTGCTCGCCCCGGCCAGCGGGTAGTTGGCGAGGATCTCGTCCTCCGAGGGGCCCTGGACGACGAAGCCGTTGGGCTGGGCCAGCACCGCGCCGCTGGTGAGGGCGACCAGGAGCAGGAAGGACACCGCCGCGGTGAAACCGACGTCGGCGGTGCGCCACCGGGCGTGCTCCCCGGCGCGCCCGGCAGCCGCGTACGACAGTGCCGTCGCCAGCGCGACGGCGGCGATGCCGATGAGGGTCGAGCCGATGTGGGGAATCGGGAAGATCTGGAACGGCATCGCGTCCCCGCTCACCACCAGCCAGGTCGCCACGAGCAGCCAGCCGCGGATCGCGATCCAGACCGGTCGGAACGACGACCACGCGTCGCGGGCCCGCACCGCCGTCGGGTGGGCGACCAGCTCGCGGGAGCGGGCCGCCATCCGGGCGGCGAGCGTCGGCCGGCTCGGGCGCAGCCGGTCGAAGCCGGCCGAGGCGCGCAGCTCGGCGGCGTACGCGGAGGGGCTGCCGAGGCGGGCGGTGAGGGGCGCGCCGGCTTCGGCGTGCACCTCCACCAGGTGCGCCTCCAGGTCGATCGTGAGGTCGTCGAGCTCGTCCTCGGGGAGGTCGGAGAGGTGCTCCCTGACCTCGGCGAGGTAGTCGCGGACCTCGGTGTCGATCATCGTCGCGTTCAATGCGTGGCCTCCTGGTCCAGCAGGGCGTTCATGGTGTCGGCGAAGTGCGCCCAGGTCTTCCTTGCCCGGTCGAGATGGTCCGTACCAACCGCGTTCAACCCGTAGTACTTGCGGGGAGGGCCCTCGTCGGAGGGCCGGATCTGCGAGGTCAGCATGCCGCTGCGGTAGAGCCGGCGGCACGTGCCGTAGACGGATGCATCGCCGACGTCCTCGAGACCGGCGTCCCGCAGCCGCCGCACGATGTCGTACCCGTAGGCCTCGCCGTCCTCCAGCACGGCGAGCACCGCCAGGTCGAGCACCCCTTTGAGCAGTTGCGTGGTGTCCATAGCTACTACGGGATGCACACTACTACGGTATCCGCAGTAGTCAAGACCCTGCGTGTCCAGCCAGTACCCTCACCCGCCATGGTGCGTTTGTCCGCAACCGTCGTGCTCCTGGTCGGGCTCGCCGTGCCCGCGGCCGCGGCCGCCGAGCCCGCCACGATCGGGGGGTTCGACCCGGCCACCGGGCAGTGGCACCTCACCGACGCCGGCGGCGCGACCCATACGTTCTTCTACGGCAACCCTGCCGACGTGCCGTTCACCGGCGACTGGGACTGCGACGGAGTCGACACCCCCGGCCTCTACCGGCGCAGCGACGGGTTCGTGTACCTCCGGAACTCGAACACCCAGGGCATCGCCGACGTGGAGTTCTTCTTCGGCGATCCGGGCGACCTGCCGCTGGCCGGCGACTTCGACGGCGACGGCTGCGACACGGTGTCGCTGTACCGGCCGTCGGAGAGCCGGGTGTTCGTCCACAACGCTCTCGGCAACGACCAGGCCGGCCTCGGCGCGGCCGTGCACGCCTTCACCTTCGGCGACCCCGGCGACGAGCCGTTCGCCGCCGACTTCGACGGTGACGGCGTCGACGAGGTGGGGCTGTACCGCGACACCACCGGCCTGGTCTACTTCCGCTGGACGCTCACCGCCGGCCCGGCCGACATCACGTTCATCTACGGCGACCCGGCCGACGTGATCCTGGCCGCCGACTGGACCGGCGACGGCGTCGACACCGTCGCCGCGTACCGCCCCAGCCGGGGCCGCTTCCTCGTCAGCCACGTCCTGGCCGGGGGCGCCGCCGACGAGGTGATCCCCTACGCCGCCGAGCACTGGCTGCCCGTGGCGGGCCGGTTCGGGCTGGCGTCGGAGCCGACCGGGCGAAGGACCCTGGTGATCAGCGGCGCCGGAGACGTCAACACGTCGCCGGGCTACGGCCCCAACCGCGGCGCGGAGTACGCGTGGTCCGGCCTCGGCGGCGTGTTCCTCGAGGACGACCTCACCGTGGTCAACCTGGAGTGCGTGCCGTCGCTGCTGGGGTCGCCGTGGCCGAAGACGTTCACGTTCCGCTGCGACCTCGACGGGCTCGCGGTCATGCGGGACGCCGGGGTCGAGGTGGTGAGCCAGGCCAACAACCACTCCATCGACTACGGCCACCAGGCGATGCTCGACGGGCGTGCCCGGCTGCTGGCCGAAGGCATCGCCACGGTCGGCTCCGGCAAGGACGCGGCAGAGGCGAGCGCCCCGGCGTTCTTCGAGATCGGCGGCTGGCGGGTGGCGGTGCTCGGCTTCACGTCGGTCATCTCGGCGCCCTCGTGGGTGGCCGGCCCGTCCAGCCCCGGCCACGCCTCCGCCGCCGACGTGGCCGGCATGACCGCCGCGGTGCGGGCCGCCGCGGCCGACGCCGACCTCGTCGTCGTCGCCGTCCATTGGGGCACCGAGCGCAAGTTCACCCCCGATCCCGAGGACGTCGCGGCGGCCCGGGCGCTGATCGACGCCGGCGCAGACGTGATCTTCGGGCATCATCCCCACGTGCTGCAGCCCCTGGACCTGATCGACGGTCGCCCGATCTTCTACTCGCTGGGCAACTTCGTGTGGCATTCCCGCCCTCCGGGCAACGCCACCGCGGTCGCCGAGGTGGTCGTCACGCCCGACGGCCGGTTCTTCCCGCGGTTGCTGCCCGTCCGGATCACCGACACCGGCCACCCCGTGCTGCTCAAGTGAGGCGGCTGCTCGCCCTAACCGCCGGCGTCCTGCTGGCGCTCCCCGCCCTCCCGGCGCTCGCCGCCGACACCACCGGCGCGGTCGACCCGGCCACGGCCCGGTGGGAGCTGCGCGACGCCGGCGGCGACACGCTGGCGTTCACCTACGGCAATCCCGGGGACGTGCCGTTCGTTGGCGACTGGGACTGCGACGGCGTCGCCACGCCGGGCCTGTACCGCCGGAGCGACGGGTTCGTGTACCTGCGGAACTCCAACTCCAGCGGTATCGCCGACGTCGAGTTCTTCTTCGGCGACCCCGGCGACCTGCCGCTGGCCGGCGACTTCGACGGCGACGGCTGCGACACCGTCTCCATCTTCCGCACCAGCGAGGGCCGGGTGTACGTGGTCAACGAGCTGGGCGAGGACCAGGGCGGCCTCGGCGCCGCCGACTTCGCCTTCACGTTCGGCAACCCGGGCGACGCCCCGTTCGTGGCCGACTTCGACGGTGACGGCGTCGACGAGGTCGGGCTGCGCCGAGAGTCCACCGGCTTCGCCTACCTGCGGTTCACGCTGGACACCGGCATCGCCGACCTGGAGTTCTTCTATGGCGATCCCGGCGACGTGGTCACCGCCGGCGACTGGGACGGCGACGGGACCGGCACCGTTGGCATCTTCCGGCCCTTCAACGGCCGGTTCTTCCTCAACGACCGCAACGGGCCCGGGGCCGCCGATCGGGAGGCGCCGGGCGGGGCGTGCGGTTGGCTGCCGGTGGCCGGCGACTTCGGCGACCTGCCCGCGTCCGCCGGGTCGGCGCTGCAAACGGTCGCCACCGGCCTCCCTCCCGCCGTCTACGCCGACGCCCCGGCCGGCGACGGCCGGCTGTTCGTGGCGCTGCGCGACGGGCGGGTCGTCACGTTGGCCGGGTGTCCCCCGGAGGCGACGACGTACCTGGACCTGCGGGACCGGATCCTGTCGGGAGGGGAGCGCGGGCTGCTGGGTCTCGCGTTCCACCCGGGGTTTGCGTCCAACGGCCGGCTGTTCGTGAACTACACCGACCGCAACGGGGACACGGTGATCTCCGAGATCACCGGGACGGACCCGGCATCTGAACGGATCATCCTCCAGGTGGCGCAGCCGGCGTCCAACCACAACGGCGGGATGCTGGCGTTCGGCCCCGACGGCTTCCTGTACGTCGGGCTGGGCGACGGCGGCGGAGGCGGCGACCCGTTCGGCAACGGCCAGGACGTCCGGACGTTGCTGGGGTCGATCCTCCGCATCGGGGTCGACGGCCGCCGGCCCTACGCCATCCCGGCCGGCAACCCGTTCGCGGGCGGCGGCGGGCGGGCCGAGATCTGGGCCTACGGCGTGCGCAACCCGTGGCGGTTCTCGTTCGACAGCCTCACCGGGGACCTCTACGCCGGCGACGTCGGTCAGGATGCATGGGAGGAGGTCGACGTGCTCGGCCCCGGCGACACAGGCGCCAACCTCGGCTGGCCGATCATGGAGGGCGCCCACTGCTTCCCACCGGGCAGCGCCTGCAACCCGGCGGGCCTGACGCTCCCCGCCACAGAGTACGACCACTCGGTGGGCTGCTCGATCACCGGCGGCTACGTGTACCGGGGAGAGGCAGTGCCGTCCCTGGTGGGGGAGTACGTGTACGGCGACTTCTGCAGCGGCCGGCTGTTCGGCTACCGCCACGACACCGGTGCCGTGCGGGAGCTGACCGGCGTCCTGGGCGCGGTGCCGCAGCTCTCCTCATTTGGCACCGACGGCTACGGCGAGCTGTACCTGGTGGCCCTCGATGGCCGCCTGCTGCGGGTGGTCCCGACCGGGTAGCCTGCGGCGGGTGGGCTACCTCACCGAGGCGCAGCGTGCAGCCTTCGAGCGCGACGGCTTCCTCGTCATCGAGGGCTTCGCCGAGCCGGCCGCCTGCGAGCGGCTGCGGGCCCGCGCGGCCGAGCTGGTGGGGAGCTTCGACCCCGGCGAGGTGCGGTCGGTGTTCTCGACGCTGGACCCGCAGCAGTCGCGCGACGACTACTTCCTCGACTCGGGGGACAAGGTGCGGTTCTTCTTCGAGGAGGAGGCGTTCGACGAGGCCGGCGAACTGCGCCAGCCGAAGGAGCTGTCGATCAACAAGATCGGCCACGCCATGCACGACCTCGACCCGGTGTTCGAGTCATTCTCCCGAACGCCGGAGCTGGCGGCGGTCGCCGAGGGCATCGGCATGGCCGACCCGCGCCTGCTGCAGTCGATGTACATCTTCAAGCAGCCCCGCATCGGCGGCGAGGTCAACCTGCACCAGGACGCCACGTTCCTGTACACCAAGCCGATCAGCGTGCGCGGCTTCTGGTTCGCTCTGGAGGACGCCACCCGGGAGAACGGCTGCATGTGGGCGCTGCCCGGCGGCCACCGGCTCGGCCTGAAGGAGCGCTACTTCCTGCAGGACGGCGCCGCGGTCTTCGAGGACGTCGACGACGTCGAGTGGGACACCGACGCGCTGGTGCCGCTGGAGGCGCCGCAGGGCACGCTGGTGGTGATCCACGGACTGCTGCCGCACTGGTCGGGCCCGAACCGCAGCGAGAGATCGCGCCACGCCTACACGGTCCACGCCATCGACGGCACCGCCGACTACCCACTCGACAACTGGCTGCGGCGCGCAGCGAACATGCCGCTGCGCGGTTTCGAGGGGTAGGCGAGCTGCCCGGCGGGTAAGCGGGTGCGGGACCGCTTGAAGCTCGCGCAGCTGGCCGACTTCGGCGCCGCCTTGCCCGAGCAGCGGCGCCAGGTCGGCGCCGACCTCCGCCTCACCAAGCTCCTGTGAACGCAGGAGCCTCTACGCTCGGCGGATGCTGCCGCACCCGTCAAGAGCAGAGCTGCGCCGCCGGGCCCCCCGCCTGCTCGCAGGCCTGATCCTGTTCGGCCTCGGCCTGGCCTTCATGGTGGCCGCCGACCTGGGGCTCGCCCCGTGGGAGGTCCTCCACCAGGGCCTATCCCGCCGCACCGGCATCCCGATCGGCACGATGGGCATCATCACCGGCATCGGCGTGCTGCTCGCGTGGATCCCGCTGCGGGAGCGGCCCGGGCTCGGGACCGTCGCCAATGTCGTGGTGATCGGCGTCGTCATCGACCTCGCCCTCTGGAAGTTCCCCGACGTAACCAACCCGGCCGGGCGCTGGTCGCTGCTGGCGGGCGGCCTGCTGGCGATCGGGGTCGGCTCCGGCCTCTACATCGGCGCCGGCATGGGGCCCGGGCCGCGCGACGGGCTGATGACCGGCCTCGCCCGCCGCGGCCACCGCATCGGCGTCGTGCGGACCGCGATCGAAGTGGCGGTGCTGGCGGCGGGATGGCTGCTCGGCGGCACGGTGGGAATCGGGACGGTTGCGTTCTCCTTCGGGATCGGCCCCCTGGTGGGCTTCTTCCTGCCTCGCCTCTCGCTCGAGCCGGTGCCGGTCCCGGCCGGCGCCTGAACGCGCCGACGGCCCCCGCGGAGGGGGGCCGTCGTGTCGAGAGATGGGGTGGGCTAGGCGGTCACGGTGCGGCGGTTGACCAGGCGGTAGACGATCAAGGTGACGATCGCACCGATGATCGAGCCGATGATCCCGGCGGCCTGCAGAGCGCCTTCGTCGAAGTCGACGCCGAACAGCACGTAGCCGAGGAAGCCGCCCACGAACGAGCCGACGATCCCGAGCACCATCGTGCCGAGCACGCCCATCGGGTCGGCGCCGGGCACCAGCAGGCGGGCGACGGCGCCGGCGATCAGGCCGACGATGACCAGGTACAGGATGAATCCCAACATCGTTCCGAACCTCCGTTTGTGTTGCTCCGATGTCCGGCCTTGTGTTCCCACCACCCCGACCGGCCAAACATCGTGCGATGATCTGGCTCGATGGACGACCTCCCCGTCGGCCCGTCGGTCCCGGGCTGGGAGCCGGCGCCGCCGCCTACCCATGAGGCCGTGCGCGGCCATTGGTGCCGGCTCGAGCCGCTCGCCCGGGAGCACGCCGAAGCCCTGCACGCGGCCTACGAGGAGGACGACGGCCGGTTGTGGACCTGCATGCCGTGGGGACCCTTCTCCGGCCCGGTGGAGCTGGCGAAGGTGATCCAGTGGATAGCGGCCCAGCCCGACTGGCAGGGCTACGCGATCCTGACACCCGGCGGCGTGCCGCAGGGCATGGCCTGCTACCTGCGCATCGACCCGCCCAACGGCGTGGTCGAGGTCGGCGCGATCGCCTACGCCCCGTCGCTGCAACGCACCACGGCCGCCACCGAGGCGATGTTCCTCATGGCCGACCGGGCCTTCACTGCCGGGTACCGCCGCTACGAGTGGAAGTGCGACGCACTCAACGCCGCGTCTCGCGCCGCGGCCCGCCGCCTCGGGTTCACCTACGAGGGCACCTTCCGCCAGGCCGTCGTCTACAAGGGCCGCAGCCGCGACACGGCGTGGTACTCGATCCTCGACCGGGAGTGGAACAGTCTCCGCCCCGGTTTCGTCCGCTGGCTCGACCCGGCCAACTTCGACTCCGGCGGACGCCAGAGCACCCGCCTCCAGGACCTCATCGCCTCACCCGAGGTTTGAGTCCCGCCCCGCCCGGGGTATCGCGTCGGCCACGGTCCGGAAGGCCCGGGCCGCCGGACGACACACCCGCAAGGAGGGATGAGATGTCCGACCACACCAAGACGTTCGACACGGATTACGACTGGAACGACAAGCTGCAGGACGAGGGCACCTGGGACCGGATCAAGGGCAAGGCCCGCGAGAAGTGGGGCGAGCTCACCGACGACGAGATGGACGAGGCCCGCGGCAACGCCCAGCAGCTCGTCGGCAAGATCAAGCAGAAGACCGGCGAGACCGCCGACGCCATCGAGCGTCAGTTCCGCAAGTGGACCTCCTAGCCACCTGCTAGATCCTCAGGGACGGGGGCGGCCTGCAACACGGCCGCCCCCGCGCCTACCAAGACCAGGGGAGGGAACCCTTGAACAACAGCCTCGAGAACCGCACCGACCTACGCCATGCCCTCATCGGCGGCGGCATCGCCGCCATCGTCGGCTTCGGCGGCATGGCGTTGGTGGGCACGGTGTCGAGCTACCAGGCCGAGCGGCTCGTGCAGGCCGCGCTGCCCTCGGTCCGCTTCCTCGCCTCCACGCTGGCCGCCGCGGCCGCCACGATCATGGCCCTGATGCTGACGATGCTCAGCTTCACCCGCGGCCACGACGGCGACTTCAAGGAGACCCACTACCGCCGGCTGCGGCAGATCTCCACCCTCTGCTCGATCCTCATCGCAGGGTCGGTGCTGCTGCTGCTGTTCCTGGCGATCCCGATCGAAGAGTCCGACGAGGTGCAGCGCCGCTACTACATCGTGTACTACGGCATCAGCCTCGGAGCGGCGGCGGCCACCGGCCTGCTCGTGGCGATCGTGATGATGCTCAACTACGCGATTCGCAACCTGGTCGGTGTCTTCATCCCGGGGATGGAGTCGGACCTGATGGAGACCCACGAGGACGATCGCGTCGAGCCGGACGACCGTGAACCGGTGGGCGCCGCAGCGGGAGGAGAACGATGACCGTCGAGCTGGAACGCCTGGACACCGAGCAGGGACTGGCCGCCGCCGAGGTGCAGCGGCTGGTCGAGGCCGTGGTGGGCGCCCGCTTCAGCACCGGCAACAAGATCGAGGTGCTGCGCAACGGCACCGAAATCTTCCCGTCCATGCTCCAGGCCGTCCGTGACGCCACCACCAGCATCGACTTCGTCACGTTCGTGTACTGGACCGGCGACATCGCCCAGGAGTTCGCGGCGGCGCTGTCGGCCCGGGCAGCCGAGGGCGTGCGGGTCCGCGCGCTGCTCGACGCGGTGGGCGCGGCGCCGATGAACCGCGAGCTGATCCATCGCATGGAGGGCGCCGGCGTCGACGTGCAGTGGTTCCGCCAGCCCATACAGTGGCGGTTCTGGCGCTCCGACCACCGCACCCACCGCAAGATCCTCGTGTGCGACCACCAGGTGGGCTTCACCGGCGGGGTGGGCATCGCCGAGGAGTGGGAGGGCGACGCCGCCGACCCCGAGTCGTGGCGGGACACCCACTTCCGGGTCACCGGCCCGGCGGTCGACGGGCTGCGGGCCGCGTTCATCGCCGACTGGAAGGAGACCGGCCTCCCCGTGCTGCCGCTCGCCGAGCCGCTGCCGCCGGTGGAGAGCACCGGCGACGCCAAGGTGGCGGTCATCGAGGACAGCGCCCGCATCGGCGCCGGGCCGAGCGCCATCCTGCTGGAGACGCTGTTCGCCCGCGCCCGGCGCACCATCCGCATCGCCACGCCCTACTTCAACCCGGACGACACCCTCCAGCAACTGCTCATCGGAGCGGCGCGGCGGGGGGTCCAGGTG
>JBFJZV010000110.1:0-11429 GCA_041621915.1 Acidimicrobiia bacterium | reverse complement strand
GACCCGGGCGTCGGGAGGCGGTGCCGGGTGGAGGGGCCCTCTCGGCGGCGGCTGCCGTTCATATGGCCGCCGACCCGGGCGTCGGGTGGCGGTGCCGGGTGGTGGGGCCCTCTCGGCGGCGGCTGCCGCGCTTGCTGTTCCTAGGTCGGGGCGGCCGCGCAGCCGCCGCCTGGGGCCAACCCCTCTACGCGTCGGCGCCCAGGGCCGAGACGAGGGGGGTGCGGATGTTCGGGCTGGGCTACGCCGCAACCTTGCGCCACAGCTCGCGGATGCGGCTCCAGGTTCTCCTCGGGGCGTCGAGCAGGCGGCTCAGCAGGATCACCGGGAGTGGGGGGCGCCGGGGCTCGCCGTCGCGGAGGCCCCAGACGAATGCGATCTGTTCCAGCGACGGCGGACCGACGGCCAGCATGTCGACCAGTGCCTCCCGCACGTCGCGGCCCCGGACCATCACGTCGTAGACGCCGACCATCGAGCCGGTGCGGCCCACCCCGGCCGAGCAGTGGACCAGGACGGGGCCCGGTCGGCTGCGCATGATCTCCGTGAACTCCCGGGCCTGGGCCGGGGTGGGCGGCTGACCGTCGCGGATCGGCAGCGCCACGTACTCCAGCCCCAGGGCCTCGTCGGGGGTGTGGATGCCGCGCTCCGCCCGCAGGTCGACGACGGTGCCGACCCCCAGCGCGGCCACCAGCGGGTAGCCGACCGCCTCCGGCTTGCCGCTGCGGAGCAGCACCCCGTCCACCCGGTGCACGTTGTGGATGCCTTCCAGCTCCGGCGGCACCTCGAGGTCGCTGCGCCGCCTGGCCCACTGCACCAGCCCCACGATCGCCAGATTTGCTGCCAGAATGGGCAAGCTCACGGCAGCCAGCCAGGCCAGCGGGGCGTTGCTGCTCATAGTAGCGGAAGACTACTTTCGGTAGTATCGTCGGCGTTCGGTCCTGCAGCCGTCCCAGCGGCTGAGAAGCAAGTCGGTTGCAGGAGCAGGTATTGTCGCAGGTCGGGAGGTTCGGCCACACGATGCACGAGGCACCACGCGTCGACCACGTGGTTGCCCTGGACGGGGCGGGGCGACCGTCCGCTCGCGTCGGTTCGAAGGCCGCGTCGCTCGACCTCCTGATCGGCGCCGGGTTCCCCGTGCCGCCGGCTCTGGTGGTCACCACCACCGCGTACCGCACGTTCGTGGCCCATGCCGACCTGGACGGGCTCATCACCGACATCGCCGCCGGCCCGGTGCCCGCCAGCGGCGCCGCCGAGGACCGCCGCCGCCTCGTCGACGAGGCCTTCCTGTCGGCGCCCATGCCTGCCGCGGTGCTGGAGGGTCTCCACTGGGCGCACCGGCGCCTCGGCCACGTCCCGCTCGCCATCCGCTCGTCGTCGATCGCCGAGGATCTCAGCCAGGCATCCTTTGCCGGGCAGTACCTGTCGATCCTCGGGGTCGAAGGGTTCGACGAGCTCGTGGAGGCGGTGCGCCTGGTATGGGCTTCGCTGTGGCACCCGTGGGCGTCTGCGTACCGGCGCCGCATGGGCGTACCGGAGGACGACCTGGCGATGGCCGCCATCGTGCAGCGGCTCCTGCCGGCCGACCGTTCCGGCGTCGTCTTCACCCGCGACCCGGCCGAGCCCGAGCTGCTGCGCCTGGAGGTGGTCGACGGCCTTGGGGAGGGGCTGGTGTCCGGCCAGGTGACGCCCACCGTGCACCAGCTCCGGCGGCCCGGCCTGCTGCCGGCATCGGGACGAGCGCCCGGCCCGCTGCTGCGGCAGGCCGCCCACACCGCGCTGCGCATCGAGCAGCACTTCGACCGGGGTCCGCAGGACGTGGAGTGGAGCGTGGTGGGCGACGAGGTGTGGATCCTCCAAGCCCGCCCGATCACCACGGTGGCCGGCGGGGCCGAGGCCGGGGACGGCTTCGACTCGCGCACCGACCCGGGGGTCCGTTACGTGGCAGCCGGCGTCACCGAGATGCTGCCCGGCGTCCTCCCGCCGCTGGGGTGGACGATCGCCGGGCCGATGGTCGAGGACGCGTTCCGCAGCCTCTACGCGGAGCTCGGCCTGCTGCCTACGGGCCTGGACCGCCCGTTCGGCTTCATCGCCCGCCGTCGCGGCCGGGCCCGGCTCAATCTGTCGCTGATGGAGCAAGTCGGCCAATCGGTCGGGGGGTGGTCGGCCGAGGAGGTGGACCAGTTCTACCTCGGCGAAGGCGGTGGGGCGGCCCCGCCCGATGGCGGCTCGGGCTTCAAGCTGCGCTCCCCGCTACGAGCCTGGCGGGCGCTCCGCATGCGGCGCGCCGCCCCGCGAGCTGCGGAGAGCTTCCGCGTGGCGGTCGAGGCGGCGCTCGTGGTACGCCCGACCGTCGGTGAGCTGCTCGACCACGAGCTCGTCGCGTACCGGTGGCGCCTCCGCGACCTCGCCAGCAGCGGCATGCGGGCCGAGGTGGCGGTCGCCGCCGAGGCGGTGACGGCCTACGCTGCGCTCGAGCGGCTGCTGGAGCGCTGGGTTCCCGAGGAGGCGGCCGAGTGGGCGCAGCGGCTCACCCGCGCCGCCGGTCGCGGGACCCGCACGCCGGTGGACTGTGCCCGGCGGCGGCTCGCGGGCGTGGAGCCCGAGCACCGGGAAGCGCTGCTCGCCGCGGTGCGCGACGCCCCACCCGGTCAGGCGGTCCAACAACTGGCGGCCATCTCCCGCGGGGGCGCCGACCTGGTTCGGGACGTCAGCGCCGATCTCGCTGCGCTCGGCTCGGCGGCGGTCTACGCCGGGCGCACCTGGGACGAGCGTGCCGACTCGGTGTGGCGAGCAGTGGCTCGCACGTCGGCTGCGGGCGACGAGGACGACGGCGTCGACGAGCTGGCCCGGCTCGAGCAGCACCTCACCGCTTCCCGGCGGTGGCGGGTGGTGCGGATCGTGACCGGCCAGGTGGTCGACATGCGGAGGCGCTACCTGCGCCGGCTGGTGGCCGACGCCACGCTGCTGCTGGCCCGTCGCGAGGAGGCCAAAGGGGCGCTGCTGATGGTCGGTGGCGAGGAGCGCCGCATCATCCAGGAGATGGCCCGCCGCCTGGTCCGCCGCGGCATCCTCGCCCGAGCGGTCGACGTCGAGCTGCTCGCCGACTGGGAGCTGGACGAGGCGCTCATCCGGCGAACCGCGCCCGCCGCTGCCGAGCTGGCCCACCGGCGCACCGTGCTGGCCCGGTGGCGGGCCGAGCCGGCCGCAACGCTGGCGCCCGTCGCGGTGTCGGCCAGCGGCGAGCTGCGGGGCTGGGGCGCCAGCCCGGGCCGGCACCGCGGTCGCGCGGTGGTCGTCCTCGACCCGGGCGACGTCGACACTCTGGAGCCGGGCGCCGTGCTGGTGACCGCCGCCACCGACCCGTCGTGGGTGCCGTTGCTGCTGCAGGCCGGCGCGCTCGTCGTCGAACGGGGCGGCCCGCTGTCGCACGCCGCGATCGTGGCTCGCGAGTTCGACCTGCCGGCCGTGCTGAACGTCTCCGGCGCCACCACCCTGCTCTCCCCCGGGCAGGAGGTGGACGTCGACGGCGTCGCCGGGACCGTGACGATCCTCGAGCCGGCCGCCGCTGCTCCGGCGGTGGCGCAGTGATCCTCCCTCGCCCCCTGAGGCGGCCCTGGCTGGGTGAGGACGGCGACGGTCTGCACGTCCTCGTGCCCGGGCTCTTCGGGGTCGGCTTCCTCATCTCGCTGATCGTGCTCGCCTTCGATGCGATCGCCCAACTGGTGCCGGCGGCAGGCCGCCGCCGCAACGCGCTGCTCATGCGGGACGTGCACGGCCGCACCAACGATCTCGAGGCGGTCACCTCCGGCCGGCCCCCCGCGCCGGGCGCGGTGCCCTGTGAGCCCCGCACCCGCGCGATGTCGGCCCTGCTCGGCGGGATCGCCGCGACGCTCTCGCTGGTCGTCGCCGCAGTGGGCTTCGCCGCCGCCGCCCACGTCGGCGTCGACCGCCAGGCGTGGACCATCTCGATCGCGCTGGTCGTGGCGATCCCGGTGGGGCTGGTGGGGGCCATGTGGCTGCTGTCGGCGCTACTCGGGCCCGGGAGCCCGCGCTGGCTCCGGTCCCTGCAGACGGTGTGGCCGCTCGGCACCTATCCCCGATACGACTTCGACTCGCAGGAGGCACCGACATGATGTCGACGCACACGAGGTGGGGCGCGTGAGGTACGTCGTCCACTTCTTCTCGTCGCTCACCAGGCGCACGGCCGCGCTGCTGACCCTGATCGCGTTCCTGATCGCCACCGGTGCGTACATCTTCATCTACCTGTTCCGCGCCTTCGGCGCCGAGTCGGCGGACGGCCGACCCCTGGTGGGGATCTGGCACGGCGACAACTTCACGCGCACGATCCTGGTGGCGATCTTCTTCATCATCGGCGAGGTCTTCGTGGTCTACCTGGCGTTGAGCCGCCAGCGGCGAGCGGGCTACGTGGCGCTGCGCTCCGACGTGTGGGGGTGGCTGACCACCCGCTCCCGACTCACCGGCGAGTCGGAGGACCACATTGCCGAGCGGGCGATCTCGCTGTACCGGCTGCGCTTGGAGGGCGGCCCCCAGGGCGTGCCGTCGGTGCCTACGTCGGCGCTGGATCAGCAATAGGGCGCCGGCTTCGCGCGAGTTTGCCTGCTTGGGTCCGCCGGCGCAGGCCGCAGCAGCGTGAGCCGGAGCCAGCCCGGCGCGCTCGGCTGGAGGAGCAGTACTGGACGGGCCTCGACGCCGGTAAGGCGGCCATCAGCCTCGAGGCGCAGGCGGAGCCCGATGCCGTCGACTTTCACGTCTACGGCATGCGGCTGGCCAACCGGATGGTGGCGCACCTCGAGGAGGCGGGCGGCCCCCCGATCGACCACTCCTCGATCCTCGAGATCGGGTGCGGTGTCGGCCGGTTCGTGCTGCCGCTGGCTTGCCGGTTCCGCCACGTGCACGGAATAGACATCTCGGCCGAGATCATCGCGGAGGCACGGGAGTACTGCCGGTCGGTCCCCAACGTGACCCTCTCGGTGAACGACGGGGAGACACTGGCGGCGTTCGCCGATTCGTCGGTCGACTACGTGCTCTGCGCAGGGGTCTTCCAGCACATCCAGCAGTTCGGCGTGATCGCCGGCTACCTGCGCGAGACGGTGCGGGTGCTGACCGACCGTGGCTTGTTCCTGTTCACCTTCCAGGTCTGGCAGACCCAGGCCGAGGGCAGCGGCCGGGTCGGGGCGAAGGTCACCGCGAGGCTGCTCGACGAGACGATGGGCGACCTCCCGGTCGAGATCGTCGCGATGTCCACGGACCCGGACGACCCCGTGCCGCACTTCCTGGTGGTGGTGCGCCGGACGGAGGGTCCCGGCGGGGCTGCGTCGTTCGGCACGTTCCCGGTCGAGGATCGGGCGCTCCGCACCGGCACGTTCGAGGACCTGCCCACCCGCCGCGACCTCGTCGAGGCGTGGCAGCAGCCGCAGCGCCCGGTGACGTTCTACGACGAATAGCCGAGCGCGTGGCGGGGCTCCCGCTAGCAAGCGTTGACGAGCACCCGCCACACGCCGTCGCTGAACTCGGCCTCGAAGCTGACGCGGTCCTCGATCAGCCTCGCCTCCCAGTCGACTGGCAGCGTCTCGTCGTAAGTGGCGCCGCCGCAACTGTCGCAGCCGGAGTTCCAGAGCCGGATGACGTCGATCCGCACCGCAAGGACGCCGGCCGCCACCGAGTCGGGACCGGCCGTCGGCGCCGCTTCCCGCGCCGCCAGCGACCTCGCCGTGGCGAGGTCGGCGGCGAACCGGGCTTTCGAGCCGCTGCCGTTCGCCAGGCACGGCAGCACGTCTTCTGGCATCGACAGCAGCGTCGAGCCCTCCGGGATGTAGCGGATGGCGCCGTCGAGGGCGGCGATGCGGCTGTCGAGGTCGGCGTAGACCGCCAGCACGGCCCGCTCCAGGTCGGCGGACATGCCCGGCGGGATGGCGGCGGCCACGCCGGAGGTGCGCAGCGCCCGGATGGCGTCCTGGGCCGCCAGAGAGACCGTCCCGGCGTCGGCGTCGTAGCCGGAGTTGAACGCGGCTGCAGCCGCAGCGATCTCGTGGTCGAGCCGGTCGGCGGCGGCGAAGAACGGCGCCAGCGCGTCGGCAGCGGTGCCGGCGTGGCCGTGCACGGTGAACGGGTGGCGCAACTCGGCGGCTGCGCACGCCTCCTCGCCGACCTCGTCGACCATGCACTCACCTGCCATGGTCAGCACGTAGTCGCCGGGATCGAGGTCGTCGATCGTGATGGCGAAGCTGCCCCAGACCGAGCTGCCGGAGGACATCGTGCAGTAGCTCCTCCCGGGGTCCTCGCCGCAGTCGTAGCCGCCACTCCAGGTGGCGTCGACGGGTCCCCCGTCGACCCGCTCCAGGGAGATGAAGAGCGTGGACTCGAACGCCCTGCCGAACCCGGTCACCGTGAGTGGCTGGCGAGTGCCGGGGAGGGTGCCGTCCCACCCGGCCGGCTCGGTGAGGACTGCGTCGCCCTGGGCCACCGGCGACAGGTCCACGCCGCTCGGGTCCGGCGCCGGAACGACGTCGACGACGATCCGGGCGGGGTCGTCCAGGAAGCGGGCGTGCGCCACCCGCTCCGAGGCGTAGACCAGGTGGGCGGTGAAGGTCGTGAAGTCCTCCGCGCCCTCGGCGTAGCCGACCAGCAGGAGGGCGTCGCCGTACTCGGCGGTCTCCTCCCCCCAGGCGACCTCGAGCGGCAGGGTGACCAGCACGCGGTTCCCCGCCGTGGCAACCTCGATACCGCCGGGCACGCGGTCTGCCGCCATGCTGGGGAAGTCGGGGGGTCGCTCATCGAAGGTCGTACGGGTGCCCAACCGGACGACCAGCCGGTCGCAGCTCGGGGAGGTCAGGAACTCGAAGCCGTCGACGAAGTCGGCGTTGGATGCTGCGGCGGGCGATCGCTGGGGTCCGGCATCCATGGCAACGCCGGCGCACGCCAGCTCGCCGAACGGAGCGCTCCACCGCTCGTCGAGCTGCAGGTACCGCGAGTGCGCCCAGCCGACGGTTCCGTCGTCGAGCACCACCTCCCACCACGGCTCGTGTCGGTAGGTGTCGGTCACGACGACGCCGGAGGCGTCGGGGGCCAGGGTGCCGACGATCGTATCGCCGGCCGAGGGGCCGGCCCGCACGTTGAGCACGTCGTCGGCGGCCACGCCCACCACCCGGTAGCCGATCGGCGCGTCTGCGGGCTGCGGCTCGGGTGGCGGCGTCGTGGTGCTCGAGGTGGGTGCGGAGGTCGGGGGCGGCGCTGCTGTGGTGGTCGGGGTGGTCGTGTCGGTTGGCTCCGGTACGGGTGCCGTCGTCGGCGCGGCCTCCGCTGGGGCCGGCGCTGCGGGCTCGCCCGAGTCGCCGCAGGCCGCGAACACCAGGGTCAGTGCCAGGACGAGGATTCCGAGGCTGCGGGTCCGCATGGCGCTCCCTCCCTTCCCCTCCGTGTCGTCCCCCCGCAGCCCCATCGTCCCCCCGCCCGGTCACGCGCACGCGACGGGCGCGTAACGGGCGTGTCACACCCCCATGGTCGCCCAGGATCTGCTTCGAGGGCAGGGCCGTTCGGCTCAGGTTCGGGCGGCGCGCACCCGGTCCAGCAGGAAGCCGCCCAGGTTGCGCAGCACGTCGGCCACCGCCCCCGACGGCAGGCGCTCCACGGCCTTGCCGGCGCGCCGCAGCCGCTCCTCCGCCTCCGCCAGCACCCGATCGACGTGCCCGCCGGCCACGGTCAGCTCGATGGTGCGGCGGCGCGCCTCCTCCGAGTGCGGCCGTCCGCGGCCGAGGAGCTCGCGCAGCTCGCCCCCGTCGGGACCGGCCAGCGCGTACAGCACCGGCAGCGTGAACGTCCCCTCGGCGATGTCCGAGCCGGCCTCCTTGCCGAGGAACTCGTCGGTGGCCACCAGGTCGAGGACGTCGTCGGTCATCTGGAACACCAGGCCGATCTCCCACGCCCAATCGGACACGGCCTCCACCACCGGGCGGGAGGCTGCGGCCGCGAGCGCCCCGAGCCGTGCAGACGTGCGGATCAGGCTGGCCGACTTCCCGCCGATCACCCGGTAGTAGACGTCGGCGCCGTGGTCGAGGTCGTCGGCGTACTGCAGCTCGAGCACCTGGCCCTCACATAGCGTCGCATATGTCTGGGCCAGCAGGACCACGGCCTCCTCGCCGAGCGCGGCCGCCACTTCGGAAGCCCGCGCCAGCAGGAAGTCGCCGGCGAGGATCGCGATGGTGTTCGACCAGTTGGCGTTCACGGACGCGGTCGTGCGGCGGGTCTCCGCCTCGTCGATGACGTCGTCGTGGTACAGCGAGCCGACGTGGACCAGCTCCACGGCCACCCCCGCCTCGACTGCCGCGTCGGCGTCGCCGCCGAGCTGGCCCGCCACCTGCGCCAGCAGCGGCCGGTAGCGCTTGCCGCCCGCGCCGAGCAAATGCTGGGCGATCTCGGTGACGAACGGGTTCTCCGACTTGGTCACCTCGAACAGGCGCGATTCCACGCGCTCCAGCCGGTCCCACACGGCGGGGAGCGGAACGAGGTCGACGAGTTGGTGGCGGGAGGGTTGCATGGTCGGGTCGGGCGATGGTACCGGCCGCTCTACGGCATGCGACCGGATCGCTCAAGCGCGGCGGGGGTCGAGCCGACCGAATCCTCATACAGGGCGGGACCCTGGCAGTGCCCGGGAGGCGTCATTTCGGGCAATGGATAGAGGAGGCCTACCGTTATACTCCGACCCGAGGCGCCCGTGATGCGCCGCTTGATTTCTACGGGGTGACCAGGAGCATGTTCGAGCGATTCACCGACCGGGCCCGAAGGGTCGTGGTGCTTGCCCAGGAGGAGGCCCGCCTCCTCAACCACAACTACATCGGCACCGAGCACATCCTGCTCGGCCTCATCCACGAGGGTGAGGGCGTCGCTGCTCGCGCGCTGGAGAGCCTCGGCATCAACCTCGAGTCGGTTCGCTCCCAGGTCGTCGAGATCATCGGCCAGGGCGCCCAGGCGCCCAGCGGCCACATCCCGTTCACCCCCCGGGCCAAGAAGGTCCTGGAGCTCTCCCTGCGGGAGGCCCTCCAGCTCGGCCACAACTACATCGGCACCGAGCACATCCTGCTGGGCCTCATCCGCGAGGGTGAGGGCGTCGCCGCCCAGGTGCTGCAGAAGCTGGGCGCCGAGCTCCACAAGGTCCGCCAGACCGTCATCCAGCTCCTGTCCGGCGTCCAGGGCGAAGGCGGCTCGGGCTCCGGCCAGCCGCAGGGCGGCGGGGGCCGTCAGGAGAGCGGCGGGCCGTCGGGCTCGACCGTGCTGGACCAGTTCGGCCGCAACCTCACCCAGTACGCCCGCGACCGCAAGCTCGACCCCGTCATCGGCCGCCAGCGCGAGATCGAGCGGGTCATGCAGATCCTCTCCCGCCGCACCAAGAACAACCCGGTGCTCATCGGCGAGCCCGGCGTCGGCAAGACCGCCATCGTCGAGGGCCTCGCCCAGCGCATCGTCGCCGGCGACATCCCGGAGACGCTGCGGGCCAAGAACCTCTACACCCTCGACCTGGGCGCCCTGGTGGCCGGGTCCCGCTACCGCGGCGACTTCGAGGAACGCCTCAAGAAGGTGCTGAAGGAGATCCGCACCCGGGGCGACATCATCCTCTTCATCGACGAGATCCATACCCTGGTGGGCGCCGGCGCCGCCGAGGGCGCCATCGACGCCGCCAGCATCCTCAAGCCGATGCTGGCCCGCGGCGAGCTGCAGACCATCGGTGCCACGACGCTGGAGGAGTACCGCAAGTACCTCGAGAAGGACTCGGCGCTCGAGCGGCGCTTCCAGCCGATCCAGGTCGACGAGCCCACGGTGGCCGAGACGATCCAGATCCTCCACGGTTTACGCGAGGGCTACGAGACCCACCACAACGTCAGCTTCACCGACCAGGCGCTGGTGTCGGCGGCGAACCTCGCCGACCGCTACATCGCCGACCGCTTCCTGCCCGACAAGGCGATCGACCTGATCGACGAGGCCGGCAGCCGCATCCGCATCCACCGGCCCAAGCTGCCGCCGGACCTCCAGGACTTGGAGTCCCGTCTGGAGCAGGTGCGCGGCGAGAAGAAGGAGGCCGTGCAGGCCCAGCAGTACGAGCGGGCCGCCCAGCTGCGCGACCAGGAGCGGGGTCTGCTCGCCGAGCGCTCCCAGCGCGAGACCGAGCACCGCGAGTCGGGCCGCGACTTCTCGATGATCATCGACGAGGAGGAGATCGCCGAGGTGCTGGCATTGTGGACCGGCATCCCGGTGCACCGCCTCACCGAGGAGGAGACCGCGAAGCTCCTGGAGATGGAGTCCGAGCTGCACAAGCGCATCGTCGGCCAGCAGGACGGCATCAGCGCCGTCAGCCGCGCGATCCGCCGCACCCGGGCCGGCCTCAAGGACCCCAAGCGCCCCTCCGGGTCGTTCATCTTCCTCGGGCCGTCCGGCGTCGGCAAGACCGAGACCGCCAAGGCGCTCACCGAGTTCCTGTTCAACGACGAGAGTGCGCTGATCCAGCTCGACATGTCCGAGTACATGGAGAAGCACACGGTCAGCCGCCTGGTCGGCTCGCCGCCCGGCTACGTCGGCTACGACGAGGGTGGCCAGCTCACCGAGGCCGTGCGGCGCAAGCCGTTCTCGGTGGTGCTGTTCGACGAGATCGAGAAGGCCCACCCCGACGTGTTCAACACGCTGCTCCAGATCCTGGAGGACGGCCGCCTGACCGACGCCCAGGGCCGCACGGTGGACTTCAAGAACACCGTCATCATCATGACGTCGAACCTCGGCACCGCCGACCTGCGCAAGAAGGCGATCGGCTTCGCCACCGACGACGAGGCGGTGTCGTACGAGAGGATGAAGGAGAAGGTGACGGAGGCGCTGAAGAAGCAGTTCCGTCCCGAGTTCCTCAACCGCATCGACGAGGTCATCGTCTTCCACGAGCTCACGATGGAAGAGGTCAAGCAGATCGTGGACATGATGCTGGTCCGGGTGCGCACCCAGCTCGAGTCGCAGGCCCTCGACCTGGTCCTCAGCGACCAGGCGAAGGAGCTGCTGGCGAAGAAGGGCTACGACCCCCAGCTCGGCGCCCGGCCCCTGCGCCGCGCCATCCAGCTCATGATCGAGGACCAGCTGGCCGAGAAGGTGCTGTTCGGCGAGTTCCCGGCCGGGTCGACCGTCCTGGTCGACGTCGACCAGGACGACGAGGACCAGCTCGCCTTCATGGCCGTCGAGACGCCCGACCAGCCGCCGGTCGAGCTCGCCGATTCCGCCGAGGGCTGATCCCCGGCGCGTGGCGCGCCGACCGCGCTGGGTAGTTACCGTCATTCGGCCCTGGTCGCGTTCGTTCAGTCCCCACTAGGATTCCGCCTTGCGGTCACCGAACCGCGAACACGAACGGGATATGGCGGAGACCGTAGAGGAGGAACCACCTTGAG
>JBFJZV010000109.1:0-11456 GCA_041621915.1 Acidimicrobiia bacterium | reverse complement strand
GCGCAGCGCTTTCTGCGTGGCGTTGGGCTCCGGGGGCCGCACCTGGGCGTTCCTGGCCCGGCTGGTCCTGACCCAGTTGGCGAGACGGGAGAGCAGCTTCATGGCATGGAAGCGTAGCGATCATCGTCGGGTGCCGATCACGCGCCCGGCGTCGGTGGGCCGGGGGAGGGCGGCGTGGGCGGCGGCGATCGCCTCCAGCGCCCGTTGGGTGCCGGGCAGCGTCGGCGTCGTCCGTCCGCTGCCCGTGTCGACGTGGAGAAGCATCTGCTCCGTGGTGGCGATCTCGTCACCATCGTCGTCGAGCATGGCGTGGAAGAGGTGCAGGCGCTTCTCGTCCACCGCCAGCACCTGCGTGGTGAACCGCAATGGGTCGCCCGACGCGGCCTCCCGGCGGTAGGTGATGTGGCTCTCGGCGGTGTAGAACGAGTGACCTGCCTCCCGATAGCCCTCGTCGATGCCGACGTAGCGGAACAGCGCGTCGGACGCCCAACCGAAGGCGAACAGGTAGAAGCTCTCGCCCATGTGGAGGTTGTAGTCCACCCACTCGGGCTCCACCCTGCAGCGGTACAGCTCGAGCGGGGCCGGCACCTGGTCGCCCGGCTGCCACCGCGACGGGGCGGTGGCCGCCAGCCGGCGGCCCTCGTGCTCCGCGACGGTGCGGCCGCCGCCCAGGCCTGCCGGACGCAGCGCCTGCATCACAGCCAGCAGGTAGTCGTCGCGCAGCTCCGCCGGCGGCGTGCCGGCGGTGGCGTCCACCAGCGCCGCTCGCAGCTCGTCGGTCATCGGCGGCGGCGGCAAGTCGGTCCAGGGCAGGTCGAGCCCCGGCCCGAAGTGGTCGAGGGCGTGCGCCATGCCCCCGTCGCCGCCGGCCAGGTGGAACACCGCCGCCGGGCCCATGCCCGCCCACCGCAGGCCGGGACCGTAGACGATCGCCTCGTCGATCTCGGCCGGGGTGGCGACGCCCCGGGTGACCAGCCACAGCGCCTCCCGCCACAGCGCCTCCTGGAGCCGGTCGGCGACATAGCCCTCGACCTCCCGGCGCACCACGAGCGGGTGCATGCCCAGCGCCCGATAGGTGGCGGTCGCAGCAGCGACGGTCGCGGGCGATGTCCGCTCCCCGGCGACGACCTCCACCAGCGGCAGCAGGTAGACCGGGTTGAACGGGTGGCCCACCACGATGCGCTCGGGGTGGCTGCAGTCGGCCTGGAGCCGGGTCGGCAGCAGCCCGGACGAGCTCGAGGCGATCACCACCTGGGGCGGCGCGGCGGCGTCGAGCTTGGCGAGCACCTCCCGCTTCACGCTCTCCCGCTCGGGCACGCACTCCTGCACGAAGCTCGCCGCGACCGCGACCGCGGCGGCATCGTCGACCCAGCGGAGCCGGGCGGGGTCGGCGCCCGGCAGCAGCCCGAGCCGGCGGGCGGCCGGCCAGGCCCGGTCGACCGCGGCGCGCAGCTTCGCCTCGGCCCCCGGGGCGTGGTCGGTGGCGACCACGTCCCGGCCCGCCGCCAGCGTCCGCACCGCCCATCCCGAGCCGATGGCGCCGGCGCCCACGATCCCGAACGTGCTCATCGGGGCGCTCGCAGCGGCACGGCGAAGGGGTCAGTAGCCAACCTGGTCGAGCCCCTTGAGGTCGAGGATCTCCCGCGCCTCGGCGGCGCTGGCCGGCTCGCGGGACAGCTCGCCGAGGATGCGGACGATCTTCGCGACCTGGTCGGCATTGCTCTCGGCGAGCTTCCCCTTGCGGAGGTAGATCGAGTCCTCGAGCCCCACCCGGACGTGCCCGCCCAGCACCGCCCCAGCGGTGATGAGGTCGAACTGGTGGCGGCCGCTGCCGAGGATCGACCACTCGATGTCGCGGCCGAACAGCCGGTCGGCGGCCTGCTTCATCGCGACGACGTTCTCGATGTCGGGGCCGATGCCGCCCAGCGTCCCCATGACGAACTGCATGAAGATCGGCGGGCGCACCAGCCCCTGGTCGGCGAAGAACGCCAGCGTGTAGAGGTGGCCGACGTCGTAGGCCTCGAACTCGAACCGGCACCCCGTCTCGTCGGCGAGCTCGGTGAGCATGTACTCGATGTCGCTGAAGCGGCTGACGAACGGCTCGTGCTTGGTGCTGGCGAGGAACGGCTCCTCCCAGTCGTACTTCCATCGTCCCTCGTACTTGGGGATCATCTGGAACAGGCCGTAGTTCATCGTCCCCAGGTTGCAGGTGGCCAGCTCGGGGCGGAGCACCTTGATCACCCGCAGCCGCTCCTCCACGGTCTGGCCGGTGGCGCCGCCGGTGGTGATGCTCACGATCGCGTCGCAGCGCTCCTTGATGCCTGCGCAGTACTCGCGGAACAGCCCCGGGTCGGCGGACGGGCGGCCGTCGGCGGGGTCGCGGGCATGGACGTGGATCACCGCTGCGCCCGCGGCGGCGGCGTCGACCGATTGGTCGACCATCTCTTCGACGGTGACCGGCAGGTCGACGTTCATGGTTGGGGTGTGGGAGCTGCCGGTGACGGCGCAGGTGACGATCGTCTTGCTCATCGGTGTTGGCTCACGGCTGCCTCCTGATCAGCGCTGGCGGAAATCGGCCCCGCCGCGCTCCAGCACGCGCAGCCGGCTCAGGAAGTCGTCGTAGTCCACGTAACAGCCCTGGAAGTGGCGCTCCCCGCTCTGCGGGTCGAACGCCGCCCGGGCGTGCAGCACCCGCCGGTTGTCGAACACCTGGCACTCGCCTGCCCGCATCCGGAACCGGTGGTGGAGCTCGGGGCGGCGGAGGATCGCGCCGAGCCGGCGATAGGCCCGGTACCACGGGCCGACGAGGTCCGGGTCGACGTCGAGCGGCGCCAGCAGCGCACTGTGGTAGCGGACCTCGGTCGTCTCGCCGGCCACGCCGGTGCCGATGACCGGCGCCCGCCATTCGATGTCGTTGTCGTCGTCGACGAAGCGGTAGGGGACCGCCACCGTCGCCAGCAGCTCGTGGTCCTCCGGGTGCTCGGCCGCCAGCGCGGCCGCGGCGGCGAAGCCGTCGACGAGCACCGACTCGCCACCCACGGCGTCGTGGCGCAGGCAGTGGAGGAGCTGGAGGCCCATCAGCGCCTCGCGGTTCGGCAGGTCGGTGTGGGGGTGCAGCTCGACGGGCGTGTAGGCGAGGTTCTCGGGGTCGGGCTTGGAGCGGACGTCGAAGATCAGCCCGAAGTTGGTTTCCCGGACGTAGGAGATCAGCCGGGCGACCTCCAACACGGTCCCGGGCTCGGTCGGGACGCCGGTGAGGACGGCAAATCCCCGGTCGCGGACGACGCGGAGCCACCGGATGCGGGCACCCGGGTCGGCGGCGACGTCGCTCCAGGCGAACACCGGGGGGTCGGTGGTGATCTCGGCGCCGGTCCAGGGCTGGGCCGGTCGGCGGCGGGCGGCGCGAGCGGCGGGCTCGTACGCATGGTCCCGCAGCCAGCCGGTGGTCATCGCGGTGACGTGGCCGTCGGGCCAGGTGACGTGCAGCGCCCCCTCCCCGTTCTCGGCGCGGCCGGCGAGGTCGGGTGGCACGGTCAGCGGGTCGAGGGTGCGCTCCCAGGCATCCGGGTGGCGGCATTCCGGGCATGCGCAGTTGTCGCGCAGCCAGACGTAGTGGTATTCGCTGACCGCACCGTCGTCCCAGGTCACCGCCAGCCGGTCCGGCTTGTGCTCCAGCCCGGCGATGCGCATCGCTGCCTCCATTGCTCCACGATACGGAACGTTCTGTAGAGTAGAACACATGCTGATGCGGCGTCAACGAGCTTCGGGGTGAGCGGCGTCCAGGCGGTCGAGCGGGCGTTCGCCGTGCTGCGGGCGATCGCCGCCCACGACGGGCGGGCAGGGGTCTCGGCAGTGGCCCGCCATGCCCGGCTGCCCAAGAGCACGGTGGCCCGCCTGCTCGGGACGCTGGAGGACGTCGGCGCGGTGGAGCGCCTGGAAGGCGGCGGTGACTACCGCATCGGGTCCGGGCTGCGGGCACTGGCGGGCGACGGGCACGCCGGGCTGCGGCTCGTCGACCTGGCCCGCCCCTACCTCCGCGAGCTCGTCGCCGAGCTCGACGAGGATGCCGGGCTGGCGATACCCGATGGCGACGGCGTGCTGTTCGTCGACCAGTGCCAGAGCAGCCACCCGGTGCAGGTCCAGGACTGGACCGGGGAGCGCTTCCCCATGCACACCACGGCCGCCGGGTTCGTGCTGCTCGCCGAGTGGCCGGCGGACGCCGTCGACCGCTACCTGGAGGGGGAGCTCGCGGCGTTCACGCCGCGGACGCTGGTGGACGGCGCGGCGATCCGTGCCCGGCTCGATGCCGTCCGGGCGCAGGGATACGCATGGACCGAGGGCGAGTGGGCCGCCGACATCAACGGCGTCGGCGCCGTGGTGCGCGGCGCCGACGGCCGTCCGGTGGGCGCCATCAATCTCTACGGCCCGGGATATCGCTTTCCCGGCGCCGCCGACCCGGCGGCCCTCGGCAGACTCGTGACCGATGCGGCGGCCCGCGTCGCCGCCCAGCTCTCCGGTTGACCGCCCGTACCGTTCCACGATGCGGAACACCCCGGTCGTGGCGCCCCCCTGGGGCTATGCTCGCCTCGTCGCTGCGGGCGTGGGATGGGTTGGCCGCGGGCCCAGTGCCTGGAACGGTCCAAGCCTCCCGGAGCGATCGGGGCGCCGAGCGAAGGGAGCGGCGCCCGGCCCCGGCGACACAAGCAAGCGATCAATGAGGTACCACTGTGACATCATCGACATCATCAGGCCTGCGATGGCGCGCGATCGCAGGGGTCATCCTGGCCTTCGCGCTACTTGGGGCGGCCTGCGGTGATAGCGGCGGCGACGACACGGCGGCGGAGACCGCCGCGCCCGACGTCACCGATGCCCCGCCCGCCGACGACGGCGACGGCGGCGACGACATGGCGATGCCCGGCGAGGGCGTCAGCGTGAGCATGGCCCGCGCCAACTGGGACACCGGCTACTTCCAGGCTGCGGTCTACAAGGCGCTCCTCGAGGAGCTTGGCTACACGGTGAGCGACCCCAGTCAGGCCGAGTTGGGACCGGCCACCTTCTACCCGGCGCTGGCCGAGCGGGAGTACGACTTCTGGGTGAACGGCTGGTTCCCGATCCACGACGAGTTCCTCGTAGGGGAGCTGCCCGATGGCAGCCTGGTCGGCGACGTCGTGTCGAAGATCGGCGAGGAGATCCCCGCCGGCGGCCTGCAGGGCTTCATGGTCGACAAGGCCACCGCCGAGGCCAACGGCATCACCACGCTCGACGACATCGGCAACGACCCCGCCGTCGCCGCGCTGTTCGACACCGACGGCAACGGCAAGGCCGACCTCGCCGGCTGCAACGACGGCTGGGGCTGCCAGGTCGTGATCAACGACACGATCACCCAGAACGGCTGGGAGGACACCATCGAGCAGAAGTCCGGCGAGTACGCCGCACTGTGGACCGACACCGTCGCCCGCTACGAGCGGGGCGAGCCGGTGCTGGCCTACACGTGGACGCCGAGCGCGTACATCACGCAGCTCGTGCCAGGCACGGACACGGTCTGGCTGGCCGTCCAGAACCCGGTACAGGTGGGTGCGGCCGCGTTGCCGGCCGACCAGTGCCCGAGCCAGCCGTGCGAGATGGGCTTCGTGGCCGCAGACATCCACGTCGTGGCGCACAACGACTTCCTCTCCGAAAACCCGTCGGCGAAGGTGCTCTTCGAGCAGGTCACCATCCCGGTGATCGACGTGGCGCTCCAAAACGTGCGGATGGGCGAGGGTGAGAACACCCAGCCCGACATCGACCGCCATGCCCAGGAGTGGATCGCGGCCAACCAGGCCACGGTCGACGCCTGGCTGGACGCAGCACGCGCCGCCTCGTAGGTACGAAGCGCAGATCGAGACGGCGAGCGGGGCCCCCGCAGGGCCCCGCTCCCGCGTCTCACGCGTCGAGGAACTCCACTGCGGCCAGCCGGCGGCCCTGGTCCTCGAACAGGTCTTGGGCCGTCCGCCGGAACATGTCGAGGTCCGCGCTGAACCACAGGGAGTTGGCCCAGTCGCCGGCCCGGGAGATGCCGGCCCAGTACCGCTTGCCGCCGCTCACGTAGGTGTGCACGTGCACCAGCCGGCGGCCATGGTCGTCGAAGAGCTGCTGGGCCTTCTGCGCGAACGCAGAGAACCCCTCGCTCACCCAGAACGAGTTCGCCCAGCTACCGCCCTGCGCGATGCCGATCCAGCGCCGCTGCGAGCCCGCCGGATACGTGTGCACGAACGTGAGCCGCCGACCGGCCCCGTCGAACAGCTCCTGCGCCTTCGCTTCGAAGGCCGCCCGCGAGTCGCTGATCCAGAAGCTGCTCGACCAGTTGCCCGATCGAGCGATCCCCATCCAGTGCCGGGTTCCGCCGTCCTGGTACGTGTGCACGTGCACCAGGCGCTTGCCCTGCTCGTCGAAGAGCTTCTGCGCCTTCGCCTCGAATGCCGCCCGGCTCGTGCTCACCCAGAAGGCGTTGGCCCAGTCGGCCTGGCGAGCGATCCCCGCAAACCGCCGCTTGCCGTTCTCCACGAAGCTGCTCACCCAGACGAGACGCCGGCCGTGATCATCGAAGAGCTGCTGGGCCGTTGCCTCGAAGGCGCTGCGGCTGGTCGAGATCCAGAAGCTGTTGGCCCAGCTCGCGCCGCGAGCGATGCCGACTGCCGGGATCTTGAAGCCGGGGGTGGTCGACGCCGGCCAGATGGCGGCGGTCTTCTTCGGTATCCCGTGGCCGTCGAGCTTCACCCACGGGTCGGACGGCTTGGGGGGTGTGTGGGCATCGCGGTCGATGACCCATGCGTCGCGGAACGGCAGCCCCCGCAGCGCTCCCGACGTGCTGCCCTTCACGAGCTGGATGTGCGTGTGCGGGTTGGTCGAGTTGCCGGTGTTGCCCACCCGCCCGAGGAACTGGCCGGCGTTGACCCTGGCGCCCTTCGTCAGCAGCTCGGCCGGCTGGCTCCCCTGCTGGAAGTGTGCGTAGAGCGCGTAGACATCGCCGTGCTTGATCCAGAAGTGGTTGCCGGCAACTGGGCTCGGCGTGGGGTTCGGGAGCTTGCCGAGCACCGTGTTGTCGGCCATGCCGGCCTCCCAGGACTCCACTTCGCCGTCGGCCATCGCCCGGATCGGCAGCGACCAGATCCGGTAGCTGTCGTTCTTGCTGCTCGGCTTGTTCGACAGCAGCTCGGTCCAAGCGCCTCCGGACACCGCCTGCACGCCGATGTCGTGGGCCATGATCTGGGGGCCGCCGGCGCCGCCGTTCGCCCAATGCCACGACCTGGTCACGACATACTCGCCATTGCGCAGGTCGCCGGCGGCGAACGGCAGCAGCAGCGCCCCGGTCGGCTTTGCGGGAGACCACGGTGCCAGGTCGAGGGTCACCATCGCCGGCACCGCGTAGCCCTGGCACGTCACCTCGACCCGCACCTCGGGCGGCGCCGCGCCGGACAGGTAGACCATGTTGTCGGCCCAGTCCTCGCCGTCGCCCGGGTCGAGGTCCACCCGGCCGTTGGACCAGATGGCGGACACGCCGGCGCCGATCTTGCCGCCGGCCTGGCTCGGTGTGGTGCTGCCCTCGGGATCGAGAACGAGCGCGACGCCCTTCATCGCTACGGCAGGGACGCCGCTGCCGGGGAACGAGTAGGTGATCCCTGACACCTGGACGGTGGCGGCCTCGTTGTTCGTGATCCGGAGCCGCAGCACGATCATCGCGTGGCCGGCGGTGCCGGCCTTCGCAGCTGCCAGGGGCAGGTAGACCGCCTTGCCCGACTCCAGGGGCTCGACGGCGATGGTGAGCTTGGGCGCCTTGAGGGGCAGGTTGACCGCCCTGCCCGGCTCCTTGGGGACGCCGCCGCCGGTCGATGTGGGCGCAGCCATGATGATCCTCCGTTTCCCACGCCCGGGACCCTGAAGCTGGAAATCTACTTCTGGATCTGCCGGGCGGGGGCGGATCGCGCCCCGATTTTCGCGTGTTGGTCCCTACACGACCGGGCGGAGGTGGCGGATGTTGGCGGCCGCCGCCGCGGCGACCAGGAGGCCGGCCATCGCAGCGAACATCGTGCCCGAACCGGGGACGACCAGCGGCTCGCCGACCCGGATGAACGAGGCGATCCAGGCGATCGTCACCAGGGCGATCGCCATGCCGAGCCCGAGGATCGAGATGTCGAGCACCCATCTCGGGTGCCGGTCGAGGCGCCCGGTCAGGAGCCAGCGGGCCAGCGCAAGCGCCAGCGCCAGCGCCCCTAGCGCCAGGACCAGCCCGCCGAGACCCGGGCCCTCGGGCTCGAGCGCGTCGTAAGACAGGATGTCGCCCCGCGCCCCACCGCTCAGGAGCTGCGTCGCCTGGGCGGCGGCCTCAGCGGTGCCCTCCTCCTGGAGCTCTGCGATGCGCTCCAAGGTCTCGGCGTCGGTGCCGAACTGGCGGCGCTCGTCGTACACCCAGGACGAGAAGACCCCGATCAGCAGGATCACCACGCCGACGACCACGCCGAGGACCAGCCGCACCGGGGCTCGCGGCGTGTCGTCGATGGCCTCGAGACGGGACGACCAGGCAGCCAGCATCGCGCCGGCGAGCAGCAGGACGCCGCCCACGAGCGCCACCAGTGCTCCCGGTCCGTCGCTGTGGGCGATGGCGCGGTCGGGCGGCTGCGCCAGCAGATAGGCGAGTGCCAGCACCGGGGCCGACACGCCGACCATCACCAGCACCTCGGGGCGGAGCCGGGCGCGCACGGACGCACTCCACCGGGCTCGCACCAGGTACCCGGCTCCGGCGATCAGGCCGGCGATCCCGAGCAGCAGGGCCAGGATCCCGAACCACGACCCCCCGGCGGCTTCGAACCCGGAGAACGACTCACCGGGGAGGTTGCCGTCGTTGAGGCGGGCGTAGGCGCTCAGCTTGCCGGACTCCTCGCCCCACGTGAGGAAGGGGCTCACCACCAGCAGCACGCTGCCTGCCGCCAGCGCCGCGCCGGCCGGCAGCCGGAGGCTGCTGCGGTCGGGTGGCGCCGGTGGGGGCGGGGTCGGGACCGGCTCGAGGGTCGGAGGCGCCGTCATCAGGCCGCCTCACCCATGGCGACGGGCGGCGGCGGCACCTCGACGGGCTGGTTCCTGCCCGCCAGCACCGCGCCGACGCGGCGCCATAAGCTCCCGGTGCGGAGCTCCCCGGCCTCCGGCTGCGAGATGCGGTCGAGGATCACGCCCACCAGGTACAGCGCCAGGCCGGACGACGCTGCGAGCGGGATGTTGGTGGTGTTCACCCCCCGCAGGATCGGCTGGCCGAGGCCGCCCCCGGCGATGATCGCGACGATCCCGACCATCGACAGTGCCATCAGCAGCGTCTGGTTGAGCCCGGTCATGATCGCAGGGCGCGCCAGCGGGAGCTGCACGTCCAACAACACGGCGGACTCGCGAGCGCCGTAGGCGCGCGCCGCCTCCACCACATCACCGGGGACCTGGCGGATGCCCAGGTTGGTGAGGCGCACGATCGGCGGCAGCGCGAAGACCATCGTGGCGATCGTGCCCGGCGTCCGCCCGGTGCCCCAGAAGAAGATCACCGGCAGCAGGTACACGAACGGGTGCACCACCTGCATGCCGTCGAGAACCGGCCGCAGTGAGTTCCAGAACTGATCGCTGCGCGCCGCGAAGATGCCCATCGGGATCCCGATGAGTGAGCTGACGATCACCGCCACCACGATCATGCCGATCGTCTGCACGGTGAAGTTCCAGTAGTCGAACCCGAGGATGCCGCACAGGAACAACCCGGCGCCGGCGCCGATGCCGACGAGCAGGTTCCGGGTCGAGAGGCCCAGCAGCACGAACGCCAGGATCACGAACGGCCACGGCACCTCGAGCATGCCCAGCCCGAAGAGGCCGAGCATCCCGGCGGTGGCGAGCATCATGCTGCGGCTCGCCGCCGCGAGCCCGAGGACGACCATCACCGCGATCAGCCACGGCCACTCCAGCCATCCCGTGAGCCCGTCCTCGATGAGCGGGTTGGTCCCGCCCGCCTCGATGCCGGGCAGGAACCACAGCCCGTCGTCCACCACGATCCGCAGGAGCTGGCGGAACGGCCACTCGACGGCGTCGAGGAACCCCGACGCGTTGACGTTCAGCCAGAAGACGATCTCCTTGATCCACGTCCCGAACGGCAGCTCCCACTGGTCGAGGAACTCCCGTTCGAGGAAACCGACGCCGATGATCCCGTTCATGCCGTTCCCTCCCGGTACTGCCGATCGGCGATGGTCTCGACCTTGCCGAGCTCGGCAAGCACGTCCAGCGGGCGCACGACCCCGATCAACCGGCCGTCGCTGGTGACGGCCAGCGGCAGGCCGGCGCCGCACATCTCGTAGATGCCGGCCAGGCTCGCGGTCTCGTCGGTCTGGGGGAAGTCGCGCCGCAGCGCCGGATCGAGGTCGGTGGTGCCCATCGCCTGCGCCCGCCTCGCGTCCTCGGCGGTGAGGATGCCGACGGGACGGTCGTCTTCGTCGACGCAGTACAGAGCGTCGTCGCCGTTGAGCAGGGCGAGCGCGTCGCCGAGCGACTGACCGGCGCGCACCGTGGTCGCCTCGCTCATCACGCTGTCGACGAGCAGCACCCGACCCTGGTCGACGCTCTGCACGAACTCGGCGACGTAGGCCGTCGCCGGGTTGGTGATGATCTGTTCCGGGGTGCCGATCTGGACCACCGCCCCGTCCTTCATGATGCAGACCCGGTTGCCCACCCGCAGCGCCTCGTTGAGGTCGTGGGTGATGAAGAGGATCGTCTTGCGGAGGCGGCCTTGCAGCGTCATCAGCTCGTCCTGCATCTGGTGCTTGATCAGGGGATCGAGGGCGCTGAACGCCTCGTCCATCAGCAGGATGTCGGGGTCGGTGGCCAGCGCCCGGGCCAGTCCGACCCGCTGCTGCATGCCGCCGCTCAGCTCCCGCGGGTAGGCGTCGCCCCATCCGCTGAGGCCCACCAGCCCCAGCGCCTCCTCGGCGCGCTCGGCGCGCTCCTCCGACGGCACGCCCTTCACCTTGAGCCCGTAGCCGGTGTTGTCCCGCACCGTGTGATGCGGGAACAGGGCGAAGTGCTGGAACACCATGCCCATCTTGTCCTTGCGGAAGTCCTGCAGCGCCTTGCCGCGCAGCTCGGTGACCTCGATGCCGTCGACCTGGACGGAGCCGTCGGTGGGCTCCACGAGCTTGTTGACCGTCCGGATGGCGGTGGATTTGCCCGAGCCGGACAGGCCCATCACCACGAACAGCTCGCCCTCGTCGACGTCGAACGTGATCTGGCGCAACCCCACGACGTGGCCGGTCTTCTCCAGGATCTCGTCCTTGCTGGCGCCGCTCTGCAGCATCTTGAGCGGGCGGCCCCGCGGCGTCTTCCCAAAGATCTTGGTCACGTCGCGGATGGCGATCTTCGTGGCCATGCGGCGGGCTCACCTCCTCGTGGTGGCACTAGGGGCG
>JBFJZV010000108.1:0-11485 GCA_041621915.1 Acidimicrobiia bacterium | reverse complement strand
GGGCACTACACGCCCATCACCGACACTGAGGGGCCGGTGGGAGGCCAGAACCGGGGTGTCCTGATCGTACGGCTCACCGAGTGAAGGGGCGAAAGGGCTGAGACATGAATAGAAGAGTCCTCGGATTGTTGGCCTCCCTGGTCCTGGCGACCGTCGGCACGTTCCTCGTGCTGTCGTACGTGAACGACGCCGACGAGCGCGCTGCGGCCGGGGAGGAGCGGGTGAACGTGCTCGTGGTGACGCAGCTGGTGGAGGCCGGGGAGGCCGCCTCCGACCTCGCGGGCAAGGTGGAGACCGTCCAGGTACCTGCCCTCACGCAGGCGGCCGGTGCGGTGGCGTCGCTCGCCGACCTCGGCGACCGGGTCGCCTCCGTTCAGCTGCTGCCCGGTGAGCAGCTGCTCGACGCCCGCTTCGTGACGGCCGAGGAGCTCATCGAGGCGAGCGGCGTGGAGGTCCCCGACGACATGCTCGAGGTGACCGTCTCGCTGGCTCCCGATCGGGCGATGGGAGGCCTCGCCCGGCCCGGAGACCTGGTGGCGGTGCTGGCGTCGTTCGAACCGTTCGAGCTCGGCGCAGTGGAGCCCGGATCGCTGGAGCAGGTCTTCGGCACGCTTGGCGGGGTGGTGAACACGCAACTCGACCTCGAGACGCCGTCGGCGAACCTGAAGACCCCCAACTCGACCCACATCATCATCCACAAGGCGCTCGTGACGGCGGTCCAGATCGAACGCCTGCCCGCAGCGCCCGATCGCGAGGACGCCGAGGCGGTGGGCGTGGAGCTGGCGCCCACCGGCAACCTGCTGATCTCGCTGGCGCTCGACGCGCCGGCAGTGGAGCGGGTCGTGTTCAGCGCGGAGCACGGCACGGTGTGGCTCGCCAAGGAGCCCCCGGCGGCGCCCGAAGCAGGCACGCAGATCCAGACACGGGGAACGGTGTACCAGTGACGCACCTTGCGCTCGCCACCCGGAGCGCCGGCTTCGAACAGCGCGTGCGGCGGGCCTATGGCGCCGAGCTCAACGGCGAGCTGCGGAGGTGGCGCGGCGTGCTCCAGGGTCACGACCTGCGGGCGGCAGCGCTGGATCTCGCCCAGGATGACCCGGCGGTGGTGGCGCTCGGCCCCGACATCCCGCTCGACCTTGCGCTGGCGGTAGCCCGCGAGCTCGACGAGAGCAGGCCGGAGATCAGCGTGGTGGTCGTGACCGAGCCCGCCCCGGAGATGTGGGAGGAGGCGCTGCGGGCCGGCGTCCGTGACGTCGTGCCGACCACCGCCTCGGACGACGAGCTTCGCAAAGCTCTCGAGCGGGCACTCAACACGTCGAATCGGCGTCGGCGCAACCTGGTGCACGACGTCGGAGGTTCCGGGACGGGCGGGCGGGTCATCACCGTCGTGGCCCCGAAGGGCGGGTCCGGTAAGACCGCCATCGCCACCAACCTCGGCGCAGGGCTTGCCCGCGCCGTCCCGGGCCAGGTTGCCCTCGTCGACCTGGACTTGCAGTTCGGTGACATCACCGTCGTGCTCGACCTCAAGCCCGAGCACACCATCGCCGACGCGCTGAAGGCGGCGGGCAAGGTTGACGCCACCGCCCTGAAGGTGTTCCTCACCAAGCGCAGCGGCGGTCTGTACGTGCTGGCCGCCCCGCAGTCCCCCGAAGAAGGCGAGCAGGTGCCGGAAGGGCTCGTCCACCGCTCCGTCGGTCTGCTGGCCGAGGAGTTCCCGTATGTGGTCGTGGACACCGCGGCGGGGCTCACCGAGCAGACGCTCGCCGTCCTCGAGCTGTCGACCGACCTGATGCTCGTGTGCGACCTGTCGGCATCGGCGGCGCGGGGGATGCGCAAGGTGCTGGACGCGCTCGACCGGCTCGGCATGACGACGCAGACGCGGCACTTCGTGGTCAACCGGGCAGACAGCAAGGTGGGCCTGGAACTGGCCGAGGTCGCCGCCCTGGTCGGCATGCCGGTCGACTTCAAGCTCCCCAGTTCACGCGCCGTGGCCTACTCGATGAACGAAGGCGTGCCGCTGCTCGAGTCGACCCCGCGGTCGGCGTTCGCCCGCCGCATCGCGGACATGGTGGTCAGGTTCGTGCCGGAGTACGCGCCCGCCGGGCGCCGGCTGATGCTGAGGAGGCCCGGATGAAGCTGCACGAGCGACTGAAGCGAGCCGAGCCGGCGAGCGGAGACGAACTGGGCCAGGCCGACGTAGCCCCCCCGGCTGATCCGTTCGCCAATCTCAAGCGCCGGGCGCAGTCGGCGCTCTTCGCGAAGCTGGGAGCCCGCCTCTATGACCCGTCGCTCGGCGAGGACAACCTGAGCGCGCTGGTGACCGAGGAGCTGGCCGGGATCCTCGCCGGCGACTCGGCTCCGCTGAGCGCGTCGGAGCAACGGGCTCTGGTCGCCCAGATCCGGGACGACATCCTCGGGTACGGGCCGGTGCAGATCTTCCTCGAGGACTCGGCCGTCACCGAGATCATGGTCAACGCCGACGACCGCATCTACATCGAGCGGGACGGCAAGATCGTGGCCACCGACATCAGGTTCACCTCCCAGGCGCACCTGCGGCGGGTGATCGAGCGCATCGTCGGCCAGGTGGGGCGGCGGATCGACGAGTCGTCGCCGATGGTGGACGCCCGCCTTCCGGACGGCTCGCGCGTCAACGCCATCATCCCGCCGCTGGCGGTCGACGGGCCGGTGCTCACGGTGCGGGTCTTCGCCAAGGACCCGTTCACAACCGAAGACCTCGTCGACCTGGGCACCCTCACGCCGGAAGTGGCCGGGCTCGTCGAGGCGTGCGTCGAGGGCCGGCTGAACATCCTGATCACCGGAGGCACCGGCACCGGCAAGACCACCCTGCTCAACGTGGTGTCCTCCTACATCCCGGAGGACCAGCGGATCATCACGATCGAGGACGCGGTGGAGCTGCAACTGCACCAGGAGCACGTCATCCGCCTGGAGAGCCGCCCGGCGAACATGGAGGGCCGCGGCGAGATCACGATCCGGGACCTCGTGCGGAACGCGCTGCGGATGCGCCCGGACCGCATCGTGGTGGGCGAGGTCCGCGGGGGTGAAGCGCTCGACATGCTGCAGGCCATGAACACCGGCCACGAGGGCTCGCTGTCCACCGTGCACGCCAACAACCCCCGCGACGCCATCTCGCGGCTGGAGACGATGGTGATGATGGCGGGCGTGGAGCTGCCTGCCCGCGCCATCCGGGAGCAGATCTCGTCGGCGCTGCACTTGATCGTGCATCTCACCCGGCTCAGCGACGGCACGCGCCGGGTGACACAGGTGACCGAGGTCGTGGGGATGGAGGGCGACGTCGTGACCCTCCAGGACATCTTCGAGTTCGACTACGACGCCGGGATCGGCCCCGACGGCCGCTTCCTGGGCGCCGTGGCGCCGACCGGCATCCGGCCCCAGTTCACCGATCGCCTCCACGACGTGGGGGTCGAGCTGCCCGCCAACATCTTCGGGCACCCCGACCTCTCGCTCGTGCCGAAGCGGAGGGGACGGCGATGAAGCGGGCCGCCGCCGCCGTGGCGGCTGCGGCGTTGGTGCTCGCCGCGTCGCCGGCGGCCGCCCAACAGGCCGGCTTGCGACTCGAGGAGTTCGATACCCGCGACTACCCGAAGGTCCGGTTGACCGTGAGCATGCCGGCGGAACTGGTCGGCGTCGACGTGGCCCCCGAGGAGTTCACGGTGATCGAGGATCGCTTCCGGGCCGACGCCTCGGTCGAGCGGATCCCCACGGAGGGCTTGAACGTCGTGCTTGCGGTCGACACATCCGGGAGCATGTCCGGCGAGCCCCTGGCGCGCGCCCAGGAGGCCGCCACGGCATTCGTGGAGCAGATGCCGGCCGGCGTCGAGGTGGCGCTGGTCGCCTTCGGCGCAGAGGCCGAGGTGGTCAGCTCGCTCACCACCGAGCTCGACGGCGTCATCGAGGCGATCGCCGGCCTCGTGTCGCGCGGAGAGACCGCGCTCTACGACGGCCTGGTGACTGCGACCGGAGCGTTCGGAGACGGCGACGGGGTTCGCAGGGTGGTCGTGATGCTCTCCGACGGGGGCGACACGGTGAGCGCCGGCACTCTCGAAGACGCAATCGTTGCCCTGCTCGACGCCGAGGCCACCTTCTACGCCGTCGAGCTGCAGTCGGCGGAGAACGATCCGGAACCGCTCGAACGGCTCGGAAGTGCGACGGAGGGGAGCGTGGTCTCGGCAAGCGACCCGGAGGCGCTCGATGCGATCTTCACCGAGATCGCCGCGTCGATCGTCAGCCAGTACACGATCGAGTTCGAGGCGCGGGGCCAGGGAGCCACCCGCCTCGAGGTGTCGGTCGCCACTGCGGCCGGGACCGCCAGCCTGGTGCGGGTCGTGCGCTTCCCCCAGCCGCCGCCACCGCCCCCGCAGCGGGTCGAGGCACCCCCGCCGCCGCCGCCGCCGCCGGACCCCGTCGAGGCGCCGGTGACCCTCCCCGACTACCCGCCTCTGCCGACCGAGGTCGTGGAGCCGGGTCCCTTCTCGACAGGATCGGTGCTGGTGGGGGGGTTGGTGGCGCTGTTCCTCGCTCTCGCCTCTCTCGCGCTGTACGTGGCGCACGGGGGTGCGAAGGTGCGCCTGGTCGCCGCCGATGCGCGCAAGCTGGCGAAGACGCGGCACACGTCGATGCTGACCGCACTCACCGACCGCGCCGCCTCGGCGGCGGAGCACACCCTCGAACGCCGGGGCAGGCGAGGCCAGCTCGAAGGAGCGCTAGAGGCGGCCGGCCTGCGCCTGCGCTCCGGCGAGTTCGTGGTGCTGGTCGGTGGCGCCTGCCTTTCGGCGTACCTCATCGGGTCCGTGCTGGTGGATCCGCTCGTTGGGCTGGTCGCCGCCGGGGGCGCCGCCGTCCTCTCGGGAGTCTGGGTGCATCTCAAGGCGGAGCGGCGGCGCGCAGCCTTCGCTTCCCAGCTTTCCGGAACGCTGCAGCTGCTCTCGGGATCGTTGCGGGCCGGCTTCGGCCTCCTGCAGGCCATCGATGTGGTCTCCGAGGAGGCACGCTCTCCGACCGCAGAAGAGTTCCACCGCGTGAAGGTCGAAACCCACCTGGGGAGGGATCTGGACGAGGCCCTGGAGGCGATGGCGCGCCGGGTGGGGGGAGAGGACATGATGTGGGTGGTGGAGGGGATCCAGATCCACCGCGAAGTCGGCGGCGATCTCAGCGAGATCATCGACGGGGTGGCCGAGACGATCCGGGAGCGTGACCGGCTGCGGCGCCAGGTGAAGGCGCTCAGCGCCGAGGGGCGCTTCTCGGCGGTGGTGCTGGTGCTGCTGCCGATCGGGATGGCTGGATTCCTGGCAGTGGCCAACCCCGGGTACTTGGGTGAGCTGACCGCCTCCAGCGGGGGTCGCACGGCCATCGTCGTCGGCTCCGTGCTGCTGGTGACGGGGATCTTTTGGATGAGACGACTCGTGAGACTGAAGTTCTAGGGAGCGAGCATGCCAACCACCATCGTTCTCGCCGCCGTCGCCATGGGAGCATCGGTGCCGCTGCTGTGGTGGTCCGTCGCCAGCGCCCGTCCCCATGAACGCGGGATGTGGCGCCGGGCGTCGAAGCGAGGCGAGGCCACCACCGACATGCGCGAGCTCGCCCTGGCGGAGGCCGCCGGGAGCCGGGTCGTGCGGCCGGCGGTGCGCTGGCTGCTGCGCCGCATCAAGATGGTGACCCCCGGCGGATGGATCGAAACCGTGCAGCGGCGCATCACGATGGCCGGGTTGGAAGCCACGTGGCCGCTGGAGCGGGTCGTGGCGCTCCAGGTGTTCCTCGGCGTCGGCGGTGTGGCGCTGGGGGTCATGATGACCTGGGGGCCTTTGACCTTTGAGAGCCTGATGTACCCGGCGGCGCTCGGCGCGCTCGGTGCCTGGGGGCCGAGCATGATCCTGGACCGGCGGGCCCGATCCAGGGAGCAACAGATCCAGCGGGAACTGCCCGACGCACTCGATCAGATCACGATGGGCGTCGAGGCCGGGCTCGGTTTCGAGGCTGCGCTGCGACGAGCCGCCGAGGCCGGACGAGGCCCCCTCGCCGACGAGTTTTACCGGGTTCTCAAGGAGATGCAGATCGGTATCTCCCGCACCCAGGCGCTCCGCAACCTGGCGGAGCGGTCGGACGCGGCGGACCTCCACAACTTCGTCATCGCCGTGGCGCAGGCCGAGGAATACGGTCTGCCGATCGCGCAAGTGTTGCGTGTGCAGGCGGGGGAGCTGCGCCTGATCCGGAGGCAGCGGGCGGAGGAGCAGGCGATGAAGCTGCCCGTGAAGCTGATCTTCCCGCTCGGGTTGTGCATCTTCCCGGCGTTCTTCATCGTGCTGCTCGGACCGGGGGTGATCAGGATATGGCGCTCACTGGGCATCTGACGACCGCTGCGGGCCGGGCTGCGTCAATGGCGGAGGTCCTGGCCCGCCTGGAGGCGGAGGCGGTGCACGGTGCGGCATCCGGAGTGATGCCCACCGGGTTCGCCGTGCTCGACCACGTGCTCGAAGGTGGGCTGCGGACCGGCGACCTGACGCTGATCGGCGGGCACCCGGGCGTCGGCAAGACGGTCATGACGCTGCAGTGGGGGCGCAACCTGGCGCTGGCCGGCACCCCGGCGGTCTACGTGTCGTACGAGCACGACGAGCGGTCGCTGTTCGGCCGCGTGCTCCTGCTGGAGGTCGGCGGGTTGCCGGCACCCGAGGGTCGCGGCCCTTCGGATGGCGAGGTGCGCCGGTCGGTTCGGGCCGTGGTGCGGGGGTCGGCGTCCCTGAAGGACGAATGCGCCGGCAACTTGCGGCTGCGGGCGGCGAGCGCTCGGGTGTCCGAGTACCAGCACCGCTTGCGCTTGTTGCGAGGCAGCTCCGTGACGGGCCTCGACGAGCTGGAGGCGCTGCTGGCGGAGCAGGCGGGCCCGTCGATCCTCTTCGTCGACTACCTGCAGAAGGTGCCCGTCAATGGGTCGTGGGCCACCGGCGAGCGAGTGCGGCGGGTGGGGGAGCGACTCAAGGAGATGGCGCTCAACCAGGACGCGGCCGTCGTTGCGGTCGTCGCCGGCGACCGGACGGGCCTGCTGGAGCGAAGGTTGCGGCTGCACCACATCCAGGGAGCGGCCGCGCTCGCGTACGAGGCCGACGTGGTGCTGATGCTCAACGACAAGTTCCACGCGGTCAGCCGGGCACACACCGCCTACGACACGGTGCGAGCGGAGCGCTTCCGCCGGCAGGTGGTGGTCACGGTCGAGAAGAACCGCGACGGGCCGGCGCCGGTCGACGTCGAGTTCGACAAGGACTTCTCCCACTACCGCTTCGAGCCCGAGGGGGCGGCGGTCGAAGAGCGCCTCGTCGACGGCCGGCTGTACTTGGAGTAGGTCGAGCGCGCTTCGGGGCGGCGGCTGCGACTATCCGGCGACCCGGCGTACGATGCCGTCCTTGGGCAGGATTGCACGGCGCCGGCTCGGCGTCGCACTCGCGATGGTCGGGATGTCGGCCGGGCTGGTCGGCTGCGGCGACGCGGGTTCGGGCGGCACTCCGGCCCCGGCGACCGTCGTTCCGCCGTCGACCTCCGCTGCCACGACCAGTCCGCCCGCCTCCACCACCACCACCACCAGCACCACGGCGAGCACCAGTACCACCCGCACGCTTCCGGCGCCGGTGGAGGCCGACCTCGTGCTCGACCGGGTGTTCGACACCATCTACGACCTCGACCCCGGCTCGGGCCGCTGGCCGGCGGTGGCGGGCGCAACCGTGGCGGTGCGGGGCAGCCTCGCCGGACCCCTCGAAGCGAGCGTCGACCTGCTCGGCCAGCCGTTCGAGACCTGGCGCCTGCGCGTCGCCGAGCAGGTGCTCGGCGCGCCGTCCGGCGAGGAGCTGCTGGTGGCCCACCCGCTCCAGAACGAACAGCCCTGGACGGCCGGCGGGGAGGCGATCTACCTGCTGACCCCGTTCATCGTCGCGCCCGGGATCATCGTCCCCGACCTGTGGGTCGCGCTCGGCGAGGAGAACGTCATCCGCACCCAGCTCGACGAGTTCGCCGAGCTGCTGCGCGCCGGCGAGGAGCTGCTCGGCACCGGGCTCACCCGCTTCCTGGAGCCCGATGCCCAAGAAGCGCTGGCCGAGACCCGCCTGGTCGTCGAGGGCTCCCCGGACAGCGAGGCCGGCCGGGGCGACGTGCTGGGGTGGGACTACGTCGATGTGGCCGTCGCCGACCCGGAGGTCCTGTGGAGCGACATCGGGCCGCTCCCGCCGGGGCCCCTCGTGGTCCGGTTCGCAGCCGCCGAGGGAGACGCATGGCTGGACTCCGGCGTCCGGCGGCCGCTGCCGCTCACGTACTCGCCGTTCGAGGGTCGCTTGCTCGTGGCCGGTGGCAGCCTCGCCCTCACCGAGGAGGTGCTGGCGGGCGCCGATCGGCGCACGACCGGCGTGCTGCTCGACCGGGCGTGGGGCGACATCGGGAAGCGCCGCGCCGCCGCCGATGCGGTGCTCACCGAGCTGCTTCGGAGCGTCGGGCGGCTCCCGTTGCCGGACGAGCCGTTTGAGCTGTTCCCCGAGCCCCCGGCCCCACCACCGCCGCCTCCGCCGGTCGTCGAGGTCGACTACAGCCAGCCGTTCGTCATCGACCAGGGCGGCGTGCGCATCGTCTTCGACCAGTGGTTCTGGGCCACGCTCGACCCGGCGGCCCGGGTGCAGGTCGTGCGGGACGGCGCAGTGGTGACCGAGGGGCCGCTGTCAGGTGAGGGGGCCGTCTCGATCCGGGACGAGCAGACCGGCGACTACGTCTTCCTTGCACCCGACGGCACGCCGGTCGCGTCGCTCAGCGCCGACGAGCTGAACGCCGTGATCGGTGCCCGGCTCGCCGAGCTCGCCGCAGACGGCTGACCCCGCCGTCGCCCGCGGCGTCAGCCGGCCCGGGCGAGCTCGACCCGGGAGGCGGTGCGGGCAGGCTCCCGGCCGATGACCAGCGCTGACGCGACGGCGGTGGCGCGGTGCGGGCCGTCGCTGCGCAGCAGGTCGGACACCAGCACGCCCGGGGCGAGGTCGTGGCCGCAGTTGGTGTGGCAGGCCCGGTATGGGTCGGGGGTGCGGTTCGTGATCATCGCCAGTACGACGCTCGCACCCATCCCGGCCGTTCCCCAAAGTGCCAAAGGAGGTCTTGACACCGGGCCCGGCCGGCGCGACATTGCCAAGCGGTGGCCGCACGCCGCGGCCCGCTTCGTGAGGAGGGGCACATGCGTCTCGCCGCATCCCGGGTCATCCCCACCATCCCCTGCACCGACATCGCTCGGTCCCGCCGGTTCTACGTCGACCAGTTGGGCCTGAAGCCGATCAGGGAGACGGAGGGCGAGCTGGCGCTTGCCGCCGGCGACACCGTCCTCTATCTCTATGTGCGGCCCCCGGCGCCGTCGGACCACACCCTGGCGACGTTCGTCGTCGACGACGTGGCGGCGAGGGTCGCGGCGCTGCGCAAGGCCGGCGTCGTGTTCGAGGAGTACGACCTACCGGGGGTCAAGACCACGGGCGGGATCGCCGAGTGGACCGACGGCCGGTCGGCGTGGTTCCAGGACCCGGACGGCAACGTGCTCGCGGTATCCGAGGTGCCCGAGGCGATCCGGCCGGCGCAGCCGAGCGGCTTCCTCACCGTCGCCGAGCAGGCCAACCGCCACGCCATCCGCCGCATGTGGCGGCGGGCCGTCGACCCGGTCAACATCGACGAGACCGTTGCCGTCTACGCCAAGAACGCCCGCTACCACGGCTTCGGCGGCGACGAGATGCGGGGCCGGGAATCGATCCGGGAGATGATCGCCGGCTACCACGCCGCGTTCAGCGACATGAAGGTGAAGATCCACGACGTCATCGCCAGCGACGACCGGACGGTGGTCCGGGTGAGCGTCACCGGGACGCACATCGGCGAGTTCGCCGGCATCCCGGCCACCGGCAAGACGGTCACCTTCGACGGCTTCACGATCAGCCGCTGGAAGGACGGCGAGATCGTCGAGGAATGGGAGGGCTTCGACATGGCGCCCGTCCTGGAGCAGCTCTCGGGATAGCCGCCGGGCGGTGGGAGCTCGTTAGGGGGTAGTTGCGACGCCGGCCTTCCTGTAGTGTGTATCGTATGCGCATGGCTCGCGTGAACGTGTACCTTCCCGACGACCTCGCCGCAGAGGCGCGCGCCGCGGGGCTGAACGTCTCCGGGCTGACCCAGGCTGCGATACGCGGTGCCCTGGCTGCCAGGCGTGTCGACGAGTGGCTTGACGGTGTGGCCGCGTTGCGCCCGCTCGGCGTCAGCCCCGAGGCCGTTGCGGCTGCCGTAGCGGCGGCCAAGGACGAGATCGAGGGCCGTGCCTGATCGGGCGGTCGTCGATGCTTCGGCGATGGTCGACCTGCTGGCGGGCTCCCCGCTGGCCGCGGTGGTCCAGGACAGGCTCCGGGGTCATGAGTTGCACGCGCCGGCGCACTTCGATGCGGAGGTGCTCTCGGCCCTCGGGCGGCTGCATCGTGCTGGCGAGGTCACGGCGCGCCGGGTCAGTGATCGGCTGCGGCGCATCGCCGATGCGCCAATCCGGCGGCACGACCTCGCGCCGCTCCTCACAGGCGCGTGGCGCCGGCGGGCGAACCTTCGCCTCGTTGACGCGCTGTACGTCGAGCTGGCGAGCCGCCTCGACGTCGCGATCGTCACCACGGACGCGGGTCTCGCCTCGGCCGCGCCGATGGCCGAGCTTGTCACGCCATAGCCGGGTGGGCGCGCCGTGAGGCCCAGCGCGAACGTTTCGCAACCCCGGGAGTAGTGAAACGTTGTGCTGCTTCGAGCCTCGGTCGCGGCGGCGTTCGTCGTCAACCCTGGGAGCCGGACGGCGACTGCGTGGGCCTTGCCGTCGTAACATCCTGTCATCTGCCCGGGTGACGAAATCGGCAGACGTGGCGGACTTAAAATCCGCTGTCCCCCAGTGGGGCGTGAGGGTTCGATTCCCTCCCCGGGCACGTTGGTCATTGGCGATTCGGGTCTCGGGGTGGTGCGGTGGGTGGCGCGTAGTTCCCCTCTGATCACGTACTGATCGCATCTGTTTGGGAACAGCCGTTCGGCCTCCCTCGGCGAGCGGGCGGTCGTGCCGCTTACGTGCCGAGCCATACCGTCCAGTCGGGCGGAATCCCAACCGGAGCGGAGGGGAGGTCTTCTCTCTTCCCCTGAGAGGGAAGTGGCCGTAGGCGTCGCGCCACCGTCGGATCGAGGACGGCCCCTGGTCTCGCCTCTAGCGGCAGTGTTGGTTGTCGACCCTGCCACGTGAAGGGAACCCCCGCCGGAGCAGGGGTCCCATTCCCAATGCGCCTGCTTGAGCCCCTTCCGGAACCGCCGTAGGCGTGAAGCTACTTGCCGGTCCAGAACACGTAGACCGTGGCCGAGAATTGGAGGACTCCGGTACCGAAATCGGGGTCATCCACCAATTGCTCCTCGCCGTCGAACGTGCATATACCGTGGACGTGGGACT
>JBFJZV010000107.1:0-11496 GCA_041621915.1 Acidimicrobiia bacterium | reverse complement strand
TTGCGCCGCGCCGATACGGTCTGCGCCACGTGGTCGATGTCGTAGGGGATCTCGGGGACCAGCACCACATCGGCGCCGCCGGCGATGCCGGCGCCCAGCGCCAACCAGCCGGCGTTGTGGCCCATGATCTCCACGACGATGATGCGGTGGTGGCTGTGGGCGGTGGAGTGCAGGCGGTCCACCGCCTCGGTGGCGATCTCGAGCGCCGTGTCGAACCCGAACGTGCGGTCGGTGCCCCAGACGTCGTTGTCGATGGTCTTGGGCAGCGTCACGATCGGCATGCCCTTCTCCGCCAGCCTCAACGCGTTCTTCTGGGTGCCGCCCCCGCCCAGGCACACGACAGCGTCGAGGTGGTGCTTGTGGAAGTTCTCCAGCATCACGTCGGTCATGTCGTGGACCGTGCCGCCCAGCTCCATCTTGTGGGGCTTGTCCCGGCTGGTGCCGAGGATCGTGCCGCCCTTGGTGAGGATCCCCGACAGCGTCGCCGAGTCGAGCCGGATCGTCCGGTTCTGCATCAGGCCCCGGAAGCCGTCGAGGAACCCGATCACGTTCATGCCGTGGGTGCGATTCGCCGCCTTCCCGATGGCGCGGATCGCCGCGTTGAGGCCCGGCGAGTCGCCGCCGGCGGTGAGGATCCCGATGCTCTTGGCCATGACTACCGGGGATCGTACCGCCGGCGTAGGGTGAGTGCGCAACGTGACAGAGAGGCGGGCATGACCACACCTACGAGGTGGGCACACCTACCAGGTGCTGCTGATCAGCGGGTACACGAACAAGAACCAGGTCGCGTTCGTGTACCTGTACGCCCCGGACGACCGGTACCTCGGGTACGTGGGGATCATGAAGGACGGGACCGCACTGCCTGCCAACGTCCAGTGGGCCAACGGCGTCGTGAACCTGTACTTCAACGAGACCGAGCTGGTGCCGCTGCTCGACACGCTTCGCAACGAGCGCCCGATCTTCCTCAAGTTCCACACCGACCTCAAGTGGGGCTCGGTCGGAACGGACAAGGAGCCGGTGGGCGAGGGCGACGAGCCGCCCAAGTAGCTCCGTGCTCCGTGGTTCCCCTCACGGGCACGGCAACGCGTTGGCCGGATCTGAGGTGTCGTCGAGCGACTTGACGTACGCGTCGGGCGGGCCCGCCGAGCACGCCGCCACCGCTTCCGCCTGGCTCGGGTAGGGGCCGAAGAAGATCGCGTAGATCGCGTCCCCGTCGACGTGCTGCCGGAGCGAGGAGCACCCGGCGACATCGGTCCGCAGGTAGCGGCTGCCCGGATACGCCTCGAGCAGTGCCGCCACCCGCGACACGTACTCGTCCGGATCGACGACCGAGCCGAGCAGCGTGACGTAGCCGCCGTCGCAGGCCGGCACGGTCATCGGCTCTGCCAGCCCGAGGTCGCCTCGCGGGCGAGCTGTGGTCGTGGTCACCGGCTCTGAGGTCGTCGTCGTCGCCGCCGGCTGCGTGGTTGTCGTAGTCGTCGCCGGCGCCGCGGTCGTCGCCTGCGGATCGGGCCCGCCAGCCGGGATCGCCAGCGGCCCCAAAGCGTCCATGCGATCGCCGCCGCTCATCTCGGCGCAGGGATCCTTCGCCTCGAAGCCCAGGATCGCTTCGGAGAAGCCGCCTTCGACCTCGGGCGCCGTCAGCGAGCGGTTGGCCAGGTCGCACGCCAGCCCGGCCATCGCGCCGGGGTCGAGCTCCCACACGGTCAACGCCCCGAGCATGCTGCCCGCCGCCACCCGCCGAGCCTGGGGATCGACGGCGAGGGCGGTCACCGGGTCTTCCCCGGCCGGCTCTCGAGTCCCCAGGTGGTGGCGCGGGAACGTGGCGGTCCGCGCGAAGTCGGCGTCCCAGACGGCCACCGCTCCCTCGTCCTGGCCGAGCGACAGCCCGGCGGCGAGCGTCCCGCCCGGGCCCTGGGCCACGCCCCACACGTCCTGGGCCGTGGGATGCTCGGTCACCGCACCGGAGGACAGGTCGAGCTCGCGAACCACCGGGCCCGTCCGCTCCGAGCCGGCGCTGGACCAGGCAAGCTGCGTCCCGTCGGCCGACAGGGCGTTGTCCATGCACTCGGCGGCACTGCCCGAGGCGATTTCGGCGCCGTCTCCGGCCCGGCGGACGGTGGCGTAGACGGCGTACGACTCGCCGTTTGGGTCGACGTCGACGGCCATCGGGCACTCGTCGAGGTCGATCGCCGTTTCGGTCAGCACATGGTCGAGCTGCGTCGCCGAGCGGGTCTGCAGCGTCGCTGCGCCCGCCTCCGGCACGACGACCGCAACGACCCCGGTCCCGTCGGCCGTGAAGCGGGCGGCGCAGGGGACGTCTGTCTGCGTCGCCGCAACCAGGCTCCAACCGGCGGTCTCCACCACGGCCATCCCCGTCGGTTCGATGACCAGCAACCGGTCTCCTGCCGGGCTGAACGCGAGGTGCCGGACCATCGGCTCGCCCTGGTAGCCGAGCAGGTTGGCCGCCCGCAGGCCGTACGCGTGGGTGAACGGCCGCTCGGTGCGCCAGACCATCGCCAGGGCGTCGCCGAGTGAGGCAACCCGCCGCCCGCGCGCTCCCACGGCGGGGGGCGTGGCGTACGCCTTGCCGCCGACGTCGATCGAGACGACGTCGGGAGCCAGCGGCGCCCACATCGCCACGGTGCCGCCGGCCTGGAGGGCCACGACGCCCGATCCGCCCTCCGCCGGCACCACGCTCTCGACATACGGGATCGTCTGGTGCGACGTGAAGAGGGTGCCCTGCGGCCGATCCCACCGGCCCACGCCCTGGTCCGTGGCGAACGCCACCACGCGTCCGTCCGGGCTGATCCCGACCGCCTCGATCCGCCGTTCGAGCTCCGCCTCCTCGATACCGCGGGCCGGCCGTTCCGACACGTCCCACACCTGCACGAGGTTCTCGGTGGCCAGCGCCAGGTGCCTGCCGGTGGCGTCGACGGCGATACCTTGGACCGGCGCCTCGATGAGGAGCGACGCCGACCCGGTGGCGATGTCGACGGCGTCGACGCCGTGGGCCCGGCCCACCAGCACCTCGCGCCCGGCGAACACGATGCCGTTCGGCGTGGCGCCCAGCGCGACGCTCGGTCCTACCGGCTCGAAGGTGGGCGAGTGCCGCACTTCCAGTGCGCCCCCCGTGGTGACCACGGCGAGCCGTTCGCCCGCCGGGTCGAAGGCCATGAGCTCGGCCAGGGCCGGCACGAAGACGTCGGCGATCTCCCGTCGCTCGTCGAGGTCCCACACCACCAGGCGCTGATCGAGCGAGAAGACGGCGAGCTTGGTCTCGTCGGGGCTCAGCGCCAGGCGGTGGGGCGACTCCGGCATTCTCACGACCTGCTCGAGGTGTCGATGCTCGGCCAGGCCGGCGGCGATCGCCGCCCTGGTCTCGGGCGTGTCACGGTGTGTCCACGCCTCGACTGCCAGCAACAGCCCGATGTCGATGTCATCTTCGTGCAGGTCCAGGGCCCGGGCGGCAGCGGCGTTGGCGTTGGCCACCGCCTGCTCCTCGTCGGCGCGCGCCGCCTCGGTGTCCGCGAGGCGGGCCGACTCCTCGGCCTGCCTGCCGCTGCGGATGGCAAGGCCCGCCAAGACGGCGGCGGCGGCGAGCAGGATGGTGAGCGCGCCGACGCCGAAGCGGACGATCCGGACGCTGCTCCGATGGGCTCCTTCCAGGAGGTCGGGGTCCAGGTCGTGGATCGAGGTGGCCAGGTCGCGGATGCCGGTATGCATCCGGCGGCGCCGCTCCAGCCATCGATCGTCGCCGAGGCCGGTGAGGTCGACGAAGCGCGGCATCTCGGTGAAGGCACCTCGCAGCACGTCCGGCACGCAATCCGACTCCGCCGAGAAGTCGCCCGCCACGTCGTCCCAGCCGAGGTGCCCGCCGACGTGGACCAGGAGGATGCGGTCGGAACCCTTGGTGCTCCGCCAGTGCGACACCTCCTCGCCCAGCCAGTCCGAGCCGGCGGCCTGCGGCGAGAGCACCAGGACGAGCCATCCGGAGTCGTCGAGCGCCGACTGGATCGCCGTGCGCAGCCCCGTGCTGGCTCGCATCTTGGACGTGTCGCGGAAGACCCGCATCGCCCGCCCTCCGTACCAGGGCCTCGCCCAGCCCTCCAGGCGCTTCTCGATCCGCTGCGCCAGGCGGGCGTCAGGCTCGTGGACGTGCGAGATGAAAGCGTCGTACCCATGCTGCGCCTTGAGCCGGCGCCGCAATTCGCGCCTGACGTCACGTGGCGAGAGATCCGTGGCGCGCTGACGTCCCTTCAAGGCGCGGCCTCCCCGCAGCCGGCTACCCCACCGTAAGCCCGCTCGCTAGCCGGGGGCCAGGGCCCAAGGACCCCCATTAGCCCGGGGCGCCGCCGGCCCCCGCGCAATAGGCTGGCCGGATGCCGTCCAACCTGGCGCCCGGCGGTCCCGGCATCGAGCCGCGGTGGACCCGCGCCGCCAAGGACGCGGTCGGCACCGCGGCGACGGTTGCCAGCCACGTGTGGTACACGATGTCGCGGGGGATCCTCAACGAGGTCTACTACCCCACCATCGACCGGCCGCAGCTCCGCGACCTGCAGTTCCTCGTCACCGACGGCGAGACGTTCTTCCACGACGAGCGCCGCGACCTCAACCACGCCATCGAGCCGCTGTCGGAACACGCCCTCGGCTTCGCGGTGACCTCGACCGACCCGGACGGCCGGTACACGATCCACAAGGAGGTGCTGGCCGATCCCGACCAGCCCGTGGTGCTGCTGCGCTGCCGGTTCGAGCCCGCCGACGAGTGGGAAGGCTGGCTGAAGCTGTTCGTCCTCGCGGCGCCGCACCTCGACGTGGGCGGGTGGGACAACGAGGGCGAGATCGTCGAGATCGCCGAGCGCCGGGTGCTCGTAGCCGTCCGCAACCGGACGTTCTTGTCGATCGGCGCGACGCCCGGCTTCCGGCGGGCCTCGGTGGGCTACGTGGGCGTCAACGACGGCTGGACCGACCTCGCCTCCAACCGGCGCATGGACCACGCCTTCGACGCGGCCGGTCCCGGCAACATCGCGTTCACCGCCGAGCTGGACGTCGATGCTGGCGACTTCACCGTGGGCCTCGCGTTCTCCGACTGCCGGCACGGGGTCGTCACATCGCTGTTCCAGTCGCTCGGGGTCGACCAGGACACGCTGCGGAACCGGTTCGCCGCCGGCTGGGAGGCCACCTGCGACCGGCTCGCCCCGCTGGAGAGCGCGTCGCAGGACGGCGGCCGGCTCTACCGGATGAGCCAGGCGCTGCTGCTCGCCCACGAGGACAAGCACTACCAGGGGGCGATGATCGCGTCGCTGAGCATCCCGTGGGGGGAGCACCGCAGCGACGACGAGATCGGCGGCTACCACCTGGTCTGGACCCGGGGCATGGTCAACAGTGTCACCGGACTGCTGGCCACCGGCGAGACCGACGTGGCGCTGCGGGCGCTCATCTACCTGGCCGCCACCCAGAACCCCGACGGCGGGTTCCACCAGAACTTCTGGATCACCGGCGAGCCGCACTGGACCGGCATCCAGCTCGACGAGGTCGCCGTCCCGATCGTCCTCGCCTGGCGGCTGCACCGCCGCGGTGCCCTCGGCGCCTTCGACCCGTGGCCGATGGTGCGCCGCGCCGCCGGCTACCTCGTCCGCCAGGGGCCGGTGACGCCGCAGGAGCGGTGGGAGGAGAACAGCGGGTACTCACCGTCGACGCTGGCCAGCAACATCGCTGCGCTGGTGTGCGCCGCGGCCTTCGCGGCAGACCGGGGCGACGCGGGCACGGCGGACTACCTGCTGGAGTACGCCGACTTCCTGGAATGCCACATCGAGGACTGGACCGTGACCACCCGGGGCACGCTGTACCCCGGCGTCGCCCGCCACTACGTCCGGATCCTCCCCGCCGAGCCCGACGACCCCGAACCGATCGAGGACCCCGACGAGGCGATGATCGTCCTCGCCAACCGGCCGCCGGGCACCCGCTACGAGTTCCCGGCGTCGGAGATCGTCGACGCCGGGTTCCTCGAGCTGGTGCGCTACGGCATCCGCCCTCCCGGGGACCCCCTCGTGGAGGACTCGCTGGCGGTTGTCGACCGGACGCTGAAGGTCGACACCCCGGCCGGCCCGGTGTGGCGCCGCTACAACCACGACGGGTACGGCCAGCAGTCCGACGGCGGACCCTACGTCGGGTACGGCGTCGGGCGCGCCTGGCCGCTGCTCACCGGCGAGCGGGCCCACTACGAGCTGGCCGCCGGGCGCGACGTCGCCGCGTACGTGCGGGCGATGGAACGGTTCGCGCACGGCATCGGCCTGCTGCCGGAGCAGGTGTGGGACGAGCCCGACCGGGCCGACCGGTTCCTGCGCCTCGGCGGGCCCACCGGAGCGGCGATGCCGTTGATGTGGGCGCACGCCGAGTACGCGAAGCTGCTGCGCTCCATCACCGACGACCAGGTCTTCGACGTGATCGACGAGGTGCGCGATCGCTACCTGGGGGCGCGGCGCCCGGTGAAGCGCGAGGTGTGGAAGCCCAACCGCCGGATGCGCCGGGTGCCGGTCGGCCGAGCGCTGCGAGTGCAGGCGCCGGGCTCCTTCATACTGCGCTGGAGCGCCGACGGGTGGGGCACCGTGGAGGACACACGGGCTGTGTCGACGTCCGTCGGGGTGGGGTACGTCGATCTTCCCACCGACAGACCTGGAACCCTCGACTTCACCTTCCGCTGGCTGCCGGACGGACGCTGGGAACGGCAGGACTACAGAGTCGAGATCGCGTAGACTCACGGCCGGGAGGGGAACACCCCCCGGGTCGCCATCCCGCGACATCACCGAACCTCGTGCACGCTGCTTCTTCGACATGGCGGCCCGCCACCACCGTCTGCCGGGCGCGCCCCGGCACGAAGGAGGAGACATGGGAGCCAACGCGGCTGCCGAGCTGGAGGCCCTGGCTCGCCGACTGCTGGAGCGGTTCGACGACCTCGACATGGAGGCCATCGCCGAACTCATGGCCGACGACGTCCAGGGCGTGGACGAGATCTCGCGGGCCTGGCTGCGCGGCAAGTCGAACATCGAGGGCTACTTCGCCCAGCTCGGGGAGATGGGCGTATCGGACGTCAAGTCGTCGCCCGACGACTTCCACGCCACGTCGTGGGGCGACGCGGGAGTGGTCACGTTGATGGTCGACCAGACCTACTCGGCCGGCGGCGAGCACGTCCACATCGTGGCGCCGATGACGGTGGTGTTCCGCCGCGACGGCGGCCAGTGGAAGATCGTCCTGGTCGCCGCGGTGCCGCTGCCGGACACCTCCTGACGCCCCGCCACCGCCCGGTCGCCTAGGTTGCGGCAAGCGACCCGGGAAGGGCGGTGGCGAAGGCACGCATGCGCGACGTGGTGGTGGTGATGCCGGGGATCACCGGGAGCGTCCTCCGCAAGGACGGCCGCGACCTGTGGGCGATCTCCGGCAAGGCCATCTGGCGCGCCCTCACCTCGCTGGGGCGCAGCCTGGACGACCTCGTGCTCACCGACCCGGACGCCGACGACGGGGTGCGCGCCACCGGCCTGATCGCTGACACCCACCTGGTGCCGGGCCTCGTCAAGATCGACGGCTACACCCGGATGGTCGAGCTCGTCACCGACCACTTCGACGTGGCCGCCGGGACGATCGACGACCCACGCCCTGCGAACTTCTACGAGTTCCCATACGATTGGCGTCGAGACAACCGCGCCAGCGCCGCAGCGCTCAAGTCGCTCCTCGACGACCGGCTGCCGCGGTGGCGAGAGCACAGCGGAGCGGCCGACGCCCAGGTCGTCCTCATGGCGCACAGCATGGGCGGCCTCGTCTGCCGGTACTACCTCGAAGTGCTGGAGGGCTGGCGCACGTGCCGCGCGCTGGTGACGTTCGGCACCCCGCACCGCGGGTCGGTCGACGCGCTGCACTTCCTCGCCAACGGTTTCAAGAAACGGTTCCTGGACCTCACCGAGGTGATCCGCTCGTTCCCATCCGGTTACCAGCTCCTGCCGATCTACCCGGCGCTCGACGTGGACGGGACGTTCCGCCGCGTGGCCGAGACCGACGGGCTGCCGGGCATCGACCGGGACCGCGCCGCCGACGCGCTTCTCTTCCACCGCGAGATCGAGGAGGCCGTGGACCGGCACGGCGCCGACGCCGACTACGCCCGCGGCGGCTACGCACTCGTCCCGATCGTCGGAACTGCCCAGCCGACCCTGCAATCGGCCCGGCTCGCCGGCGGGGAGTTGACGGCGAGCAACTCGCTCCCGGAGGGCATCGACCCGCTGCTCGGCGACGGCGATGGCACCGTGCCCCGGCTGTCCGCCATCCCCATCGAGCTGTCGGATGCGTTCCCCGACACCTTCGTCGGCGAGCGTCACAGCTCCCTCCAGAACAACGCGACCGTGCTCGACCTGCTGCGAGAGCGACTGAAACAGACCCAGGTGCGCGGCCTGGGCCAGGTGCGGACGGGCCGCCGCGGCCGGCTCGGGACGGGGGCGCCGGCGATCGCCCTGGAGGTCGACGACCTCTACGTCGCCGGCGAGCCCGTCGAGCTGGGCGCCCGCCTCGTCGACTCGTTCGCCGCCTCCCGCGTGACGGCCCGCGTGGAACCGGTCGACGCCGACGCCCCGCCGGCGACGGTGGAGCTCCGGGACGACGGCACCGGCGCCTGGACGGTCGGCGTGGACGGGCTCCCTCCCGGCCTGTACCGTCTCACGGTGACGGCCGCCGCCAAGTTCGGCGAGCACCCGGGGCCTGTCCACGACGTGTTCGAGGTGATGCCGTGATCCGCTGGGGGCGCCAACGGCGCGACGGGGACCTCGACGACGCCACCCGCGAACTGGTGCTCCGGTGCCTCGAAGTGGAGCGCTGGTCGCAGATCTACTTCGTGGTGCGCGACCACCCACAGCTCCTGGATGCCCCGGTCGACGACTTCCTCGACCAACTCGCCGAGGCCGCGTCACCGGCGGTGCAGGACCCCGAGAAGATCGAGCGCTTCCGCAACGACGTCGCTGTCGTGCGCCACATCCTGGGCCGCTGCCGCGAGGTGGGGCCCGCCGACGCGCTCCTCGAGGTCAGCCTCCAGACGCGATCCCAGGACGACCCGGCCTTCGCCGCAGCCGTCGCGGGCCTCCAGGAAGCGGGGCAGCGCGGCGACGTCGACGCCATGGTGGAGGCCGGTGAGACGGCACTGGCCATGGTCGACCCGGAGATGGACCCGGCCACGTGGGCGGCGATCGCCGAAGCGACGGCATCCGGCCTCGCCCAGTCGCCGACCGACGACCGCGCCGCCCGCCTCCGGGAAGCCGAGCGGCTGTTCCTGGCAGTTGCCGACATCTACCACCCCGAAGTCGATCCCCACAAGAGCGCCGCCACGTCCGTCGCCCTGGCGATGATCGCCGAGGCCCGCGGCGACGTCGACGGGGCGCTGGCCCGCCAGCACGCCGCCGCCGAGGCCCCCGGGCTGCGGGAGCGGGCGCCGATTGCGTGGGCCGACGCCCACCTCGAGACCGCCCGCCTCCTGCTGGTCCGCTCCGTCGGCCGGCGCGACCCGGAGGAACTGGCGCAGGCCGCCGAGCACTGCCGCCGGGCGCTGGAGGTGTTCACCGAGGAGGACACCCGCCCGCAATGGACCGCCGCCCACGGGCACCTGGCCAGCGCGCTGTATGCGGCCGGCGGCGACCCGGCCGAGATCTTGCGCCATGCCGAGCTGGCACTGCGGGGCATGTCGCCGTCGGACGACCCGGAGCGCGCCGCCGCCCTCCGGGGGATGATGGAACACCCGGCGAGCCCGCACGGGCCCGCCTTCGACGCGGTGAGGCGCGGGATGACCGAATGGGCCGTCAGCCGCCACCCAGCGCTGCTCGAGCAGGTGATCGCCGACGGTGCCGATGCGCTCGCCACCGACGGGTTCGAGGGCGACCCGGCCGCCCTGGCGGAGGTCAAGCTGCTGCTGGGCGTGGCGTACACCTACCGGCTGCAAGGCGACCGGCCGGACAACATCGAGCGCGCCATCGCGCTGCTCGAGGAAGCCGCCACCCTGACCGAGGAGGACGGGGACCTTGCCGGCATCGCCGACGCGCTCGGCACCTGCTTCCAGCGCCGGGCCCACGGCGACCCCGGCGCCAACCGGGAGAGGGCCATCGCCCACTATCAGGAGGCGGCCGACCGGTACGACGCCGCCGGCGACCGCGCCAGCTGGGCGCTCGCCCAGCGCAACCTCGCCACCGCCTACTGGAACCCGGAGGACCCAACGTGGGCCGACCGGATCCCGAAGGCGATCGAGCACAGCCACCTGGCGCTGACCGGGCTGAGCCGCGAGCAGCAGCCGTACGACTGGTCGGGCGTGCACGTGAACCTCGCCGCGTACCACGCCGCGCTGGCCGCCGACGACGGGGAGGCCGACGCCGCCCGGGCCATCGAGCACGGCCGCCTGGCGCTCGAAGTCCGGACCCGGGAGGAGTTCCCTCTCGACTGGGCGCAGATCCAGCTCAACCTGGGAGGGGCCCACCTCGCCGCCGGGGACCAGGGCCAGGCGATCGAGCACATGCGCGCCGCGATGGAGGTGTACACGCCCGAAGCCAACCCGTACGAGGCTCGCCGCCTGGGCCGCAAGGTGGGCGACCTGCTGTTCGCCCGCCGGGACTGGGAGGCCGCTGCGGACGCCTACGGCACCGCGCTCGCCGCCGCCGAGAGGCTCTACCAGTCGGCCCTGTACCGGCGCAGCCGCGACTTGGAGATCGGCGCCACCGGCGACCTGCACCACCGGCTCGCCTATGCCCTGGCCCGGTGCGGCGCCGCGGCGGACGCGGCGGCGACCCTGGAGGCGGCCCGGGGGCGCGCGCTGCGCGAGACCATGGGCGAGGACATCGTGAAGCTGCGCCGCCTCGCCGAGGCCGACCCCGGCGCGCTGCACCAGTACGTGGTCGCCCGCCAGAGGCTCGAGCAGCTGCAGAAGTGGGAGCGCTCAGCCGAGGGCACCCCGGTAGTGGAGATGACGCGGGAACAGGCGCAGCGGTTCGTCCAGAACGTCGACCCGGACCGGTCGCCGCCGATGCAGATCGTGTTCGACAGCGAGGCGGTCGCCGAGCAGCGGGAGATCATGCGGAAGGTCGACCGCGACCGGGAGGCACGCACTCGTGCCGAGTACGAGCAGGTGTGGGACGACCTGGCGCAGGTCGTCGAGCGCATCCGGGCGATACCGGGGCTCGAGGACTTCGAGGCCCGGCCGTCGATCACCGACGTGGCGGCCGCCGCCCGTCCCGAGCTGCCGCTGGCCTACGTGGTGGCCACGCCGGCCGGCAGCATGAGCCTGCTGGTGCGGCCGGGGGCGGGCGGCGATGCGAGCGTCGAGCCGGTTTGGTCCGACTTCACGTCGGCCGACCTGGCCGACGTGCTGCTCGGCGCCGACGGGCCGGGCTACCTCGAGGGCCAGGCGAACGTGACGGACCTGGTCGACGGCCTCGGCACTGTGCTCGACCGGCTCGGCGAGTTGGTCTACCCGCTCGC
>JBFJZV010000106.1:0-11536 GCA_041621915.1 Acidimicrobiia bacterium | reverse complement strand
GCATCGGGTTGGTTGCGGCCGTACCGGTGACGACCTGGCTGGCTGCGGTGATCGCGACGCCCGGCGAGTTCGACGCGGAGGAGGGTGGTCGGTAATGCTGTGGATGGGTCTCCGGAGGATCGTCGTCATCTGCCACAGGCCGGGAAGCGAAGGCGTATCCGAGGCGATACGTCGAGCTTCTCCGGCCGCAGGCAGGGGCGACGAGACCCGGAGAGGCGCCACATTCGATTGCCGGCCAGCCTCCTAGCATTGCCCGCATGGCACACGGGATCCAGGTGGTGTTCGACGCGGCCGACACTCGAGCCCTCGGCCGGTTCTGGGCGCTGGCGCTGGGCTACGTCGAGCAGCCACCGCCGGACGGGTACGACTCGTGGGAGGCGTGGGCGACGGAACTCGGCATCCCCGAGAGCGAGTGGGACGCGTCGTACGCGATCGTCGACCCCGGCGGCGACGGGCCCCGGGTGTACTTCCAGAAGGTCCCCGAAGGCAAGTCCGCCAAGAACCGCGTCCACCTCGACGTGAAGGCCGGCGGCGAGCGGGGAACGCCCATGGACGAGCGCAAGCACAACGTCGACGCCCACGTCGAGCGGCTGGTGGCGGCCGGCGGCACGGTGCACCAGGTGTTCGACCCGAGCGGCGACCGCGGCGAGGGCTACTGGGTGGTGATGCAGGACCCGGAGGGCAACGAGTTCTGCGTGGTGTAGCCCGGCCGGGATTGACGCCCGGCGGCCTGCCCGGCATACTCACCCATCCGATGAGCACCGCTTGCACGATCGGCATTACCTAGCGCACGCGCAGCCGCGCGTGCGCTCCTGAGCCCTCCCCCAGCGGGAGGGTTTCTCGTTGCACCAGGAGCACTTCCCATGGCCCACGTCGAGATCTACGACACCACCCTCCGGGACGGCACCCAGCGGGAGGGCATCTCGCTGACCGTCGGCGACAAGCTGAAGGTGGCTGCGCTCATCGACAGCCTCGGCGTCCCCTACATCGAGGGCGGCTGGCCCGGCGCCAACCCCAAGGACGACGAGTTCTTCGCCCGGGCCAAGGACGAGCTGCACCTCGAGAACGCCGAGCTGGTGGCGTTCGGTGCCACCCGCAAGGCGGGCGGCGACGCCGCGGACGATCCCCAGGTGGCGGCGCTACTCGCTGCCGGCACCGAGGTCGTCTGCCTCGTCGGCAAGTCGTGGGACTACCACGTCACCGAAGCGCTGCGCACCACCCTCGACGAGGCGGTGGCGATGGCCGCCGATACCGTCGCCTACCTGCGCAGCCAGGGCCGGCGGGTGTTCTTCGACGCCGAGCACTTCTTCGACGGCTACGCGGCGAACCCCGACTTCGCGCTGTCGGTGCTGCGGGCCGCCTCCGAAGCCGGCGCCGCGCGCGTGGTGCTCTGCGACACCAACGGCGGCACGCTCCCCCACCAGGTCATCGAAGTGGTCCGCAACGTACGGGGCGCACTGCCCGACGCAGTGCTGGGCTGCCACTTCCACAACGACGGCGGCGTCGCCGTCGCCAACTCCCTAGCTGCGATCGACGCGGGGGTCACCCAGGTGCAGGGCTGTGTCAACGGCTACGGCGAACGCACCGGCAACGCCGACCTGTGCACGCTGCTGCCAAACCTGGAGCTCAAGCTGGGCATCGAGGTGGTCGGCAGAGAGCGCCTGGCCCGGCTCGCCCCGGTGTCGCACCACGTCGCCGAGATCATCAACCTGACGCTCGACCCGCACCACCCCTACGTCGGAGTTGCTGCCTTCGCCCACAAGGCGGGGCTGCACACCTCGGCGCTGGCACGCCGCAAGGACGCATACGAGCACGTCGACCCCGAGACCGTCGGCAATACCACCCGCATGGTCGTGTCCGAGCTGGCGGGCAGGTCCACGGTGCTGGCCCGGGCCAAGGCGCAGGGCTGGGACCTCGACAAGGACACGGCGCAGCGGGTGGTCTACGACCTCAAGGAGCTGGAGCACCAGGGCTACAGCTTCGAAGCCGCCGACGGCTCCTTCGAGCTGCTGCTGCGCAGAGCGCAGGGCTGGAAGCAGCCCTACTTCACCGTCGAGTCCTTCAAGGTGAGCGTGGAGCAGCGCCCCGACGGCGACGTGCTGGCCGAGGCCACGGTCAAGGTCAACGTCGCCGACGAGCGGGTCATCGTCACCCGCGAGGGGAACGGCCCGGTCCACGCCCTCGACCAGGCGCTGCGGGTGGCCGTCGCCGGCCGCTACCCGGAGGTGGCCGAGTTCCACCTCACCGACTACCGGGTGCGCGATCTCGACTCCTCCGACGGCACCGCCGCCAGGGTGCGGGTGCTGGTGGAGCACTCCGACGACGAAACGTCGTGGAGCACCATCGGGGTGCACCCCAACATCATCGAGGCGTCATGGGAGGCAATGATCGACGGCGTCGTCCTCGGCCTCCTCCGCCACCGCGGCGACAACGGCGCCTGACGGGCCCCGCGCGGCGGGGGGAGAATCCGAGGCAAGAGATCAGCGGCAGGTCGCCAGGTAGGCCTCCCAGTCCCAGTTCTTCAGGAAGCGGCGCGCCGCATCCCGGCCCTCCAGCACCAGACGTCGCTTGTCGCGGTCGGCCAGGTCGAAGTCGATGGGGCTCACCCCCGACGTTTCAACAACCATCAACCGCTGCTCCACGCATGGGTCGTCGATGGAGAGCTGGTCGTGCGCGTTGACCATTGTGGCCAGCAACGCCGTGGTGAACCCGGCCGGCCCGAAACGGGCGATGACACGAAGGTTGGCGTCGGGGCGGTTGACCAGCCGCACGCCAAACGTGGGCCAGCGGGGCGCGGCACCGTCGGTGCGGTCGAACACGTCGATCGGGAAGTTGGACACCACCCCGCCGTCGACCAGCAGCGATGTTCCCTTGGGGCCGGCCAACCGCACCGGCTCGTAGAAGAACGGGATCGACATCGAGGCCCGCACCGCGTCGGCGACCGGCTGGTCGTCGGGCGCCAGGCCGTAGCGGCGCCGGTAGTCCCAAGGCAGCCGGACCAGCCGGCCCTGGGTCACGTCAGTGGCCATCACCACCAGCCGGTACCGGGTGCCGCGAGACAGGCCGGTATCCGGGTCGTCGGTGATCTTGAGGTCACCGAACGCCTCCACGCCCTTCGCCGCCAGCATCTCGGCGATCCACGCGCGAAACGCGTCGCCCTCGTAGATGCCGTTCTGGAAAGCGAGCGACAGCGGCTTGCCCACCACCGGGACCCGGTCCAGCAGCGTCTCGTCGAGGAACCGGGTGAAATCGAGGTCCATCAGGACCGCCTCCAGCTCGTCGGCCTGGTAGCCGGCGGCCAGCAACGCGGCGGCGATGGCGCCCGCCGACGTCCCGGCGAGGCGGGAGAACTCGTAGCCTGCGTCCTCCAGGGCGGCCACCGCTCCCACCAAGCCCAGGCCCTTGGCGCCACCACCTTCGAGCACGAGATCAGCGAACATCGTCCCTCCCTTCCGCGCCAGGTTCCCACCGCGCCGGCGCGCCCGTCAGGGTCATTCGGCCGCTTCCTCGATCCACGCGAGCGCCTCGACGAGCACGTCCGCGAAGTCGACCGGGAACTCGTGGTACGTCCCCGGCTTCTCCTCCACCCGCACCGGCCAGCCGGCCCGTGCGAGGACCGGGGCGTAGCCGCTGATCTCCTCGAGCGTCCAGTCGCGCCGACCCACCACGACGAACGTGGGCAGGCGCCGCAGCACCGGTGAGGCGGGCCAGGGCATACCGAAGTGGCGGAATGTGGGCGCCACGGCGATCACGCCGTCGGCGGCGACACCGCCTTCGAAGGCCACCCGGCACGCCAGCCCGCCACCCATCGAGAACCCGGCCAGCACCAGCCGGGACGCAGGCAGCTCGGCGGCGATGTCGCGCACCCAGCCGGGTACTCGCTCGGCGTCCCGGCCCGGGTCCCAGCTCCACGCGTCCACGGTCTCGGGGATGCTCCCGTACGGGACCGCGACGTGCCAACCCGCCGCGGCGGCCGACCGCCACGGCGCGCCGTGGGCGCCGGGGGTGTCGCCCCAGCCGTGCAGGGCCACCAGCAGGCCAGTCGGGTCGCCGTCCGCACGGAAGATCGTCGGCTCAGGCCGGGGGCCGGCGGCCACCGCCTGCTGGCGGCGGAGGCACTCGGCAGCCCGCTCCGCCCAGCCGAGGGCCGCCCGCGCGGCGTCGAGGTCGGGGTCGGCCAGGAAGCCGTCGCCCCACCAGTGGCCCTTGGCGAGCGCCTCGTCGAAGAGTCGCAGCACCGCCGCCATGTCGCCGACCCGCGACCGCAGGCACATCCGCCAGAAGTACACGATGGGCTCGTGCTCGGGGAAGGCGGCCGCGTGGGCCTGGAGCCGTTCCAGCGCTGCGGCGTACTCCTCCTCCCCATGGAGGCGGAACACCTCGCGCCGCAGGTCGACGAACCGCATGCCAGGAGCGTACGTGGGATCTGGCAGCATGTCCGCATGAACGCCGCACCCCCGGACCTCGACGACGCCCGCCGCGCCGCAGCGGCCGCCGACCAGGGTGCCGAGGCGTTCGGCCACCTGACCGACGAGGTGGCGATGCACCTCGAGTTCCACGAGCTGGTTGCTTACAAGAACCTGCTCAAGCGGTTCTTCTCGGGCCAGCCCTGGACGCCCGACGACGCCGCCCGGCTCGCCGCCCTCGTCGGCCCGCACCTCGAGCCCGGCGACTGGTGGGAGCACGAGCTGGCTTCCGGAGTGACCCTGGCCCACGGCGTGCGGGACGGTCGGTACGTGCTGTGGGCCACGGGTGGCGAGCGCGCCGAGGCGTCGCTGTTCGACCGGGTCTTCTCGGGACCGGTGGTGCCGGAGGCGACACCGCATCCCCGCAAGGTGAAGTTCAACCTCGGAGGGGAAGCGGCGCCCGGCGTCTGGTACCGCCGCGGCGACGAAGTCGACGACGCCCGCGTAGCGGCGCTGCTGGATGAGGACGACGACGTCACGGACGTGATGGTGGCCGGCGACTTCGTCACGGTCGGTCTCGCCCGGGGCGCCAGTTGGGAGGACGAGCTGGATCCGATGCTGGCCCGGGTCACCGAGCTGTTCCACGACCCGGCGGCAGGCGCCGCCGGAGCGCCGGCCCGCACTCGCGACGAGCTGGTGGCGGAAGGCAAGGCGACCCGGCCAAGACCCCGACCCGAGGCGCTGCACTTGCTCGACCCCGACGACGACGCCCACCGGGCGCGGCTGGAGGCGGCGGCGACCCACGACGACGCCCGCATCCGGCGGGTGGCGCTGGTCACCCTGGCGGCCGCAACCGAGGACGACGTGGTCCGCCGCTGGCTGGAAGCGGGCTACGGCGACCCGTCTCGGCTCGTGCGGCGGGCGGTGATCGACGCGGCTGCCGACCGCGAGGACGAGGCGCTGCGGCCGCTTCTCCGCCGGGCGATCGGCGACGAGGACGCCTGGACCCGCTGGAAGGCGGTCCGAGCCCTCGGCGAGCTCGGGCTCCGGCCGGGCGACGGCGTCGCCGCCCTTTCCGACGACCCCGACTTCCACGTGAGGATGGAGGTCGCCTCCGTGATGCGGACATGACCAACCAGCCGATGACCATCGAGGAGATGTACGGCGACTGGGGGATCACCCGTGCTGAGCGGGATGCCGCCCTCGACCGCAGCCGCAACCCGCGGGACAACGACTCGCTGTACCAGACCTTCGAGGCGCTCGGTCTCGGGGAGGGCGCGGTGGTGCTCGACATCGGGGCGCGGGACGCCCGCCACGCCCTCCGCCTCGCCGAGCGGTTCGGGTGCCGAGTGGTGGCCGTCGAGCCGGTGGCCGACAACGTCGACAAGGCGCGCGCCGCGATCGCCGACCACGCCAACAGCTCCTTGGTGGAGGTTCGCCAGGGTGGCATCGAGGGCATCCCGGCCGGGGACGGCGAGTTCGATGCCGTGTGGTCCAGGGACATGCTCGTGCACGTCGCCGACATCGACACCGCCATGGGCGAGTGCCACCGTGTGCTCGGCCCGGGTGGGGCGATGGTGCTCCACCAGACCTTCGCGACCGACCGGCTGGAGCCGAACGAGGCGCAGCGGATCTACGCCGACCTCGCGATCGTGCCGGAGCGCATGGCGGTGGCGGGCTTCGAGGCCGCCGCCACTCGGGCGGGCTTCACGATCGAGGACGTCGACGTCGTCGCGTCGGAGTGGCGGGAGGCCTGGGAGGAAGACGGATCAGGCCGGACGTCCGCCCAGCTCATGCACGCTGCCCGCATGCTGCGATGCCGGGACGAGCTGCTGACCGAGCTGGGCGAGGTCGGCTATCGCGTGGAGCTGGCGAACGCGCTGTGGGGCGTCTACCAGATGATCGGCAAGCTGGAACCGCGGGTCTACGTACTTCGGGCGCTAGCGGCCCAACGGCCTGCCCGGTCGTGACCGGCGCCCGTGTCCCTCCTGCCGCCGCCGGGCAACACTGGAATCGACATTGGGAGGCCGCATGACCACACCTGTGCCCGGCGCATATCCGGCACGGCTCGAGATCCAATACCCGGACCGCCCGCTCGACCGGCTGTCGACGTTCCTCAGGCTGCTCTACGCGATACCGATCCTGATCGTGCTCGCACTCGTGTCGGGCGGGACCTTCGAGTGGCAAAGCGGCGACACCACCACCAGCTTCATTGCCGCCGGCGGCGTCCTGGTGCTGCCGCCACTGCTGCTGATCTTGTTCCGCCAGAAGTACCCGCGCTGGTGGTTCGACTGGAACCTGGCGCTGACCCGCTTCGAGTACCGGGTGTTCGCGTACCTGCTGATGATGGACGACCGCTACCCCTCGACCGACGACGAGCAGAGCGTGCACCTGGAGTTGGACTACCCCGACGTGCCCCGGGACCTCAATCGCTGGCTGCCGCTGGTGAAGTGGCTGCTCGCCATCCCGCACCTGATCGTGCTGCTCGTGCTGTTTGTCGTGTCGGTGCTGCTGGCGATCGTCGCCTGGTTCGCCATCCTGTTCACCGGTCGCTACCCGCAGGGCTTGTTCGGGTTCCAGACGGGGTTCCTGCGCTGGGGATTGCGGGTCCAGGCGTACGCGTTCCTGCTGATCACCGACCGCTACCCGCCCTTCGCGCTGGAGTAGCTACAAGTTCACCGGCGAGCGGATCTCCTCGCCGGCCGGCAGTGAAGCCCGGCGCACGGCGTCGCGGCCCATGCGGCGGCGCAGGTCGTCGATGGCCGCGTCGAGCGCCCGGCCCCGAACCTCGCGCGCCGACCCGGTGAGCTGCTCGTCACCGCCGCTGTCGATCGGCAGCTCCATCTGCACCTCGGCGCCCCTGACGAGGCGCGACGTGGTGATGCCGACCAGGGTCAGCCCACCGGCGGCCCGTTCGTCCTCGGCCGCCAACACGTCGAGCAGCTCGATTGCGGCCCGGTGCAGGGCGGCGGTGGCGCAGACCGGCGACCCGAAGGTGCGCCTGCGGCTGGCCGAGGTGAAATCGGCAAAGCGGGCCCGGACGGTCACGGAGTAGGCCGACAGGTCGGCTTTGCGCAGCCGGCCGCCCACCCGGTCGGCGAGGCGCAGCAGCGCGTGGCGCCAGCGCTCCGGGTCGGTGACGGGCTTCCCGAGCGCCGACTGCGAGCCCAACGACTTCGCCCGCCGCTGCGGGACGACCCCCCGCGGGTCGCGGTTCCATGCGAGCGCGTGGAGGTGCCGCCCCCATGCCGGCCCCAACAGCGCGCTCAGCGTCTCGGGCGGGATCTCGGCGAGGTGGCGGATGCTGGTGATCCCGTAGCGCGCCAGGTGCTCCTGCGTGACCGGGCCCACGCCCCAGAGGTACTCCACTCCGAGCGCGTGGAGGAACTCCAGCTCCCGGCCCGGCTCCACCACCAGCAGCCCGTCGGGCTTGGCGACCCGGGAGGCGACCTTGGCGAGGAACTTGGTGACCGCCACCCCCACCGAGGCGGGGAGCCCGACTTCCGCCGCCACCTCGGCGCGGAGCGCTGCGCCGATGTCGGCGGCCGGGCCGAAAAGGTGCTCAGCGCCGGCGACGTCGAGGAAGGCCTCGTCGATGGAGATCTGCTCGACGAGCGGCGTGTACCGGCGGCACACGTCGAACACCGCTTCGCTGGCCTGCACGTACTCGGACATCCGACCGCCCACGAACACGATGCGGGGGCAAAGCTCCCGGGCCTGGCGGCCCCCCATCCCGGATCGCACCCCGTGGCGGCGGGCCTCGTAGCTGGCGGCCAGCACCACCCCGCCGCCGACCGCGATCGGCCGTCCCCTCAGCTCGGGGCGGTCGCGCTGCTCTACCGATGCGTAGAAGGCATCGAGGTCGAGGTGCAGGATCGTCGCCGCCGTGCGCTCCCCCATGCGCACATCATGCCAGCCGGCTACGACAGATTCACCAGAGGCAGAGGACGGGGCACTGACTCTCGGGGCTCGCGACCCTCGAAAGCGGCGAGCAACTCCTCGGGGAGCGGATCGAAGAACTCGTCGGGCGTCGAAGGGCCCGATCCCGACGGAGCGACGGGCTTCCCATTCGCTACAGTCGCGCGCGTGAGTGTCAGGCCTCTCACTCCAGAGATCCTCTGGCGGTTCCGGCGCGCGGCCCCGCCCGTGCCGGCGCCCGACGGCTCGTTTGCCATCGTGGCAGTCACCGACCATCCCGAGAACGACCCGATCACGGTGCTGTACCGGGTGGTCCCGGGTGGCGACCCCCGGCCGCTCACCTCACGGGAGCGCAGCAGCTCGAGTCCAGCGGTCTCGCCCGACAGCGGTACCGTCGCGTTCACCCGCAAGCCCGAGGGCGCCGATCACGCGCAGCTCGCCCTGCTGCCCGTCGACGGTGGTGAAGCGCGAATCGTCACCGACCTCCCCCTGGGCGTCGCCGACCCCCGCTGGCTCCCCGACGGGTCGGGGGTGCTGTTCCTGGCCCACGTGCTGCGAGAGGCGCCGCACGTCGATGCCACCCGGGACGCGCTGGAGGCGCGCAAGGAGCGCAGGGTCACCGGCAAGGCGACCGAGGACCGGGTGTACCGCTTCTGGGACCGCTGGCTCAGCGACGGCAACGTCTCCCACATCATGCGGTACGACCTGGCGACGGACGCCGTCACCGACCTGCTGCCCGGGTGGACGCAGTGGTTCGACCTCATGGACCCGGCGGGAAGCTGGGACGTCTCGCCCGACGGGACCGAGGTGGCGTTCGCGGCGGCGGTGGTGATCGAGGCCGACGGCCGCGTGCAGGCCGCGCTGTTCACCGCCCCCACCGACGGCAGCGGAACCGCGGCGCGAGTCACCGACGGCGACGGCAACGAGAGCCGCCCTCGCTACAGCCCCGACGGAGCGCTGCTGGTGTACGGCTGGCAGGAGCAGATCGACTACTACGGCGAACCGTGGAAGCTGGTGCGCCGCGACCGCGCCACCGGCGAGGAGGCCGTGCTCACCGCGGCGTGGGATCGGTCTGCCGAGCAGTGGGAGTTCGCCGGCGACGCCACGCTGGTGCTGGCCGCCGAGGACGACGCCCGCAAGCACCTCTACCGGATGGGTCTGGAGCCCGGTGTGCCCGACCGGATCGTGGAGGGCGGATGGGTGGCCGGGCCCCGGCCGGCGGCAGATGGCTATGTGTACTACTCGTACGACACGCTGCGAGAGCCGGCCGATGCATGGCGCGTGCCGCTCGCCGGCGGCGACCCGCAGCGGCTCACGTCGTTCAACGCCGAATTGCTGGCCGAGGTCGACCTGGGCGACGTGGAGGAGGTGCGCTTCGCGGGGGCGAACGGCGACGAGATGCAGGCGTGGCTGGTGTTCCCGCCCGGCCACGACCGCGCACAGCCGGCGCCGCTGGTGCAGAACATCCATGGCGGCCCCCACGGCATCTACGGGGACCACTGGTTCTACCGCTGGAACGCCCAGGCGTTCGCCGCCGGCGGCTACGTGATCGCGATGGTCAACTTCCACGGCTCGTCGAGCTGGGGCGCCGACTTCGCCGAGTCGATCCAGGGCGACTGGGCCACGATGCCGGCTGCCGACGTGGAGGCCGGCACCGACCACCTCGTTGCCGCCGGTCTCGCCGACACTGAGCGGATGGCGATCATGGGCGGCTCCTACGGCGGCTACCTGGTCGCCTGGCTCATCGGCCACACCGACCGCTACCAGGCCGCGGTGTGCCACGCCGGCGTCACCAACCTGCTGGGCCAGTACGCCACCGACGGCACCCAGGGCCGGGAACGGGCCATGGGCGCCCACGCCTGGGAGGACGTCGACAAGGTGCTCAGCACCAGCCCCACCGCCAACTTCGAGGTGCTCGAGACGCCCACGCTGGTGATCCACGGAGAGAAGGACTACCGGGTGGTGGTGGACCAGGGCCTGGAGCTGTACGGGATGCTGAAGGCCAAGGGCGTCCCGGCCCGGCTGCTGTACTACCCCGACGAGGGCCACTGGATCCTGCGCAAGCCCAACTCGCTCCAGTGGTACGCCGAGGTGCTGGGCTGGCTGGGCCGCTGGCTGGCGTAGCGGCCCAGCTCGACTACCGCACGGTGAACACGTCGGTGATGCTGCTCCCCTGGAAGCCGCCGTCCTCCGGGCTCGCCGGGCTGGTGATGAGCACTTCGAGCTGGTAGCGGCCGGGAGCGACGCTCTCGATCGTGAACGAGAACTCGCCCCACGCGTCGATGTAGTCGGTGGTGTCATAGACGCACCCGGTGTTCGGCGGAACTACAAAGGCAGGCTCGCAGCCGCTCCACGTCGCCGTGACCGGGGCGCCGGTCGCCGCGTCGGTCAGGAAGGCCGAGTCGCTCGCCTCGAAGGGCCGGCCGTATCCGAACACATCGATCGGCGGCGTCAAGCCGGCGCCGGTCGGGTCGATCGGGTCGCGCAGTGCCACGAACGTGTCCACGATCGGCCCCAGCCGCAACCCGGGCGGCGTCGCAGCCGGGATCGAGTCGATCACGATACGCGCCGGGCCCTCCAGAAAGTACGCCCGGGACAACCGGTACCCGTCGTAGAGCACGTCGACGTAGAGGTCCCCCACGGTGGGGCCGGACGTCGGCGTCCGGACGACGAACCCGTACGGGTCGCCGAGGAACTCCATGCCGAAGATGCGGCCCATGTCCACGCCGGGCAGGGTGACGTGCGCACGGGCACCGTGGGCGGTGACCTCTGCGCCCGCCGGCACAGATGTGGCCGGCACTCCGGACTCGAAGAAGGCGACCTGCCCGGCCGGCAGGGCCCCGAGCCCGATCACCGCACGGTCGCAGTCCTTGCCCTGGGTGAAGCTCATGCCCAGCACCCCGACCGCGTCGGACGGCGACGCGGGCGCAGGCGACGTGGCGACCGGCCCGGTCGGGCCGCTGTACGGCCCGGTGCAGGGATGGTCGGCGTACGACACCATGCCGGTGCGCCCGAGCGCGCCGCCGACTGGCCGCATCGTGCCGGCCCAGTCCATCAAGACCGTCTCGTCAGCGATGCCGCGGGCGTTGGCGTAGTTCAGGTAGAAGGCGGTGTCGGTGGGGCGGAAGATGCCCACGGTGTCGGTGCCTTCGCCGGTCCAGTCGCCGGCGATGATGAAGTCGCCGGGGTCGCCATAGACGAAGTCGGCGTCG
>JBFJZV010000105.1:0-11614 GCA_041621915.1 Acidimicrobiia bacterium | reverse complement strand
GAGGATCTCGCCCGACGGGTTGCGCAGCCCCCGCTCGATCTGGCTGAGGTACGGGTTCGATATACCCGCTGCCTCCGCCAACTTGCGCAGGGAGATCGCGCTCCGCTCTCGATGCTGCCGGATGAACTGGCCCAGGTCGGATGCCTTGCTCACTGCTTGCAGTATACCCGGAATCCGCTAACAACAGCAAGCGCTAGCTGCGAGCAAGCAGGTGACGGCCGGCGATGGCCGGGTCGGTAACCTGCGCCGCCCGCACCGAAGGCACCTCGTGCCCCCCAAAGGAGACGAGTCGTTGATCATCGTCATGGGTCCCGACGCGACCCCCGCCGACGTCGCCCACGTCATCGAGCGCCTCGAGGACGTCGGCGCCCAGGCCCATGTGTCCGAGGGTCAGTTCCGCACGGTCATCGGCGCCATCGGCGATCGGGAGCAGATCCAGCGCTTGCCGTGGGAGGCCATGGCGGGGGTGGAGCGAGCAGTGCCGGTGCTCAAGCCGTTCAAGTTCGTCAGCCGTGAGTTTCAGGAACCCGACACGGTGGTGGACGTCGGCGGGGTGCCGATCGGCGGCGGCCGGTTCGTTGCGATCGCCGGGCCGTGCGCCGTGGAGACCCGCGAGCAGCTGTTCGCCTCCGCCGGCGCAGTGCGCAAAGCCGGGGCGACGATCCTGCGCGGTGACGCGTTCAAGCCGCGCACCTCCCCGTACTCCTTCCAGGGCCTCGGGGAGAAGGGCCTGGAGCTGCTCGCCGAGGCGCGAGAAGAGTTCGGGATGCCGTTCGTCGCCGAGGTCCTCGACCCCAGGGACGTCGAGCTGGTGGCGTCGTACGCCGATCTCATCCGGGTGGGCACCCGGAACATGGCCAACTTCACGTTGCTCTCGGAGCTGGGCCGCCAGCCGAAGCCGGTGCTCCTGAAGCGGGGCTTCACCGCGACGATCGAGGAGTGGCTCAATGCCGCCGAGTACATCTACAAGGAGGGCAACCACGACATCGTCCTCTGCGAGCGCGGCATCCGCACCTTCGAGACCGCCACGCGCAACACGCTCGACATCTCGGCGGTGCCGGTCCTGAAGGGCTTGTCCCACCTGCCGGTGATCGTCGACCCCAGCCACAGCGGGGGGCGGCGGGCGCTGGTCGCCTCGCTGACCCGGGCGGCGGTGGCGGCGGGCGCGGATGGGTTCATCGTCGACGTCCACCCCGCCCCGGAGACAGCGCTCGTGGATGGCCCGCAGGCCATCCTCCCCGGCGAGTTCGCGGCGCTGATGTCCGACGTGCGCAAGCTGGCGGATGCCATGGGGGTCGAGCTGTCCGCCCCCGCCCCCGTCGGCGGCTGATCCGCCCGTGGCCACCGCGGCCGTCGTTGGCACCGGCCTCATCGGCGCCTCGGCCGGGATGGCGTTGCGGGATGCCGGGTGGCGGGTGGTCGGGTGGGACGTGGATCCCTCCATGGCGCAGCGAGCCGTAGCCCGCGGCGCGCTCGACGAGGTCGCATCCAGCCGCGATGGGGCGGTGAGTTCTGCCGATCTGGTGGTGCTGGCCGCCCCGCCCGCCGGGGTCGTGGCCGCGCTGTCCGAGCTGGCAACCGACGCGCTCGTCACCGACGTCGCCGGCATCAAGGCGCCCGTGGTGGCCGCCGCCGGGCACCTGCCGCACTTCGTCGGCGGCCACCCGATGGCGGGGCGGGAGCTGTCGGGACCGGAAGCCGCCTCGGGTGCGCTGTTCCGGGGCGCCGCCTGGGTGCTGGCCACCGACGGCGCCGCCTTTGGCGACCTCGACCGGGTGGAGGCCATCGTCACCGGCTTCGGGGCGCGGCCGCTGCGCATGGCCGCCGCCGCCCACGACGCGGCGGTGGCCGCCATCAGCCATCTCCCGCAGGTGCTGGCCGCGGCGCTGTTGCGGGAGGCGGCCTCTTCACCCGAGGCGCTCGAGCTGGCGTCGGGCAGCTTCCGCGACCTCACGCGGGTGGCGTCGTCCGATCCCGACGCCTGGGCGCCGCTGCTCGTAGCCAACGCCGAGACGGCAGCCACGGTACGGAGGTTCGCCGGCCGACTTGCCGCCTGGGCCGATGCGGTCGAAGGCGGGGACGTCGGGACGCTGCGGGCTGCGCTCGCTGCGGCGCGGGCCGCCCGCGCCGAGCTCGCCCCGCCGGTGACGGCCGTGCGGGTGGCGCTCGCGGACCGCCCCGGCGAGTTGGCTCGCGTCGGCCGGGCACTCGAGGCGAGCCAGGTCGATGTGCGCGACCTCCAGCTCCGCCACGCCCCCCACGGCGGTGGCGGCATCCTCAGCCTGTTCGTGCGGGAGGGCGAGCGCGAGGCGCTGCGCGACTCGCTGGTCGCGGAGGACCTGCTGCTGGCCGAGTAGGTCTTGGCTTTCGATTTCGTGTCACACCCTGTTGGTACGGTGTGTTCCATGGATGAACGTGATGATTTTCGCGATCTCGCCCGCCCGGAGTTGGAAGCTGCGGTGGTGGCGGAGCGCCGGCGCCTCGACCAGGGGGAGGCCCGTTGGTTGGGTATGGTGGCGGTTCTCGACGAGCAGCGCCGGTCACGCATTGGGCCGACGGCGGCATCACCGCCCTCGTCAACTTGATCCTGTTGTGCCGCCGCCACCACCGCCAAGTCCACGAAGGCCAGATCAGCATCGAAGCCCTCCTCCAACGCGGCCCACCCGTCGCGGCGTGACGGGGTGGCGAGCACGCGCAGTTCGCCACCGAAGCCACCACTGGAACAATCGCAATCACCTTGATCCCACCCCGGCGCCGCACGGCGCATGCGAGGCGCGCGTGAAGGCGGAGTTTCGTGTTGCTGACTAGCTCGCGATAAGCGGGATTCACGGGCGACGGTCTGAAACCATCACTAGCTGCGCACATGGCTCAGGAGTACAGTTGTCGTACTCACAGAGGGGGCTTTGCCATTAACACCAGTGGCTTCGATGCCGACGACGTTGAGCCTGAAAGCCTTGACGACGAGTGGGTGAACACCGACGCCGACGACGAGAGGGTCACCGTCGTCGAAGGCCGCGACGATGCTGAGATCCCAAGGGCAGTTGTTGACCCACGGTTCTGGCGGCGAATCAGGTAGCACAGTGCGTTGGCCGGCGTTCGAGGCGCGGTTACATGAGGTCTGATAAGCCGCCATACCGCTGGGGAAGTGGTCGGAACCCCGCGGCCTACACAAGGTGCTCGCCGAGGATCTCCACCGGGTGACGCCTTGGTCAGCTCGTCAGAAGTTCACTCACCTGGTCGAGGAGAGACTCCGGCAGTCTCAGGTCGACAAACTGGTACTCCTCCATCTCCGGCCAAGGCTCGCCTTCCAGGAGTATCGGGAAGATCGGCTTGCCGTGCTCCTTGGCGAGTTCAATCTCCTTGTCGACCCAGTCGGACTCGCGTGAGTGCTCGGTCATGACGAGCACGAAAGCGCGGCAGCGTGTGACGTGGTCCTCGACAACCTCCTGCCATTTGTCGCCATACTCGATGTGTTGATCAAGCCACACTCGGCCGGCGCTGGCAAGACCCCGCGCGATATCCATTGCGCGAGGAAGATCCTCGCGGCTGTAGCTGATGAACACGTGCGGGAAGTTGTCCTCGACGATGTCGACGAGATCAGACAGTTGCTCGTCAACCGCAGTGTGGTCCGCACGACCATCCGGCCCTGCCTTCACCTCGTAGAGAATCGCTTCGATTCCGTACCGCGCCCTAAGGACCGGGATTTGTGGCTCGTAGCTGTCGGGCAGAAGCGCAAAGTGAGCGTTTGGGCCCCGAAGGTCGTAGGTTCGACTGCCCTCCACCACCTGCATCAGATCAGGATCCTCCAAGGTACTCCCGACAAACACGACCGTGCGATTGGCGAAGATCGCACCAACCTCCCGCAGAGCATTCCGAGGGGCATCGGTCTCGCGGTACGTCGACAGCGATCGGGTGGTGTCCCCAAGCCGCAGCGAGCCTAGAAGATGGAGCACAGCGCGTTCTCCGCCTTTCGCGGAGAGAGCATCCTTGAACCGCGAGAAGTCATGCCCACTGGTCACGCTAAGCGTCATGCACTTCTCGGACAGCTCAAGTTCACGTCCGAGACGCCGCCGCGCCTCGTCGTTGCAGGCCTCCTCCATGAGGTCGTCGAAATTCGTTGTGACGAAGTGGTGGAACGGCAACCGCGCCAGCAGCTCATGCAATGGACTCGGTCCCTCCAGCTCGTAAGAGCTGAGCGCCGAAATCAGAGCGTCGGACACCGCGATCCCGGACCGCAACAGACCCTCGCCTTCAAGGTCAGGTGAGATGCCAGAAAGGAGGTCCCCCCAAACGGGATAGCCTGACCGTGCGCTAGCACCAGCGCCGACGAAGCCGACAGCTGTACCACCAGCGATGCGATCAGCGAGCACATCAATGGGATCGGCCACGGCACCAACCTATCAATCCATGCCGCTCCGTCGCCGAGTCCCCACCAATGACGACCTCTGCCCACAGGCTGATCGAGCAATACGTCGCGCCCCCAAAGGCCGTCGCTCAGGAACGATTTGCGTAGCCAACACCTGTCCCCGGTTGGAGTCAACGATGCTCGGGACCGACCTGGCCACCGATAACGACATTATCCCGATGGTTGACGACGGAAGCCGCGCCGGTTTCTGCGGCTGACCACCTATAGCGGGCTTCCCCATGCCTGATCGGCGGGCGCGTCCCCCCGCCCGCCCGCTCCTACCCCGCCGCTTTGAGCAGCTCCAGGAGGGCGGCGCTGCCGGCGAGGATGCCGGCCTCGATGGCGTTCTCGTCGATGTCGAACGTGGACGAGTGCAGGTCGACGTCCCTGCCGACGATGGCGGTGCCGAGGCGGGCCATCGCGCCGGGGACCTCGTCGAGGTACCAGGCGTAGTCCTCCGAGCCCATGCTCTGCTGGGTGGGGGCCAGCGCCGAGTCGCCCAGCGCGGCGGCGATGCCGCGGCTCACCGTGTCGATCACCCCCGGATCGTTGACGACGGGCGGCGACCCCTGCGTGTACTCGACCTTGGCGAGGGCGCCGAACGGGTCGACGAGGTCGCGCACGAGCCGCTCCACCCGGCTGGCCATCGTCCGCCACAGCTCCATCTCGAAGAGCCGGACGGTGCCGCCGAGCTCCACCTCCGTGGGGATGACGTTCTCGGCGTTGCCGCCCTCGATCCGCCCGAACGCCAGGATCACGGGGTCGCGAGGGTCGGTGGTGCGTTGCAGCAGCGTCGGCAGCTCGGTGGCGACCCGGGCCGCGGCGTAGACGAGGTCCACGGTGCGGTGCGGCCGGGAAGTGTGGCCGCCGGGGCCGGTGAGGCGGATGACCACCCGATCCGACGCGCTCGTCACCGGGCCGGTGCGCACACCCACCCGGCCGGGCACCAGTGTCGGGTCGACGTGAAATGCGAAGATCGACGATGCCCCGTCGAGGACTCCCTCCTCGATCAGGTCGGGCGCGCCGCCGGGGATCAGCTCCTCGGCGGGCTGGAACACCACGCGCACCCGGCCCGGCAGATCGTCGAGGCGGGACAGCACTGCAGCGATGCCGTAGCCGATGGCGGTGTGGGCGTCGTGACCGCAGGCGTGCATCACGCCCGGATGCTCGGAGGCGAACGCGAGCCCGGTCTGCTCCTGGATGGGGAGCGCGTCGAGGTCGGCGCGGAAGGCCACCAGCGGCCCGTCGCTGCCCACGTCGGCCACCAGCCCGGTGCCCGCGTCGCGGAGCCGCGGCTCGACCCCGGCGGCTCGCAATGCCGCGGCCACCGCAGCGGTCGTCACCCGCTCCTCTCGGCCCAGCTCCGGCCTCCGGTGGACCGCCCGCCGCAGCTCGACGGCGGCCGGGGCGGCCGACGCGGCGAGCGATCGCAGCGTGGAAACGTGGTCTGACACGGCGCGATCGACCTCCGGTCGGGGTGGCGGCTGACGCGCCGGAAGCCGGCGCGGCCGCGCAATCCTAGCGGCCGTCAGTGGCCGAGGTCGTCGGCGGTGAGCCGCTGCGGGTCGAGCTTCACCATCACGAGGTCCTCGGCGTGGGGCGTCCCGTAGGCGGTGACCGTGTCGCCGGCCTTCAGCACGGTGTCGCCCCGCGGCACGATGACCTCGCGACCCCGCCGCACCGACACCAGCGTGCAACCCTCTGGCCAGGCCACTTCGCCCAGGTTGCGCCCGTCGGCCAGCGACTCCGCCGGTATCTCGAACGTGAAGAAGTCGGCGCCGGGCTCGACCCGGGCCCGCAGCCGGTCGCGGCCCATCTCTCCCTCGACGTGCGAGCTGAGGGCGTGGTGGTAGGCCCGCACCGCGTCCTCGCGCCGGAACAGGCCCAGCAGCCGATGCGAGGCGTCGCCGTCCACCACCGGCAGCCGCCCCACCCCGAGCGCGGCCATGCGCTCCAGCGCCCGCGAAACCGGGGCGTCGGTGGTCACGGTTACCGGGTTGGGCGTCATCGCCTCGCCTGCGCTGACCTGGTCGGACGGTCCGCCGGTGCGGAGGATGTCGGTGATCGTGACGATCCCCACCAGCCGCCCGTCACGGACGACCGGCAGGCCGTGGTGGCGGGTCCGGTCGAGGTGGCCCTGCACCTCGCCTGTGGTCGCCCGCGGGTCGATCAGCATCGGCGCCGGCGACATCACCTCGCCCACGCTCACCGTGTCGAGCACGTCGACGTCGCCCCGCTGCACCCGGCGGACGCCCATGCGTTGCAGCGCCATCGTGTAGAAGCTCTCGGGGTGGAACCGCTCGGTCAGCAAGGTCGCCAGCGTGGTGGCCAGCATCAGCGGCAGGACGAGCCCGTAGTCCTGGGTGATCTCGAACACGATGAGGATCGAGGTGAGCGGCGCCCGTGCCACGGCAGCGAGCACCGCAGACATGCCGACCAGCGCGAAGGCGCCGGGCCGCAGCTCCGAGAAGCCCCAGAACGGCTCGAGCACGACGGCGAACCCGCTACCCAGCGCGGCGCCCACGAACAGGCTCGGGGCGAACACCCCGCCGGCGCCCCGGGCGCCGATCGTCGCAGACGTCGCCAGGATCTTGAGGCCCGCCAGGCAAGCCAGCACCCACCACGCCGCGGTGCCCGAGCCGAGCAGCGACGCGACCACCCGCTGCCCGGTGCCGAGCACCGCCGGGGCGAGGGCGTCGCCTTCCTCGACGATCCACACGGACAGCAGACCGAGACCGGCGACGAAGAGGCCGTAGGTGAGCGGCAGCGCCCAGGGAATGCGGCGGAACCGTGTCCCGAAGCGCTCGAACCCGTCCAGCGACCTGAGGAACACGTAGCCCACGCCCACGGCCAGCAACCCCACGGCGGCATACGCCAGTAGCTCCCGGGGATCGCTGAGGGGGTACTTCACGATCGGCAGCTCCAGCTCGGGCCCCACCAAGCTGCGGGCGACGACGGCGGCCGCCACCGAGGACACCACGACGGTGTGCAGGTGCCGGATGTGGAAGCCGCCCAGGATCACTTCCATGGCGAACAGCATTCCGGCGATGGGGGCGTTGAACGACGCGGCGATGCCGGCGCCGGCCCCGGCGGCGACCAGGCTGCGCAAGTGCTGCTCGCCGAGGCCGGTCCAGCGGCCGACCACCGAGCCGATGGCGGCGCCGATCTGCACGATCGGGCCCTCCCGGCCGGCCGAGCCGCCAGCTCCCAGCGTGAGGCTGGTGGCGACGATCTTCAAGCCGGCGACCCGCCGCCGCACGAAGCCGCCGCTCACGATGAGCGCCGCGGTCACCTGCGGCACCCCGCCGCCGGCGATCTCGGGAGCGAACCGTTGCGCCAGCCACCACACGAGCGTGAGGGCCACCGGGACCGTCACGAACATCCAGATCCAGTCCGCCGGGAGAACTTCGGCCAGGTTGCGCGTCCCGTCGGCCACCAGGCCGATGCCCTCCACGAGCAGGAAGGCGCCGACGCCGACGAGCACGCCGACCGCCGTCGCCACCGCCATGAGCCCGGCCATCCCCGCCGGGTTCCACGCCCGGCGCAAGCGAGGCGCCCAGGCGGCGAGGCGCCTTCTCACCGCTCGACGCCGTAGAACAGCCGGGCGACGACCCGGCGGGCGCGCCGGGTGCGGCGGCGGTACTCCTCCCGCAGCGTCGACAGCGGGTGGTGCTCGTACCCCAGCGACAGGGCCAGGCGGGTGGCCTCGTCGGCGTCCGCGGGCAGCGAGTCACGCGGCTTGCCAGCCTGGAGGAAGAGACGGTTGCGGACGGCGGCGCAGAACCGGTAGGCCTCCGCCAGCGAGCGGGCGTCCGCCGGCGAGATGAGATGGTCGGCGTCCAGCGCCTCGATGGCGGCGAGCGTCCCCGCCAGCCGCACCCGGGGCTGGCGACCTCCGTGGGTGAGCTGCAGGAGTTGGGTGGTGAACTCCACGTCGCTCAGGCTCCCCGGCCCGAGCTTCATGTGGAACGCGGCGTCCTCGTGCGGCGGTATCCGCTCCTTCTCGACCCGGGCCTTGACCGTGCGCACGTACCGGACGGTCTCGGCCGGCAGGGTGTCCGGGTAGACGTGCGGCGCCACGAGGTCGAGGAAGGCAGCGCCGAGCGCCTGGTCGCCGGCGGCGGGCCGCGCCTTGATGAGCGACTGGAACTCCCAGGGCTCGGCCCACTTGTCGTAGTAGGCCGCGAACCCGTCGAGGCTCCGCGCCAGCCGCCCCGACTTGCCCTCTGGCCGCAGCCGCGCGTCGATGCGAAAGGCCACGCCCTCCGGGGTCACCCCGCCGAGCGCTTTGGCGAAGTACGTAGCGACCTTCTCCGCATAGGAGGCCGCGGCGTGGGTCTCGGCGCCGGTCGGGACGTCGTACACGTACAGCACGTCGAGGTCGGAGGCATAGTTCAGCTCGCAACCGCCCCACTTGCCCATGGCGACGACGACGAACGGGACCTCGGGCAGGTCGGCGAATTCGGGACGCTCACGCACCTCGGCGTGGGCGAGGTCGAGCGCGGCGGCGGCGGCGGCGTCGGCGAGGTCGGACAGCTCCACGCCCACCTGCTGCGTGCCGGCGCGTCCCAGCAGGTCGCGCACTGCGACCCGCAGCAGCCCGCCCCGCACGAATCGGAGGAGCGCGGCGAGCACCGCGGCCCGGTCGCGGCGGATGCCGACCTGTTGGCGGGCCGCCGCGACGAGTTCATCCGGCGTCGGCACCGCGTCGATGCGGCTGTCGTCGCCGATGGCCGCCAGCGCCTCCGGGATCCGGTCGAGGAGGCGTCCGAGGAGGCGGCTGGTGCCCAGCACCCGGCACAACCGCTCCGCGGCGACGGGGTTGTCGCGGAGCGCGGCCACCAGGGTCGTGTTGTCGGAGGTGGTGGTGACCAGGGTGCGGAGCTGGGCGAGGCCCAGGTCCGGGTCGGGCGCCTCCGACAGCCAGTCGAGCATCAGCGGCAAGAGCTGCTGCATCAGCCCGCTGCGGCGGGACAGCCCGGCGGTCAGGTCGTCGAAGGCCCGCTGCGCTCCTTCGCTGTCACGGAAGCCGAGCGCGGCGAGCTGGCGGCGCGCGCCTTCCGGGGTCAGCCGGACCGCCGGCGACTCGGCGAACGCTTCGAGCAGCGGCCGGTAGAAGAGGCGCTCGTGGATCGTGCGCACGGTCCCCCGGTGGCGCACCAGGTCGGCTTCGAACTCGTCCCGGGCGGTGCGGCCCGGGCCGTCGCGGTAGCCCATGGTGCGGGCCAGCCGGTGCCGGGCGGCGTCGGCGGCGGGCAGGTCGTGGGTCTGACGCAAGTCCCAGAGCTGGATGCGGTGCTCCAGGTCCCGCAGCCAGCGGTACGCCTCCGAGAGCGCCGCCGCGTCGCCCGGACGCACATACCCACCCGCCCGCAGGGCCTCCAGCGCCGCCAGCGTGTCGCGCCCGCGGAGGTCGGGGTCGGAACGGCCGTGCACGAGCTGGAGGAGCTGCGCGCTGAACTCGACGTCGCGGATGCCGCCGATCCCCCGCTTGATCTCGGTATGGGTCCTGCCTCGGCTGGAGGTGTGCGCCTCGGCCCGGGCCTTCAGGGTGCGGACGTGGCGGATGGCGCCGGCTGGGAGGGTGTCCGGGTACACGTACGGCGTGACGAGGTCGGTGAAGCGCCGGCCCAGGGTGGCGTCGCCGGCGGCGGGTCGGGCCTTGATCAAGGCCTGGAACTCCCACGGCTCGGCCCAGCGGTCGTAGTAGGAGGCGTACGCGTCGAGGCTGCGGGCGAGCGGCCCCGCCTTGCCCTCCGGGCGCAGGTCGGCGTCGACGCGAAACGCGACCCCCTCTGGGGCCACGCCGCCCAGGGCCTCCATGAACGCCCCGGCCGCTCGCTGGGCGTATTCGCCCACCCGGGATGGTTCGGCCCCCTCCGGTGCGCCGTACACGAACAGCAGGTCGATGTCTGATGCGTAGTTCAGCTCGCGGCCGCCCCATTTGCCCATGGCGACGACCACGAACGGCACCTCGGGCAGGTCGGCGGTATCGGGGAAGCCGCGGGCGTCCTCCAAGGCGTACGCAAGGGCGGCGGCGGCTGCGGCGTCGGCGAGGTCCGCCAACTCCCGGCCGACCCGGGGCATGTCGGCGCGCCCGAGCAGGTCGCGCACCGCGATGCGGAGGAGCCCGCGGCGCACGAACGAGCGGATCGCCCCGACGTCGGCCGGCGGCGGCTCGTGCCCGTCCCCCTCACCGGTGGCGGCCTCGATCAGCCAAGCGGGGTGGGCCTTCGCCGTGCGGGTCAGGGCCCGGCTCGCCCCGGCGATCGCGACGAGGGCCTCGCCCACCGACGGCTCGACGAGCGCCCGCTCGGCCAGCTCTGGAGCATCCTCCAGCACGTCGGCGAGTCGTTCCAGGGTGCCGTGGGGGTCGGGCCCGGCCCGCAACGCGTGCAGATGGGGCGCAGCTCGCGGCTCGACCGTGCCGCCTTCGATCCAACCTGCCGCGGTGAGGCGTGGGACGAGTGCGTCCCAGACGCCGACCCGGGCAGGCGAGATGGCGGTGTCCACCGGCGAAGGGTAGGACCGGGAGGCGGCCCCTAACCTTTCCCGCATGGACTTCATGCGGGTGGCCGGCGCCCAGCTCAACCTGCGGGTGGGGGACGTCGACGGCAACCGCGACCGCATCGTCGACGCGATGGCCTGGGCCGAGTCGGTGCAGGCCGACGTGCTGCTGCTGCCGGAGCTCGCGGTCCCCGGCTACCCCCCCGAGGACCTGCTGTTGAGGGATACGTTCGTGGAGCGCAACCTCGATGCACTGCAGGACGTTGCGGCGCGCTCCGAGAACGTCGTCACGGTCGTCGGTTTCGTCGATCGCACGCGGCCGGGCCGCACCCTCGACGACGCCGGGCCGCGCCGCCTCGCCAACGCCGCGGCGCTGGTGACCCGCGGCGCCGTCAAGGGCATCTACCACAAGGGCCTGCTTCCCAACTACGGCGTGTTCGACGAGGACCGCTACTTCTCGCCGGGCGACGACTCGGGCGAGGTCTGGCTGGTCGGAGGCGTTGCGGTGGGGGTATCGATCTGCGAGGACATCTGGGTGCCCGACGGCCCTCCGGCCCTGCAAGTCGAGAACGGGGCTCGCATCCTCCTCAACGTCAACGCGTCGCCGTATCACCGCGGCAAAGGCGGCGAGCGGGAGCAGATGCTGTCGACGCGGGCGGCCCAGGGCGGCGTGCCGCTCGCCTACGTCAACCTCGTCGGGGG
>JBFJZV010000104.1:0-11649 GCA_041621915.1 Acidimicrobiia bacterium | reverse complement strand
GCACCGGGTGGAGGCCAGCGCATCGTCGCTTCCCCGGTGGCCACGGCTCGACTTCTCACCCCGGTTGGACTGCCTCTTCGGCCGACACTCGACGCCTGGCGTCGGGCGAGACCGATTCCGACCAGGAGAACACCATGACCACCTTCGCCCACCTTGGGCTGCCCGACGCGCTCGTCCGCGCCCTGCGCGACCGCGGCGTCTCCGCGCCCTTCCCCATCCAGGCCGCCGCCATCCCCGACGCCCTCGCCGGTCGCGACGTGCGCGGCAAGGCGCCCACCGGCTCCGGCAAGACCCTCGCGTTCGGCCTGCCGCTGCTGGCGACCGTCGACGCCGCCGGCCGCAACCGGCCCCGGGCGCTGGTCCTCGCCCCGACCCGCGAGCTCGCCCAGCAGATCTCCGAGGAGCTGACCCCGCTCGGCAAGGCGATCCGCCGCCGCGTCTTCGCCATCTACGGCGGCGTCGGCTACGGCCCGCAGAAGGGCCGGCTCCGCTCCGGCGTCGACGTGCTCGTCGCCACCCCGGGCCGGCTGGAGGACCTCATCGAGCAGCGCAGCGTCGACCTGAGCGAGGTCGACATCGTCGTGGTCGACGAGGCCGACCGCATGGCCGACATGGGCTTCCTCCCGGCGGTGCGGCGCATCCTCGACCGCACGGCGGCGCACCGCCAGACGCTGCTGTTCTCGGCGACGCTCGACGGCGACGTGGCGGTGCTCAGCCGCGACTACCAGCGCGACCCGGTGCAGCACGATGCGGGCACCGTCGAGTCGAGGACGACCGACGCCGCCCACCACTTCTGGCAGGTGGCCCGCACCGACCGGCTGGGCCACGCCGCCGACGTCGTCACGGCGATGGGCCGGTCGATCGTGTTCACCCGCACCCGCCACGGCGCCGACCGGCTCGCCAAGCAGCTCGACCGCCGGGGCATCGGCGCGGTGTCGCTGCACGGTGGGCGGTCCCAGGGCCAGCGCACCCGGGCCCTCGCCGTGTTCTCGTCGGGGAAGTCACCGGCGCTGGTGGCCACCGACGTCGCCGCCCGCGGCATCCACGTGGACGACGTGGCATGCGTCATCCACTTCGACCCGCCCCGCGACGCCAAGGACTACCTCCACCGCTCGGGACGCACCGGCCGCGCCGGCGCGGCCGGCTCGGTGGTCAGCTTCGTGAGCGGCGACCAGCAGCAGTCCGTCCGCCGGATGCAGCGCGACCTGGGCATGCCGGCCGGGCTCGACGCCCCGCAGCTCGACTCGCTCGGCGAGCCGCCGGCCCTGGCGCCCGCTCGCGAAGCGAAGCCGCGCGGCCGCAACGGCGAACGGCAGAGCCTGTACGTGGCCAACCTGCCGTGGAAGGCCACCGTCGACGATATCGAGGAGCTGTTCGGTCATTACGGCGACGTGCACGCGACCACGATCATCACCGACCGCCGCACCCGGCGTTCCCGCGGCTTCGGGTTCGTCGAGATGGACGCCGACGACGGCCGCACCGCCTCCGAGGAGCTGCACGGCGCCAGCCTCGGCGGCCGCGAGCTGATCGTGCGTCCCGCCCGGCCGGCGCGCCGCCGCAGCGCCTGACCACAACCGATTCACACCTCGGGCCCACCTGGGGCCCCTACCGAAAGGAGTGCCGAATGACGGCACCATCCACCTCGCCGCCCGGACCGACCGGGCAGCTTCACACTCTCCGCCGCGGCGTGACCTACCGGGCGTCCACCCGGCACGGCGTCGCCGTCGGCGAGTACCTCGGCCTCGAGATCCCCCACGGGACCCGCTCGATCCTGCTCCGGCACGGCCGCGGCACCGACTCGATCGCCATGCGCGACGTCATCTCGATCTACCCGGTCGCCGCCTAGGATTCGCCGCGGCGCTCGGCCTCGTGCTCGGCCCGGTCCTCCAGGCGTTCCTTCTCGTGGCGCTCGTGCTCAGCCTGGCGCTCCTTCTCGTGGCGCTCGTGCTCGGCCTGGCGCTCCCGCTCGTACCGCTCCGATTCCGTTTCCACCGGTCTCCTGTGTTCGATGCGCCAGAGTACCGGTCCCCGAGCCGGGCCCCGGCGTACGGGACCGTTGTGGTGCGGGTTCTCGCGAGACCGCGGTCGATCAGTGGCCGGCCGGCTCCCAGACCCGGACCCAGTCGACGAGCATCGTCTGGGGAAACTCGGTGGTCGCGTCGGGGCTGCCCGGCCAGTTGCCGCCCACCGCCACGTTGAGGATGAGAAAGAACGGGTGGTCGAATACCCAATAGCCGCCGGCAGGCACGTCCTCCGGGGTCGCCTGCGCGTACAGCCGGCCGTCGACCCGCCAGGCGATCGACTCGGGCGCCCACTCGACGGAGTAGACGTGGAAGTCGTCGGACAGGTCGCCCGGTGAGAGGCTGATCGACCCGCCCAGCGGCTCGCCGCCCGAGTACCCCGGCCCGTGAGCGGAGCCGTGGACCGTCTTCGGCTCGTGGCCGACGTTCTCCATGACGTCGATCTCCCCCGACACCGGCCACGGTCGAACCCGGATGTTGTTGCCGAGCATCCAGAACGCCGACCAGATGCCCTGGCCGCTCGGGATCCTGACACGCGCCTCGACCTTGCCGTACTCGGGCTCGACCTTGGCCTCGGTGGTGAGCCGGGCCGACGTGTACTCGCACGGGCCGTACCAGCATCGGGCGTCGCCCGGGGCGGCCCCTGCCCGAGCCGTGATCGCCAGGTGGCCGTTGCCGTCGAGCGCGGCGTTCTCGGGGCGGTCCGTGTAGTACTGCAGCTCCCGGTTGCCCCAACCCTCGCCGCCGAGCTCGTGGTTCCACCACGCCGGGTCCGGCGGCCGGTCGGCGGCGCCCTCGAAGTCGTCGCTCCAGGCGAGCCGGTACCCGTCGTCCACGGTGGCGACCGTCGCCGCCGAGAGGATGGTGCTGGTGGTCGGCGCGGGCGCGGAGATCGCCACGCCCGAGGTCGGAGCCGGCGACGCGCCCGTGTCGCCGCACCCCGTCAGGGCCAGGATCACCACCGAGACGCCGCAGAGTGCCCTCACCCGCAGACGTAGAGCAGCGTCGCCCGGTCCACGCCGACGTCGATCCGAGCGAGCTCGCCGCGGCGGGCGAAGAGCGCCGCACTGGCGGCCCGGTCGAGTTGCGGAGTGCCGGTCTCCTCCCGGCCGTCCGCCCACCGCAGTCGCGACCAGGCGTCGCCGTCGACGAGGTGGTAGACGACGGGCACCGCGCAGTAGGTGAACCCGAGCGTCCCGGCGTCCAGCGCACCGCCGTCCCCGAGCGGGGCCCAGGGCGCCGGCTCGGTGAGGAACTCGTCAGGCGACAGCAGCACGGGGCGGAACCCAACCCGTCCGCCGGCGACCCGCACGCCGAGCTCGCCCCACCGCAGCAGCACGCCCTCCTTGACCTGGCCCGTCATCCCGGGTTGCTGGGCGCCGGTGCCGGACGGGGTGTGCGAATGGGGATCGGTCGGGAACGTGCCCTGCTCAGCGACGCTCTTCGTGAAGCCAAGTCCCGCTCGCACCCGCCGGTAACGCTCGGCGAGCGCGCGCAGCGCGGCCTCGTCCTCCCCCGCCTCGACCGCTGCCACCACCCGCTCCTGGAGAGCGAAGAGCAGCTTGGACACCATGTGCCAGTAGATCGAGCCGAGCCCCTCGTAGCGGTACATCGTGCCCGAGCGGCCGGTGAAGGCCTGGTGGCGGAAGACCGCCTCGTACGCGTCGAGGACCTCCGTCCGGGCTGCGGCGGCGAGCTCCGCCAGAGGACTGGTGCCAGCGGCCAGGTCGTCCAGCGCGGCCCCGAGCTCCCGCGCCGAGCGGAAGCCGCTGCCGAAGCGGATCACCCCCTCCTCATCCCGGCGCAGGATGCCCGAGCCGGCGTCCAGGAGCGCCAGCGCCCGGGGACCGAGCACCCCGGCAGGCACGACGTTCTTCTCGACGAACGGAGGGGGCCGGCGATCCGGGTACAGCAGGAAGGAACGCTGGTCGGGCCGGTACAGCTCGCTCTGGTACATGGCATCCACGATCTCCACCGCCTTCGCGGCGCCCATGTCCGATGCGGCGATGGCCGCCACCTGCCCTTCGAGCATCTCCGGCAGGCCGTGCACGCGGGCGGTCCCCGGCCCCAGCTCCAGCAGCCGGTACGCGTCGGCGAGCCCGTCGGGCCGGCCCGCGGTGGCGGCCACGAGGTCGAGGTGCGGCTGTACCGCCGCGACGAAGCTGCGCAGGTCCGCGACCGCCACCGGCGTAGGCACGCCCGGGCCGTGGTCGTATGCCTCGGCGCGGTAGGCCGAGTAGGCCCGCCCCAGCGCGTCCAGGAGCGAGCGCCGCGCCTCGGGCGTGATCTCCGCGTCGGCGGGGTGGTCGTCGAACGCCTCCCGTATCTCCTCCAGCCAGGCCGCCACCCGATGGCCCAGCGTCACGGTCGGGAGGTCGGCGCCGGCCAGCAGGTCGCCCAGCAGGCCCAGGTACTCACGCAGGTGGAACAGTGTCACGACCGAGATGCCATTGCCGACCAGCGCGTTGTTCGCGTCATTCCACTCGGGCCGCTGGGTGTTCATCCAGATGCCGCCGCCGGCTATGAAGTTCGACAGCTTCGCCAGCGCCGGCACGAGCAGCTTCTCGGCGAGCGACGCGTGGTGGATCCCGGCGCCGCCGGCCGCCGGCACCAATAACCCGTCCCCGCCGATGGCGGCGGCCCTCCGTTCGATGCCGACATAGTGGTCCTCGTCGAACTCGATGGTGTGCTTCGGGTCGTGGACGATGTCGCCGTACGGCCGGATGCGGTACGGCGCGTCGGCGTACGAGAAGCCCACCCGGTCCAGCGCCGCCTCGAGCAAGCCCGGGTGGAAGCGTCGGGAGGCGTCGAGCAGCCGATGCAGGTAGGTGATCTGGTGGTCGCCCCAGTAGCCGAAGTTCGCCCAGTTGCCTTCCTCGGGCACCTCCCAGTCGATGCCCTCGTCGGTGAGCCGGTAGGGGTTGTGCCCGTCGACGGTGGAGCCGTTCAGGAACTTGGCGATGACCGATTCGATGTACTCGGGGTAGCTGTGCAGCAGCGCCTCCCAGTTCTGGAAGATGTCGCGCCAGTTGCCCTCGTAGCCGGCGCCCGTGGCGATCTCGAACGTGTTCCAGGGGCGGCTCGGGTCGCCGTGGCGGCGGCTGAAGCTCAGCGGGAGGTACTCGTCGGCGAGCCTGGCCAGGTCGGCGTCGCCTGCCACCGCGGCGCGCAGCTCCCCGATCTCGACGACGGGGCCCAGCCCGGCGGCGACCGCTGCGAACCGGTCGACCGCGGTGCGGTTGCGGCGCGCCACGAATCGGGCTAGGTCGGCGACGTCGACACGGTGGTCGTCGAGGAAGACGCCACCGCGCATCACGTTGAAGAGCACGTTGGCGAAGTGGTGGGCGGTAGCCCGGTGGTCGGCCGTCTCCTGGAGGGCGTCGGCGCCCGCCACGACGGCGACGAGGTCGCGGTGAGCCGCCTCCACCGCCTCTTCCACCTCAGCGCCCGGCGAAGGCGAGCGGGCGAGCCAGGACCGCAGCCGGGCAACGGCCGGATGGTCGCGCTCCACGTCGGCGACCAGGGCCCAGCGCAACGGGGCGTTTGGCCGGACGGTGGCCGCCGCCGAGACGAAGAACCCGCCCTTGCGTCCGGTGACCAGGTGCTCGGGGTCGATGCCGGCGCCCGACCGGAAGCGGCGCACCTGGCGGTCGGAGAGGGCCACCACCGGCTCGGGCAGGCCGTCGGCCCACGCCACCGTCGCCCGCAGGCTCTCGGCGGGCTCGGGACGGTCGTACACCAGCGCCTCGAGCGTGAAGAGCGCCAAACCCGAAGTCTCGTCCAGCTCGGAGCGACGGTACGCGTCGACGAGGTTGCTGGCCCGCTGCTGGTCGGCGAGGTCCACGCCAGACGGCAGCACGTCCATGAGGCCGTCGAGCACCTCGACGTCGACCGACGCCAGCCCCGCGTCCCTCAACAGCTCGCAGCTGCGGACGAACCCGAAGCGGTCGGCTGTGGCCCAGGTGTAGCGGAAGGTGAGGCCGAGGCCGGGATGGTGCTCCTCGAACCGCAGCCGGTCCCCGGCAATGGTCTTGGCGATGGACCGGCGCACCCGCCCGGCCGGGGCGTGGGGAGCGAACGGCTCCCAGGCGTCGGCGTCGCCTACCCGGAAGAGGGTCATCGGGCCGCTGCGCCCACCGGCCCGGTGGAGACGGTCGTCGGTCTCGTAAGGGAACAACGCGTGGTCGGCGCTGCGGCGGCCGGCGGTGAGCGCGCCGGTGCTCGATACGTACATCCACTGATCGGTCGGCGTCACGACGCTCACCAGGAACGGGTCCAACAGGTCGTAGCCGGTGATGCGGAACCACTCGAGGCCGTCCTCCTCGACGAACCCGCCCTCGGGCGCCGCGGTGGCGAGCCGGGGATCGGCGACGGTCATCCGGCCGCCGCTCCGCATTCGACGAGCTCCGGACGGAATGCGTCGGCGGCGGCGAGGCCGTGGTCGATCGGGAGCAGCGGCGTGGCGCAGGCACCGCCGGCTGACGTCAGGTCGGCAAATGGCAGCTGGTCCGCCGCCCGCGGCCACGTGTAGGGCAACCGGCCCGTGAACGGGACGGCGCCGAACAGCGGCCCGGCCACCGCGGCGCCCTCGGAGCCGGGCAGCCAGGCGGCGACCACCACGTCGGCGGCCGGAAGGATCTCGTCGAGCAGCAGCGGCCGGCCGGAGATCAGCACCACGATCAACGCGTCGACGCGCCCCCGGACGTCGAGGACGATCTCGATCTCTCGAGCGCCGAGGCGCAGATCGGGGTCGTCGCCGGCGCCCTCGGCGTAGGGCCGCTCGCCGATCACCACGATCCCGACGTCGGCCCGCTCGGGCACGCCGTCGCCGTCGAAGCGGCCGAACCGGTCGTAGACCACTGCGACGCCGTCCCCCGCCTGCGCCTCGATGCCGTCGAGGATCGTCGTACCGGCGGTGATGCTGCCGGTGTCGCCCTGCCAGCTGATCGTCCAGCCGCCGCTCTGGCGCCCGACGTCGTTGGCGGCGGCGCCGGCGACGAAGATCGTCGACCCGGTCACGGGGAGGGTCTCGCCGTCATTGACCAGCAGCACCAGCGAGCGGGCCACGGCGTCGGCGGCCACGGCCCGGTGCTCGTCGGAGCCGATGGCGTCGAGCAGGGCGGGGTCCGGATACGGCTGCTCGAAGAGGCCGAGCGCGAACTTGGCGCGCAGGATGCGCCGCACTGCGTCGTCGACGCGCTCCTGAGGCACGTCGCCCTGGTTGACCGCGCCCCGCAGCGCGGTCTGGAAGAGCTCGTAGTTGGTGGGCACCATGTTCATGTCGACGCCGGCGTTGATCGCAGCGACCACCGAGCGGTAGTAGTCGCCCGGGTCGATCTGGTCGATCGCCGCCCAGTCGGACACGACGAAGCCCTCGAATCCCAGCTCGTCCTTCAACACGCCGGCGACCAGCTCCTCGCTGGCGTGGAGCTTGGTGCCCTGCCAGCTCGAGAACGACGCCATCACGCTCAGCGCCCCGGCGTCGACCGCCGCCTCGTACGGCGCCAGGTGCACCTCGCGCAGCTCGTCCTCGGAGATGCGGGCGTCGCCCTGGTCGATCTGATACGCCCCCGTGGTCGACGAACCCCACTCGGTGGCGCCGTCACCGACGAAGTGCTTGGGTGTCGCCAGCATGGTGTCGGGCGCGTCGAGGGCCGCCCCCTGCAATCCCTCGAGGAAGGCTGTCCCCAGCTCGGTGACCAGCAGCGGGTCCTCTCCGTAGGCCTCGTAGCTGCGGCCCCATCGGATGTCCTGCGGCACCGCAAGCACCGGAGCGTAGTTCCAGGAGACCCCGGTGGCCGCAGCCTCGATGGCGGTGATGCGGGCGATCTGAGCCACGAGCTCGGGCGAGCGGGTGGCGCCGAGGCCGACGTTGTGCGGGAAGACGACCGCGTCCCGGAGGTTGTTGTGGCCGTGGATGGCGTCGGCGCCGTAGAGCAGGGGTATGCCGAGGCGGGTGGCGAGGGCGGCGTCCTGGAAACCGGTGGTCATCTCCACCCAGGCGGCGGGGTTGTTCGGGCTGGGTGCGCCGCCGCCGCCGCTGAGCACCGCCCCGACGAACCGCTCGGTGACTTGAGGGGGCTGGATGCTGCCCTTCTCGACCAGCGTCATCTGCCCGATCTTCTCGTCGAGGGTCATCCGGCCGAGCAGATCGTCGATGCGGTCCTCGATGGGGAGCGACGGATCGCGATACGGCTCGACAGCGGGCGTCGTCGTCGTCGTCGAAGTAGCGGCGGCCGTGGTGGTGGGCGCCGCTACTGCCGTGGTGGAGGGCGACGTCGCAGCGGTTGTGGCTCCGTCGCCGGTGCAGGCTCCGGCCAGCAGCGCCACCGCCGCTACGGCCCACCACCGCCTCACGACGCCAGCCCGTGCCCGCGTTCCCATCCGGCGGAAGGCCCGTCGCCGGGCCATGCCCGGGGCAGGCGCCCCCGGAACGGCACGGCGCCCGTGAGGACGTCGGCGACCCCGGCCCCCTCGGACCCCGGTAGCCAGGCCGCGACGATCGCGTCGCATTGGGCGGCCACCTCGTCCAGCACCAGCGGCCGGCCCGACAGCACCACCAGCACCAGCCGGTCGACGCGCTCCCGCAGCCGGGCGACCAGCGCCACGTCGTCGTCGGACAGGACCAGGTCGGCCCGGTCGCCGATGCCCTCGGCGTACGGGGACTCGGCGACCACGGCGAGGCCGACCGGGGCCCGGCCCTCGGCCACCACCTCGACGCCGGCCTCCCGCAGCCCGTCGACGATCGTGGTGCCCGGCGTGATGGGCCCGGCGCCGCCCTGCCAAGCCACCGTCCAGCCGCCGCACTGGAGCCCGACGTCGTCGGCGCCGGCGCCGGCGACGGCCACCGGGCCCGGCCCGAGCGGCAGAATGCCGCCGGCGTTGCGCAGCAGCACCGCCGAGGCGGCGGCGGCATCTCGCGCCAGGCTGCGGTGCCCCGGAGAGCCGACCGTCTCGACCGGCGGCGGTTCACCTCCGTCGTCGGCGAAGAGGCCCATGGCGTGCTTCACCGTGAGGATGCGCCGCACCGCGTCGTCGACCCGCTCGAGCGGGACGTCGCCACTCTCCACTGCGGCGACGACGTTGGCGATGAACCGGCGCCACTCGAACGGCACCATCACCATGTCGATGCCGGCGGCGAGCGCTGCGACCACGGCCATGCGGGGATCGGGGTGGAGCTGGTCGACCCCCATCCAGTCGGACACGACGAACCCCGGGAAGCCCAGCTCGCCCTTCAGGACGTCGGTGAGCAGGTACCGGTGGCCGTGGAGCTTGGCGCCGTTCCACGAGCTGTAGGAGGCCATCACCGACAGCGCCCCGGCGGCGATCCCGTCGGCGTAGGGGCGTAGGTGCACGGAGCGCAGGGTGGCCTCGTCCGACCGGGTGTCGCCCTGGTCGATCTGCCACGCCGGGCCCCAGCCGGTCCACCACTCGGTCCACTCGGGACGCACGACGCTGCCCCAGGCGGTGCCGCCGTCCCCGACGTAGTGCTTGAGGCAGGCGAGCACCGCGCCCGGGTCGGAGAGGTCGCCGCCATGGAGGCCTCGCACTGCGGCTGCGCCCAGCTTCGCGACCAGCTCTGGGTCGTCGCCGAACGACTCGTAGGTGCGCCCCCAGCGCGGGTCGAGCGCCACCGCCACGGTCGGGGCGAAGTCCCAGCGGGCCCCGGTCGCGGCGGTCTCTCGGGCGGTCGCCCGGTACACCCGCTCGATCAGCCCGGCGTCGCCGGTTGCGCCCAGCCCGACGTTGTGCGGGAACATCGTCGCCCCGTGGACGTTCGAGTGGCCGTGCACCGCGTCGGTGCCGTACAGCACGGGGATCCCGAGCCGGGATCGCCGCGCCCCGGCGAGGAACTCCCCCACCATCTCCGCCCAGCCCTGCGGCGTGTTGGGGTCGGGGTTGCCGCCACCACCCGACAGCACCGACCCGATGCCGAACTCGGCGACCTCGTCCGGGGTGATCGAGTTCTTCTCGGGCTGCGCCATCTGGCCCGCCTTCTCGGCGAGCGTCATCCGCCCCGCGAGGCGGGCGGCGAACTGCTGGGAGGGGCCGAGATCCGGCCCGGTCATTTGTCGACGCCGGTGATCACGATGCCCTGGATGAACACCCGCTGCGCCACGAAGAACAGCGCGATCGGGATGGCCAGCGAGATGAACGCGGCCGCCATGATGAGCTGCGGCTCGGTGTTGTAGACGCCGTTGAAGAACGTCAGGCCCACCGAGATCGGCTGCAGGTCGGGCTTCGCCGACAGGTAGATCAGCGGCCCGAAGAAGTCGTTCCACGCGAAGAAGAAGTGGAACAGCGACACGGCGGTCAGGGCCGGCACCGCCTGGGGGAGGATCACGTAGAAGAACGTCGTCAGCGGCCCGGCGCCATCGACCTCGGCGGCCTGCTCCATCTCCCGCGGGATCGTCATGAAGTACTGGCGCAGCAGGAACACGTTGTACGCGTTCGCGAAGAACTGCGGCACGATCAGCGGCAGCCACGTGCCGGTCCACCCGATCTGGGTGAAGAACCAGAACGTCGGCACCACCGTGACCGCCGGCGGCAGCAGGATCGTGGACAGGAGCACGATGAACAGGACGCCCCTTCCTCGGAACCTGAAGCGGGCGAACCCGTAGGCGACGAAGGCCGACGACGCCACTGCGCCGATCATCGTGACGATGGCGTAGAACGACGTCCAGAAGAGCAGGCTGGTGAAGTCGATCGTCTGCCACGCGTCGGGGTAGTTGCCCCACTGGAAGGCGATGTCGCGTACCGGGTCCAGCGTGCGCCAGCGGCCCTCCCACTCGATCAGACCGGCCGCCGGGTTGGCGGGGTCGATGAACGAGCTGTCCTCGCGGCCGCGCCGCACCAGCGCCCATTCCTGGTTGCCCTCGTCGGTGGGCACGTTGAAGACGTCGTACGTCTCGCCCTCGAACTCGTAGGTGACCACCTCGGTGGGCAGGATCGGGGGCTCGGTGGCCTGCGCCTTGGTCTTCAGCGACGTCACCGCCGCGTAGCCGAGCGGCATGAGCCAGATCGCCAGCAGCAGCAGCGTGCCGAGAGTGATGACCCCGGTGAGCAGGATGCGGCGGCGCTTGAGCCGGATGGACGGGTCGTCGACGTCGAAGGGGACGTCGCGGCGGCGGGCTTCGGTGGTGGTGCTCATGCCGCGTCCTCCGCCGAGTAGAAGACCCAGTACTTGGCCGTCCCGAAGATGATCAGGGTCGCGGCTAACGCCACGAGGAACAGCAGCCATGCCAGCGTCGCCCCGTAGCCCATCTCGGCGAAGCCGAACGCGCGGCGGTAGAAGTAGACCATGTACCAGAGGCTGGAGCCCTCAGGGGCGCCGGAAGTGCCCTGCAGCACGAACGGCGGCAGGAAGTACTGCAGCAGGCCGACCATGCCAAGCACCACGTTGTAGAAGATCACCGGCGACAGCATCGGCAGGGTGATGCTGCGGAGGCGCCGCCACCAGCCGGCGCCGTCGATCTGGGCGGCCTCGTACAGGTGGGTGGGGATGCCCTGGAGGCCGGCGAGGTTGATGAGGATCATGTTGCCGACGCCCCAGATCCCGATGAACGTGTAGGTGAAGGGGATGAGCGTGGGGTTGTTGAGCCACTCGAGGCCGCCGACGCCGGTGGCG
>JBFJZV010000103.1:0-11691 GCA_041621915.1 Acidimicrobiia bacterium | reverse complement strand
GACCTGATGGCGAAAGACGGCGGCATCGCCATCGAGGAGATGGAGATCGCGTACGAGACGCTCCGCCTGGAGCCGGGAGGAGGTGGCGGTGCCTGACGCCGTGAACCTCGCCAAGGCGCAGCTCATCGAGATCCGCCTCGCCGACGGCGACTCGCCCGCCGAGCCGTCGAACCCGGATGCCGACGTGACGGTGCAGTTCAACCCCGAGACGCTGAAGGTGACCTATTCCAACACGATGGAGGGCAACGACCAGTCCGGCGGGTCGGCGATCCAGCACGTCAGCAAGTCGAGCACCAAGCTTTCCGCCGAGCTGTGGTTCGACGCCTCGGCCCTGGAGGACACCCGCGACGTCCGCGAGCTGACCAAGAAGGTCAATCACTTCATCACGCCGCAGCAGCAGGGCGAGGGCCTCGCTCCGCCGGGCGTCCGCTTCCTGTGGGGCTCGTTCCTCTTCGAGGGCGTGATGGAGTCGATGGACGAGACGCTGGAGCTGTTCAGCGCCGAGGGCCGGCCGCTGCGAGCCAAGGTGTCGATCGGCATCACCAGCCAGGAGATCCAGTTCCAGATCCAGCAGCTCGGCAGCGGCGGCGCCCCCGCCGTGCCGGGCACGACGCCGCAGACGCAGGCGCAGGGCGGCGACAGCCTCCAGCAGATGATGGGCCGTGACGGTTCGCCGGCCAACTGGCAGAACGTCGCGGCCGCGAACGGAATCGAGCGCCCCCGCCTGCTGGAGCCGGGCGCCTTCGTCGATCTGAACGCCACGGCGAGCGCATCCGTCGACGCGGGCCTCGCAGCCGGCGTGTCGGCGTCCGCCGGGGTCTCACTCACGCCGAGGACGGGAGGTTCCTGACATGCCCGTGATCATCACCGAGGTCGAGGTCGAGGCCGCCCCCGCCGCGGCGCCGGCGGCGCCCGCAGACCAGGCCGCCCCGGCGGCCCCTGCGACGCTCGACGTGCGCGACCTGATCCGCCACCTCGAGGACCGCGCCGAGCGGGTGGAGGCGGGCTGAACCCATGCCCGAGTCGCCCCCGATCTACGCTGCCCAGCCGTCGGTCACGATCGACGGCGAGAACGAGCCCGCCGTGGCCCGTGGCGTGCTGTCGCTCATGGTCGCCGAGAGCACCGACGGCCTCTACCGCTGCGAGACCGTGATCGGCAACTGGGGAGGGGAGCGCGGCAGCCTCGGCTTCGCCTACTCCGACCGCCGACTCCTCGACTTCGGGAAGGCGCTGACGATCTCGATCGGGGCCGGCGACCGCGCCGGGAAGATCTTCGAGGGTCGGGTCACCGGGCTCGAGTCGCACTTCCCGCAGACCCGGGCGCCGGAGATCGCCGTGCTCGCCGAGGACCGGCTGCAGGACATGCGGATGACCCGGCGCACCCGCACGTTCGACGACATGAGCGACGAGGACGTCATCGGGCGCATCGCCTCCGACCACGGCCTCACCGCCGACCTCGACATCCAGGGACCCACCCACGCGGTGCTCGCCCAGGTGAACCAGAGCGACCTGGCGTTCCTGCGGGAGCGGGCCCGCGCCGTCGACGCCGAGCTGTGGGTCGACGGCGACACGCTGCGCGCCGCGACGCGCACCAGGCGCGGCGACGCCGCGGTGAAGCTGACCTACGGCGCCAACCTCCATGAGGCCTCGGTGCTGGCCGACCTGGCGCTGCAGCGCACCTCCGTGACCGTCGCCGGCTGGGACGTCGCCGCCAAGGACGGCATCGCCCACGAGGCCGGGGCGTCGGCCGTGCAGCCCGAGCTGAACGGCCACGACGGCGGGCCGGCGCTGCTGGAGTCTGCGTTCGGCGCCCGGAAGGAGTCGGTGGTGCACACCGTGCCGCTGACCGCCGCGGAGGCGCAGGCGCGCGCCGAGGCGATGATGCGGGCGGCGGCCCGCCGCTTCGTCACTGCCCGCGGCGTGGCCGAGGGCGACGCCCGGCTGCGGGTCGGCGGCATCGTGGAGCTGGTGGGCCTCGACGACCTGTTCGCCGGCGAGTACCACCTCACCGAGACCCGGCACACGTTCGACCTCGAGCACGGCTACCGCACCCACTTCCGCGCCGAGCGGCCCGGCCTGGGGAGGCCGTCGTGACCGCCCGCCCGTTCGCATGGCAGGCGGCCGCCCTGCGGCTGCCCGACGGCCTCGGCGGGCGGTTCTACGGCGTGTACCCGGCGCTCGTGACCGACATCGCCGACCCCGACGGGCAGGGCCGGGTGCGCGTCCGGCTGCCTTGGTCGCCCGACACCGACGGCGCGTCATACGAGGCCTGGGCGCGGCTGGCGACGCTGATGGCCGGCGGCGATCGGGGCACCTGGTTCGTGCCCGACGTCGGCGACGAGGTGCTCGTCGTGTTCGAGGCCGGCGACCCCCGCCGTCCGTACGTCGTCGGCGCATTGTGGAACGGGCAGGACGCCCCACCCGAGACGATGGACGGCGCCGGCGACAACAACCTGAAGGTGATCCGCTCCCGCAACGGCGTCAAGCTGACGTTCGACGACACCAGCGGGCAGGAACGGCTGCGCGTCGAGACGCCGGGCGGGCAGTCCGTCACCCTGTCGGACGGGCCCGGCAAGGTCGACGTGGTGGACGCCAACGGCAACAGCGCCACGTTCGAGGCGGCGGGCATCACGGTCACGTCGGCGGCCAAGGTCACCGTCAACGCGTCGACGGTCGAGATCACGGCGAGCATGGTCACGGTCAACGCCGGCATGTCCAAGTTCAGCGGCGTGGTCCAGGCGGACACGGTGATCACCAACTCCGTGGTCAGCAGCAGCTACACGCCCGGCGCAGGGAACATCTGGTAGGAGGGGAGATGCTGGAGCGCACCGACTGGAAGACCGCCCCACCGCTGTGGAGCGCAGCCCTGGAAGGTGGCCACGACCTCGACCGGCCCGCCATCCTGCGGTTCGCAACCGACGACTTCGTCCCCGCGCTGCACGGCGAGCTGGCCCTCGACCCCGCCGAGCGCGACGTCGGCGCGCTGGTCGCCGTACCCGAAACCTGGAGAGCGGGTGAGCAGCCGGCCGGCACGCTGAAGCTGTACCAGCCCGCCCACGGCCGCTTCTACCTGCTCACCGCCGGACTGGTGTGCGCCCGCTACGGGCTGCCCGACCGGGCGGTCGGTGGAGGCGAAGAGGTCTTCTTCGTGCTGCGCCGCCTCGAGCCGAGCGGCACCGCCGCCGTCGACCCCGACGTCCCCGCCACCTACGACGAGTTCGCCTGGGCCGGCGCGTGGGTGCGCGCCAACGGCAGCCTCGCCGCCGGCGAGGAGCGGCTGCCGCTGTTCCCGGCAACGTACACCGAAGGCGGTCGGCGGCGCCGCGTGCTCGCCGGCCTCGTGCCGGTGGCGGCCCGCGAGAAGTACGAGGGGGCGCTGGTGCCGCCGCCCGTGCCCGACCCGGCCAGCACCCCCGACCCGATGGCCGACGTCGCCGACCCGCGCGTCGACAAGCTGGAGGCCGGGATCGTGGGCATGCAGGCGCTGGCCGCCGCCGACGTGGCCACCAACGACGACGCCTCGCTCGACGTCGTCCGGGAAGGCTTCTTCTTCGCGATCCTCGACGTGGCCACCTTCCTCCACGACCACCTGGACGGCGTGTGGGACGGTGACCCGGTGCCCACCAGCCCGGCGATACCCGCCGCCGGCGGCGGCACCTCGACCGACCGGCTCGCCGCGGTGTTCTCGGGCACCAAGAGCTGGCGCACCGCCCTTGCGCAGGCTTACGGCAACCGCAACGCCATCCTCTCCGAGCTCGAGGACCCGCCAGCGCCGGTGACCAACATGACCGTCACCGCGATCAAAGCGGCGATCACCAACCTCGGCGTCTCCCCGGGCGACCTGGCCCCGCCGGTGCCGAACCCGATCGAAGCCGCCGAGACCGACTTCTTCGGCGAGTGCGCCTCCCTGCTGCCCGACCTGCCGCCGCCGCCGCCCCCAGAAGATCCCAGCGCCGCCGAGGCGACTTTCACCGACGGCGCGGTGTACGTGGCCAAATGCGTGTACCACCGCCCCCATTGCGCCCCCGCCAAGCAGGACCAGATCAGCCGCGCCTCCGAGCCGTTCCGGCTGGCTCACTACTACGACCCGGACGCCCCATACCGCGACGCGACCATCCCGATGCCGGTCGACACCTCCATCGAGGGCCTTCGCAAGTTCCCGAACGCGTTCAAGGTGGCCATCTCCGCCCAGCTCCGCCGCCAGATGGACCGGGTGCAGAACATCAAGCTCGGCGACCTCGACGACGGGAACATCCCCGACGAGAACCCCGGGCTCAGCCTGGGAATGATCTGCTCGCTGTCGATCCCGATCATCACGATCTGCGCGCTGATCCTGCTGATGATCATCGTGTCGCTGCTGAACATCGTGTTCTTCTGGCTGCCGCTGTTCAAGATCTGCAAGCCGAAGGTGGGGTGACGCGATGGGTACCGAAGCAGCGCTGTTCGGCCGGGGCATGGCCTTCCCGCCGGCCCTCGACCGCGACGGACGCGTGGCGTGGTCGGAGGGACCGGCCAACGTGCGGGAGTCGATCCGGGTGATCCTCATGACCGACCCCGGCGAGCGCCTGATGCTGCCCGCGTTCGGCGCCGGGCTGCGCACGTTCCTGTTCGAGCCGAACGTGGCCGCCACCCACCGCCTCATGGAGGAGCGCATCACCCACGCGCTGCTGCGCTGGGAGCCGCGCATCAAGCTCGGGTCGATCGCCGTCGCCCGGGACCCGGACGACCCGCAGCGGGCCACCGCGACCGTCATCTACACGCTGGTGGCGACCCAGGCGCGCCAGAGCGTCGCCGTCGACGTCCGGCTCGAAGGCTGAGGAAGGAGGCACGGTGACCCTCGAGCTCCCAGAGATCGACAGCAGGGACTACCAGGCGCTGCTCGCCGAAGCACGGGCGCGCATCCCGGTCCACAACCCCGAATGGGTGAACTTCAACGACTCCGACCCCGGCATGACCCTGCTCCAGCTCTGGGCATTCATGTCCGAGAACCTCCTCTACCAGGCCAAGCTCATCCCGGAGCGCAACCGGGTCAAGTTCCTCCAGCTCCTCGGCATCACCCTGGAGCCCGCCAAGGCCGCCGAGGGGATCGTCGCCTTCGAGAACCTCAAGGGCCGACTGGACATGCTGACGCTGGGCACCGACATCGAGGTGCTCGCCGGCCGCATCCCGTTCCGCACCCAGAACGGCCTCACCGTCGCCCCGGTCGAGGCACGGCCGTATCTCAAGAAGCGGGTGGCGATCGACCCGCTGGAGCGCGCCGACGTCGACGCCCAGTACGCGCTGCTGTACGGCAGCTTCCAGCAGCCCGGGGAGTCGTTCGACTACTACGAGGCCCACCAGGTGCAGTGGTCGGCGACCGGCGCCACGCCGATCGACCTCGCCACGACCGTCGACGGCGCCCTCTGGCTGGCGCTGCTGGCCCGCAGTGCATCCGAGGTCGACGCCACCCGCCAGCTCATCGCGGGCCATGTGCTCACACTGGGCGTGGTTCCCGGCATCACCGCCGACGCCAAGGTGCTGCCGCCCGGTGGCGCCGACGCCGCCACCGCGGCTTCCCCCGCCCAGAGCCTCGAGTACCACGTCCCCAACGCCGACGACCCGCTGCCGACGCAGGCGGCGGCGCGGGTCGCCCGCTACCGGCCGGTGCTCAGCAGCGAGGACCACGACCTGCTGCGGTACCCGGGAGTCGCCCAGCTCCAGCTTCCGCCGGAACCGCAGCTCCGCATGTGGGCCGACCTCGAGCCCAGCGAGGCGGGCACCCGCGGCTTTCCTCCCGCGCTGGAGGGCGACGACGCCGAGCGGCTGGTCACCTGGTTGCGGATCCGCCCGACCGGCGGTCGCGGCGCAGGCGACAACTCCGGGCAGATCACCGCGACGCTGAGCTGGGTCGGCGTGAACGCCGCGCTCGTCGAGCAGCGGGCCCACGTCCCCCGCGAGCTCGTCGGCACCGGCACCGGACAGCCCGACCAGTCGTACCGGCTGGCCAACACGCCGGTGCTCACCGACTCCCTGGTCGTGACGGTGGCGGGCGAGCCGTGGGAGCGGGCGGCCGACCTCATGGCGGCCGGTCCCGAGGTGCCCGTCCAGCCGGCGGCGGCCGGCGAACCTGCGGCGACCCTCCCCACGAAGGTCTACGCGGTCGACCGCGACTCCGGCACGATCACCTTCGGGGACGGCCTGCACGGCGCCCGCCCCCCGGCCCGGGCCGCGATCGAGGTCGCGTACGACTACGGCGGCGGCCGCGCCGGACTGGTGGGGATCGGCTCGATCTCGAAGGCGGCTGCCCTGCCGGCCGGCGCCAAGGTGAGCAACCCGCTCCCCACGTGGAACGCCGACGAGCCTCAGTCGGTCGCCGAGGCCGAGCGCACCATCTCGCGCGTCCTGCGGCACCGCGATCGGATGGTGGCCGAGGACGATTTCGCCGAAGTGGTGCGCGCCACCCCCGGCGTCGACCTGGGAAGGGTCGAGGTGCTGCCGCTCTACCACCCCGAGCTGCCCGGGGTGGCCTCCCCGGGGGTGGTCACGCTGCTGCTGATCCCCCGCTACGACACCACCCAACCCGACGCCCCGCTGCCCGACCAGCTCTTCCTCCAAGCGGTATGCGACTACGTCGACGAGCGGCGCCTCATCACCACCGAGCTGCACCTGCGCGGTCCGGTGTACGAGTCGGTGTGGCTCTCGGTGGGCATCGACGTCATGCCCGGGCGGGACATCGGCCCGGTGCGGGAGGACGTCAAGGCGGCGCTACGGGCGTTCCTGTCGCCGCTCACCGGCGGGCACGCCGGCACCGGGTGGCCGCTGCTGACGGCGGTCAACCGGCTCGAGGTACTCGCGGTCGCCGCCCGTGTCGACGGCGTTGCCAAGGTGTTCGACGTGCTCCTCACCGACAAGAACGGGGCACCGGTGGAATCGGTGCCGATGCAGACGCAGCTCCACCTGCCCCGGCTGGTGGGCATCGAGGTGCGCCAGGGCGACCCGGTGCCGCTGGCCGACCTGCTGGGCGATACGCCCGAACCGGACGGGGGCGCCGGTGGGCTGCTGCCGGTGCCGCTCGTCCCGGAGCAGTGCTGATGGAGGGGGGTGAGCGGCCGTGGACGTGAACGGGACCCGGTTCCACCTCGTGCTGGGCGAAGCCGACTGGCGGCGCGCCCTCCGCGGCAACGCCGACGTGGGCGCCTGCTACTCGCGCCGCCGGGACGCCATCACCCTGCGCCCCGAGCAGTTCGTCTTCCCGCCCAGGGTCGGCGACCGGCGCCTGTCGGCCGCCGACCGGCGGGGCACAGCCGCCGACCGCCACGGCAACGTCTACTGGATCGGCGCAACGACGACCGAGCTGCGCGTCCTCACCCGGGGCGCCACCACGCCCCGCCGATACTGGCCCGGCACGAGCCCCGCCGCCGAGCCGCCGGCCGGCGACTTCGCGCCGTCGGCGCCGGCCGACCTGCGCGACCTGACCCTGTCCGGGCTGGCGGTGACCGTCGACGACTACCTCGTCGTGGGCGCCCTCGACCTGCCGACCGCGACCGGGACCGGCGCCGGGCTGCTGGTGTTCGACCTCCCGGGCGGCGGCAGCCCGGTGGCCGTGCCATGGCCCGCCGACCTCGGCTTCCGTCCCATCGACATGGCGGCGGTCCCCGGCGGTGGCGTGGTGATCCTCGACGTACCGCAGGCCGCCCCGCCGCGCTACTGGCAGCTCGACCCATACCTGCGCGTCTGCAACTTGGGCAGCTTCGCCCGCCCCCGGCCCACCAGACCCGTGTTCCGGCCCAAGCGCCGCGGTGTCAAGCACCCGGTGACGTATCGCGAGGCGGGGACCACCGCCGAGTCGGCGGACCAGGCGGCAGCGGTGCAGGCCCGGCTCCCCACCGCAATCGAGGTGCTGCCCGACGGCTCGGTGCTGGTGCTGGACCGGGAGGGCGACTCCGGCCATTTCGAGGTGACCCGTTACGTCGACGGCGTCGACGCTCCGTTCTCGCTGGGTATCGACCAGGAGCCCGGCGACGGGGACAGCGACGAGGACGAGGACCTGGACTTCGAGTGCACCGACCGCCGCAGCGACGCCCACCGCATCGTGAGCGCCGCTCGCGGCCACGACTTCGCGTTCGTACCAGGTGCCGCCGGTGCCCGCTCCGCGGCAGGCGCCCCGGCCGGGCGCCTGTTCGTCGTCGACGAGCAGGGCGACCAGGCGTTCGCGTTCGGCGTCACCGGCGACGCCGCCACGCTGGAGCTGGCCTACTACCCGCTGCGGCTCTTCTCCGGGAAGGCCCTGGTCACCGCCGGCACCACCGGCCTCTACGACCTCGACCAGCGCTGGTTCCCGATCGCCTGCCGCTCGCGACCGCGCTACGCCCGCCGGGCGACGCTGCTGATCGGCGCCGAGATCGACGGTTTGGCGGTGCGGGCGCTCGACAGCGGGGAGCCGAACACCGTGTGGCACCGGCTGTTCGTCGACGGCTCGATCCCGGCCGGCACCGCGGTGGCAGTCGAGACCAGGGCGGCCGACGACCCGGACGTGGTGGAGACCCGGCCTTGGCAGCCGGAACCGGCCCTGTACCGCCGCAGCGGGGACGCGGAGATCCCGTACCACCGCTACCCGGAGGGCGAGCCTGCTCCCGGCGAGGGCACCTGGGAGCTGCTGTTCCAGCGCGCCGTGGGCCGCTACCTCCAGATCCGGCTCACCCTCACCGGCGATGGGCTGAACACGCCGGCGCTGTGGGCGCTGCGGGCCTACCACCCCCGGTTCAGCTATCTCGACCGCTACCTCCCGGACGTCTACCAGGAGGACGCAGGGTCGGCGAGCTTCCTGGATCGTTACCTGGCGAACGTCGAGGGCATGTACACGGCCTTCGAGGGCCGCGTCGTCAACGCCCAGTGGCTGATCGACCCCCGCACCACCGACCCCGACTACCTCGACTGGCTGGCGAGCTGGGTTGGCGGCGTCCTCGACCCGGACTGGGAGGAAACCCGCCGCCGCCTGTTCATCCGCTACGCGACCCGCCTCTACGGCCGGCGCGGCACCCGCCGCGGGCTCCTCGAAAGCATCCGGCTGGCCACCGACGACGCCGCCTGCCTCGGCGACCACATCTTCGAGCCCGAGGCCGGCGAGGGGTCGCCCTTCGGCGTGCGGATCGTGGAGTCGTTCCGCACCCGGGCGGCGGCCGGCGTCGTCTTCGGCGACCCGACCGACCTCGAGGGCCCGCGGCTCGCCTCGAGCGGCGACCGGTGGCTGCCCGAGTACGGCGGGGCCCGCCTCCACCAGCTCCACCGGCTGTACCTGGCGGGGCGGTACGGCGTTGCGGCCGGCCCCGGCGGCGACCTGACGCAGAGCGGCCGGAAAGCCCTTCGCGGCAAGCTGGCCGATGCCTGGCGCACGCCGCTGGGGCCGCGGCCGCTCGACTTCCCGGCCCTGGCGCCGACCGCCGCCGCCCGGCTCGCCGACTGGCTCGGCTTCATCCGCGCCCACGTGGGCCTCACCTACCCCGACGTCGGGTCGGCGGACGACGCCACTGCGTACCGCGCCTTCCTCGCCGAGCGCTACCGGCGCGTCGACGACTACGGCCTCGCGTGGAACCTCCAGGGGGCCAGCAAGCCAGCCTCGTTCGCCGCCGTCCAGCTACCCACCTCGCTCCCCGGCGACGGCGTCCCTCTGCAGGACTGGACGCAGTTCGTGTCGACGGTGCTCCCGATCCGGCGGTCCGCCCACCGCTTCTCGGTGCTGGTGCCGATCCGGCCGGAGGACACCGACGAGCAGCGGCAGCGGAAGATCGGCCGGGTCACCCAGGTGGTCGCCGCCGACCGGCCGGGCCACACCGAGTTCTCGGTGAAGCCCTATTGGGCCCTGTTCCGGGTGGGGGAGGCGCGGGTGGGCTACGAGACGATCGTGGGTGAGCGCAGCCGCTACTACGAGATCGTGCTGGGCGAGCGCCGCCTCGCCGAGGGATTCCTCACCGGCCGGGCATGGACCGTCGACCGGCCGATGGTACTTGGACGAGACCGAATCGCGTCAGCCGGCGCACCGAACGGAAATGGAGGGACGGGATGAGCGACTTCGCGCCGAGCACGCAAGCCGGTTCGGGGCTGGACCCCCGCAAGCGGGTCAACTACCAGGTGGGCTTGGTGCTCGGCGAGGACGAGTTCCGCCAGGACCAGCTGTACTTCCGCTCCCGCGACCACCTGGCCACGCGGGCACTGCACGGCTACGGCACCGTCGCCGGGCTGGCCGTGTCGTTCGACGAAGCCTCGGGCGAGCTGCGCGTCCAGCCCGGCCTGGCGGTCGACCCGCTGGGCCGGCTCATCTGCGTGCCGGTCGAGTACTGCGCCCAGCTCAACGCGTGGCTCACGAAACAGCTCGACGAGGCGCTGGCGGAGCTGCCTGGGGACGTCAAGGCGGTGCCGGGCCCGCACGACCTGTACGTGGTGCTCTGCTACGCCGAGTGCGCCACCGACGAGGTGCCGGTTCCGAGTGAGTCGTGCCTGACCGCCGAAGATTCCCGGGCCGCCTCCCGCCTCCTGGAGAGCTTCGAGCTGAAGATCGTCGCCGTGGCACCAGAGCCGGTGAACGAGCTGGCGGACGACGAGATCTCCACCGCCGTGGGGGCCATCATGGACCTCCTCGACCCCGACGCGCCCGATCCCCCGGACTTCGACGACGTCGCCGGCGCGGTGCGGGCGTGGGCCGTCGAGCGCCGGCCAGAGGTGAACGCCGGCGCCGCCTGCATCGACGGTGCGGACGTCTGCGTCCCGCTCGCCACGGTGACGCTGAAGGTCGCCGAGGCCGGCGACGGCAACCGGCGGCCGGACGGCCCGGTGGCCGTCGACGACGCCGACCGCCCGATCCTGCTGTCCACCCGCTTCCTGCAGGAGGCGCTGCTGCGGTCCGCCCCCTCGGACCACGAGCACACGTACGGGGAGCTCAGCGACGTGGACCTCACCGGTCTGCGGCACCGCGACATCATGTGGTACCACGGGGCGTCCGGCACGTGGCAGCGGCGGTCTTTCCTCCACAGGCATGCGCCGCACAACCACGGCCTCGGCGACCTCAAGGACGTCGACCTGTCGGATCCCGAGCCCGAAGAGGGCTTCGTGCTGACCTTCGATGGCAAGGGCTGGGTCTCCGACAAGCCGGAGTCGGGTGCCGGCGACCACGGCGCCCTCGACGGCCTCGGCGACGACGACCACAAGGTGTACCTGCCGCATGCCGGGTCGCGCCCGATGACGGGCAACCTGAACCTCGACGGCAACCGGATCGTCAACGTCCCGCCGTCCGCGGGGGCCAACCAGCCCGTTGTGCACACCCAGGCTGCCGAAGGCGACCTCGCCGGGTCGTACCCGGCCCCGACCGTCGACGGCATCCGCGGCAGCCCCGTAGTCGGTGACACGGCGCCGGGGGACGCGCTGATCTTCCGGCTGGACGAGGAGCTGGGGCTGAAGGAAGGCGCGTGGGTCCCGGGCATCCCCACCATCCTCCCCTTCGCGACGATCACCTTCATGGGCGTGGACGAGAAGGGTCTCTCCCAGTTCGAGGTGTGGCTCCACCTCGAGATCGGCCGACTCGACGCCTTCACCGAGGAGCTTGACCCCGCAACGTTCACGGTGTTCGCCGAGATAGCCCCCGGCACCGCGGTCACCCTCCAGGAGGTCGGCGTCGAGAGCACCACCACGTTGCAGCGCAACGCGTTCCTGGTGTCGCTG
>JBFJZV010000102.1:0-11695 GCA_041621915.1 Acidimicrobiia bacterium | reverse complement strand
TCGAGGTCGACCTCGAGCACCTTGACCTCGATCTCGTCGCCGACGTTTACCACCTCGCTGGGGTGGCTGACGTGCTCCCACGACAGCTCGGAGACGTGCACGAGGCCGTCCATGCCGCCTAGATCGACGAACGCCCCGAAGTTCACCACCGACGACACCACGCCCTTGCGGACCTCGCCGGGCTTGAGGTCGTCGAGGAACGCCTGGCGTTGCTCGGCCTGGGCCTCCTCGAGGAACGCGCGGCGGGACAGCACCACGTTGTTGCGGTTGCGGTCGAGCTCGATGACCTTGGCCTCGAGTTGCTCGCCGACGTATGGGTGGAGGTCGCGGACCCGTCGCAGCTCCACGAGCGACGCGGGGAGGAAGCCCCGCAACCCGATGTCGACGATGAGCCCACCCTTCACGACCTCGATCACGGTGCCGGTGACCGTGCCGCCGTCCCGCATGACGGTCTCGACCCGGCCCCAGGCCCGCTCGTACTGGGCGCGCTTCTTCGACAGGATGAGGCGGCCGTCCTGGTCCTCCTTCTGGAGCACCAGCGCTTCGATGCGCTCGCCGACGGTGGCCTCGTCGGCCGGGTTCACGTCGTTGCGGATCGACAGCTCCTTGGCGGGAACGACGCCCTCGGACTTGTAACCGATGTCGACGAGAACCTCGTCGGGATCGACCCGCACCACGGTGCCCTCCACGAGGTCGCCCTCGTCGAACTCGACCACGGTGCGCTCGATGGCGGCCTCGAAGTCCTCCATCGACAGGTCGGGGTTCAGGTCGCCGATGTCGCCCGGGGTCTTCACGACCACCTCCGGCCGCGGCTTCGGCTGCGGGGCGGGCTCCACCACCGCAGCGGCGGGCTGCTCGGCGGCGGGCTGCTCGGCCGCGGGCTGCTCGGCGGCAGGCTGCGGAGCGGTCTCCTCCACCGCAGCGGCAGGCTGCTCGGCGGCGGACTGCGGGGCAGTCTCCTCCACCGCAGCGGCAGGCTGCTCGGCGGCAGGCTGCGGAGCGGTCTCCTCCACCGCAGCGGCAGGCTGCTCGGCGGCGGACTGCGGGGCAGTCTCCTCCACCGCAGCGGCAGGCTGCTCGGCGGCAGGCTGCGGGGCGGTCTCCTGCTCCGGCGCTGCCTCTGCGCTCACGGCCTGCTCGGCGGGCTGTGCAGCCGGTTCCACCGGCTCACCGGCAGCCGCGGCGAGGCCGGATGCGGCCGCCACGGCAGTGGGCTCGGGCACGAATTCGGCCTCCTGCTCCGCCGCCGGAGCGGTGCTGGGGTCGGCTACGGCTACCTCGGGCGCCGCAGGGCGTCCGGTCTCGGTCGCGCCTTCGGGCGCGAAGTCCTTGTCGTCGGTCATGGGTATGGATCAACTCCTCTGGGAATGCTCTCCGGGAGCGCGCACGCAGCGCACGGAGGCGGCGCAAAGCGTACCACAGCGCGTTCGCAGCCGGAAGGGGTTCATGGGCTAGGCCTTGCAGTCAGCCCAGTCCTTGCCGGTGGCGACGTCCACCCGCAGCGGCACCTTCAACTCGACTACGCCTTCCATGACCTGGCGGATCATCTCGATGGCCTCGTGGACCTCGCTCTCCGGGGTCTCGAACACCAGCTCGTCGTGGACCTGCACCAGCATCGTGGTCGCCGCCCCGGCAGCCTCCAGGCGCCCGTCGAGCTCGACCATCGCCTTCTTGATGACGTCTGCGGCCGAGCCCTGGATCGGGGCGTTGAGCGCCATCCGCTCCCCCATCTGCCGGTCGCGGAAGTTCGTGCTCATCAGCTCGGGCAGGTAGCGGCGGCGGCCCAGCAGCGTCGTGGTGTACCCGGAGGACCGGGCGGCGGCCACGATGCCCTCCATGAACGCCTTGACACTGGGGAACCGGGCGAAGTACGCGTCCATATGCTCACGGGCCTCATCCCGGCTGATCTCCAGCCGCTGCGCCAGCCCGTACGCCTCCATCCCGTAGAGCAGGCCGAAGTTGATGACCTTCGCCCGGCGGCGCATCTCGGGCGACACCTCGGCGGGCTGGACGCCGAAGACGCGGGCTGCGGTGGCCCGGTGCACGTCGGCGTCGCCGGCGAACGCCTCGAGCAGGCCGGCGTCCTCGCTCATGTGCGCCAGGATGCGCAGCTCGATCTGGGAGTAGTCGGCGGCGACGAAGCGCCACCCGGGCCGTGGCACGAACGCCCGCCTGATGGTGCGGCCCTCCTCGGACCGGACCGGGATGTTCTGGAGGTTCGGGGCCTCCGACGACAACCGGCCGGTGGCCGCCGCGGTCTGGTTGAAGCGGGCATGAATGCGGCCGTCGAGACCGATCAGCGGCAGGAACCCGTCGACGTAAGTGGACCGCAGCTTCTCCATCTCCCGGTACTCGAGGAGGCGGGCGACCACGGGATGGCCGTCGACGAGCTTGGCGAGCACCGAGGCGTCGGTCGACGGTGCTCCCTTCGGGGTCTTCTTGAGCACGGGCAGCTCCAGCCGCTCGTACAGCACCTCGCGCAGCTGCAGGGTGGAGTTGACGTTGAACGGGCCGCCGGCCGCTTCGTGAATGTCGCGCTCGCAGTCCTCCAGCCGGGTGCGCAGGTCGTCGCCGAGGGCCGCCAGGTGGCCGGCGTCGATGCCGATGCCGGCGTGCTCCATCTTGGCCAGGACCCGCACCAGCGGCAGCTCGATGTCGTCGTAGAGCGCGGTCCCGCCGCGGGCTGCGATCTGCTCGATCAACGGGGCCTGCAACCGGGCGACGGCCAGCACCCGCCGCCCCGCTGCGTCGAGGTCGGGCCCGGCGTCGGTGAAGTCCAGCGTGGCCTGCGCCCCCTCGTCGGCATCCTCGGGGGGTGGCTCGACCTCCAGGCCGAGGATGCGGGCCGCCAGCACGCTGAGGTCGGGCGCCCGCTCCGCTGGGTTGACCACGTAGGCGGCCAGCGCGCTGTCGAACGCCAGGCCGCGCACGTCGAGGCCGTCGTCGAGCAGCGCCCGCACGAGCGGCTTGGCGTCGTGGGCGGCTTTGGGCACTGCCGGATCGGCGAGGGAAGCCGCCAGGTGGCCGAGCGCGTCGGCCGGCACGAAACGGGCGGTGTCGCCGTCCTCGGCAACCATCAGTCCCGCCAGCTCGCCGGCCTCCCACACCCCTTCCAGCGTCATGGGCGTCGCGCCGAGGGCGGCTACGCGCCCCGGGTCGGTCTCGGTGCCGACCTCCACGTCGATGACCTCGCCGGCGGGGGCGTCGGCGCCGCCCCCGACGTCGTTGAGGCGCTCCCACAGCGTCCGGAAGGCCAGCGCGTCGAACAGCTTGCGGACCTCGGCGGGGTCCCACGGCTCGGCCAGCAGCTCGCCCGGCTCGGCGTCCACCTCCACGTCGCGCCGCAGCACCGTCAGCTCCCGATTGAGGAACACCTGGTCGCGTGCGGCGTCGAGGTTCTCCCGGAGCTTGGGCGTCTGGTCGTCGAGCGCTGCGAAGATCCCCTCCAGGGTGCCGTGCTCCTGGAGCAGACGAGTGGCGGTCTTCTCCCCCACGCCGGGAACGCCGGGCAGGTTGTCCGACGTGTCGCCCCGCAGCGCGGCGTAGTCCGGGTAGCGCTCGGGTCTGATCCCGTACCGCTGCTCCACGTACGAGGCGTCCGCGACGATCGTGTCGGAGATGCCCCGCCTCGTGTAGAGCACCTTCACCGACCGGTCGATGAGCTGAAAGGCGTCCCTGTCGCCGGTGACCACCAGCACGTCCCAGCCTTCGCCGGCGGCCCGGTCGGCGATGGTCGCGATGACGTCGTCGGCCTCCACACCCGGTACCTCGAACTGGCGGATGTGGAGCGCCTCGGCCACCTCCTTTATGAGCGGCACCTGGCTGCGGAATAGGTCGGGAGCGGTCTGGCGGTTGGCCTTGTACTCGGGGTAACGCTCGCTCCGGAACGTCCGCTCCGGCGTGTCCCACGCCACGGCGAGCGCATCCGGGTGCTCCTCGCCGAGCAGCTTGATCAGCATCGACGTGAACCCGAACACGGCGTTCGTCACCTGCCCGGCCGGCGTCTGCAGGTCCGACGGCAGCGCGTAGAACGCCCGGTATGCGAGCGAATGACCGTCGAGCAGCGCAAGTTTCGGCACGTGCGGATGTTAGGAACGGAGAACGCGGAGAAACCCGGCCCGTGAAACACGCGGCACGTGGTTGGCACCGGGCTCGGCCTGCGGCCGAGCCCCGACGTAGGACCAGCAGCAGCGGCAGCCGCCGCCGAGAGGGCCCACCGGGCGTGCAGCGCAACCCGACGCCCGGGTCGGCGGCCATGCAAACGCGCCGAACGCGCTCGCCCCGCGCACACGCTGTCCGAACACTCGCACCCCCTTCGACCCGAGCCTCCGGCTCGGACCACAACCCCCGCAAGCGGGGAAAGAGCTACCCCAGCTTGCTCAGCAGCTTGGCTCTCTTGGCTTCCAGCTTCTCGCGCTGCTTGCGGAGTCCCGCCAGCGCCGACTCGAACCTCGCAACGTCGGCGGCGGTGTCTCTCGCGTCCGCGCGGTCGATGGGGTTGTCGGAGACGGCGGCGTCGCGCTGGGCGTCGTCGTTCAGGTGGCGGTGGACGTTCAGCTCCTCGGCCACCCGCTCCTCGTCGCGGCGCAGCGCGGCGATCTCGTCGTTGATGCGGAACAGTCGCTGCTCGATCCGGCCCATGGCTTCCCCTACGGGTCGAGCACCAGCCGCACCGGGGATCCCTTCACGTCGACCTCCCACGTGGTGCGGTCGTGCACGCCGGGCTGGGAGTAGTGGTACTGCACCTCCCACCAGCAGTCGCCGGCCTCGAAGTCGCAGTCGTAGTCCGGAGGCACCTGGAACGTGAAATCCAGCCAGTCGCCGTTGTACTGGACGAACCCCGCCGAGGTCGACTGCACCCAGCAACGGGCCCCGCTGAACCGGCCGGTCGGCGTCCACGGCCCGGTGACGCCGCCGGTGTCGCGGCGAGCGACGATGGAGCACGGCAGGTCCTCGGCCTGGCCCCGGAACGCGACCCACGCGTTGCCGCTCGCCTCGCCGGGGTCGAAGAGGCTGATCGTCAGCGTCCGCCCCGCGTACGACGCCGGCACGTTCGCCAGCTTGAAGACCGGCCGGCTGGACGGCTGGTTGGTGCGCAGCGACATCCGCCCGATGCCGTAGACCTTCGGCGACCCGACGTCGGTGGTCGCCCGGATCGAGAAGCCGTTGGCGGCATGCCCGGACGCCGAGTCGACCGTGACCCGCAGCACGTGGATGCCGGCCCGCACGCCTCCCAGCGTGCAGAGGGTCTCCGCCCGGAAGTTGGTCGGGCTGCCCTGCTGGAAGGGGGCCGGGCCGACGTCGGGCGCGAACGATCGGGAGCACTCCACCACGCTGTTGTCACGCGGGTTGGCCGGCGTCGCGTCGGGCGCGAGCAGCGTGAACGTGGTGGTGAACTGGCCGCCGAGGTACCACAGCTGGTCGCCGGCGCCGATCTGCTGGGAGACGTTGTTGCCCCAGAACACCGGGTCGAAGAGCTCCACGGTGAGCACCGAAGCGCCCGAAGGCACCTCCACCGCGTAGTGGTTGCGGGCCTCATGCTCGGAGTTGCCCGTGGTGCAGGAGTTCGGTGAGCTCGACAGGCCGCAGGTGGTGGTGAACGGGTCGCCCTGCTCCTTGGCCGTGTAGTGGCCGTTGATCGCCACCCAGACGCCGGGGTTCGTGCCGCCCCAGGTGCTCGGGTCGGCCGGGTCGACGCACCCGGGCGTGGGCGCGGCGGGGTCGCAGCCGGGGCCGGCGGGGAACGCCCCCAGCTCGGGCTGGTCGCTGCCGAGCTGCAGCGGCGGGAGGAACTCGGCGGTTGCGGTGCGGGTGAGCGTGAGGGTGTCGATGCCGAAGATGTCGAAGAAGAACGTCTCGAACGTTCGCCGCACGTCGACGGTGACCCGGTTCGGCACGAGGTTGCCGTTGACGGTGAACACCTGCTTGGGAGTGACCTCGGCCGGGTCGTAGCCGTTCTGACCGGCGACGCGGATCGCCGTGTCGTACGCGGTGGACGACGGCCAGAGGGCGTCCGGGGGGAGGTCGACGACCGCGGCCAGCGCGGCGGCATCGGCGGCTCGCTGCTGGCGCGCACCGTTGAGGTAGGCCCACGACAGGTCGATCGCCAGCGCTGCGAAGCCAACCAACGCCAGGATCGACACGATCGTGAGCGGGAGCACCGCGCCGCGGTCGCCGAACGGGCGTCGCACGGTCAGAACTCCTGGGGCTCGATGCGCATCACGGCGTCGTCGCTCCAGTCGGCGTCTGCGAGGCCGAGCACGCCCGTGATCCACGAGTGGGTGAAGTTCACGCGCACCCCCAGCGTGTCGAGGCTGCCGAGCGACACGTTGCGGCTGGCGGGCGGCCAGGGGACGCCGCCTCCGCCCGGGCAGGGACTCCACCCGCAGCCGACGCCGGTCCGCTGGTACACGTTGGTGCGAGACGGGTCGCGGTCGCCGGCCGGGGTCACCGCGTAGACCCACACCGAGGTCACCGAGTTGAAGTCGGAGGTGGACATGGCGGCCTCCACCGCGCCGAGGATGGCGGTGTCCGCAGCCGGGTTGTTGGCAGCGGCGGTGCCGATCCGCGCTCCGGACCGGCTGGCAGAGGTGACCGTGAGCCAATCCCGGATGGCGAGGCCCATCTCGGCCGTTCCCAGCAACAGCAGGATCAACAGAGGGGCGACGATGACGAACTCGACCAGGGCGGCGCCCCGCTCACCCCGCATTCGGAGACGCAGGCGCGTGATCATGGACCGTCGAGCCTACCTGCGCCGGGGCGGTGCGCCCCGGCACCGGTACCATGCGCGCCTACGCCGGGGTGGCGGAACGGTAGACGCGACGGACTCAAAATCCGTTGGGCAGCATGCCCGTGAGGGTTCGAATCCCTCCCCCGGTACCAGGGTTGATGCATCGTCCCCCAGATGTTGGCCCGCCGCCCCCGATATGGCAATGGGTCGGCCGACTTATGCGCCAAGAGCGGAGCGGAGGTCGGCGACCGCGGCTCGTAGCGATTCGGCCGCCTCGTCCACCGAGGCGGCCTCCATCACGCGGCGGACCAGGGCGCTGCCCACGATGATCCCGTCGGCCAGCGGGCCGAGGGCGGCGGCCTGTTCCGGGGTCGATATGCCCACGCCCAGGACCAGTGGGGCGGTCGTCACCAGCCGCACCCGTCGTGCCAGGTCGGCCACGTGACCGCCGACCTGCGCCCGCTCGCCGGTGACGCCGAGGTCGGCCACGCCGTACACGAACAGCGGGCGCGCGGCGGCCAGGCGCCGCAGCCGGGCGTCGTCGGTGGTGGGGGCGGCGAACATCACCAGCCCCAGCCCTCGCTCCGCCAGCTCGTCCCGGATCGGCTCGGCTTCGTCGAATGGCAGGTCGGCGATGATCGCCCCCGAGGCGCCGGCGTCGGCCAGCCGGGCGGCGAATCGCGCCGCCCCGATCCGCAGCACAGGGTTGACGTAGGTCATCGCCAGCGCCGGCTTGCCGGTCGCCGCCACGATGTGGCCGACCAGGTCGAGGCCCACGTCCAGCGACGTGCCGGCGGCGAGCGCCCGGCTGGCGGCCTGCTGGATGACCGGTCCGTCCATGAGGGGGTCCGAGTAGGGGATGCCGATCTCGAACCCGTCGGCGCCGCCTTCCGCCATCGCCGCGAACATCTCCAGCGAGCGGCTCGGGTCGGGCAGGCCCGCCGTCAGGTACGGCAGCAGCGCAGCTCGCCGCTCGGCCCGGGTCGTGGCGAACAGCTCGCCGAGCCGCTCAGCCGTCACGGAGCGCCGCCACCTGCTGCACGTCCTTGTCGCCCCGGCCGGACAGGTTGAGGACCACCGTCTTGTCGGCGAGCGACGCGGCCTCCTTCGCCACCCAGGCCACCGCGTGCGCGGGCTCCAAGGCGGGGATGATCCCCTCGGTGCGGGCGAGCAGGTCGAGCCCCTCCAGCGCCTCGGCGTCGGTCACCGCCACGTAGCGGGCGATGCCCTTCTCTTTGAAGTAGGCATGCTCCGGGCCGACGCCCGGATAGTCGAGCCCGGCCGACACCGAGTGGGCCTCGATCACCTGGCCCTCGTCGTCCTGGAGGAGGTAGGTGCGGGCGCCGTGGAGCACGCCCGGCGATCCGGCGACCAGCGAGGCGCCGTGGGCGGCATCGAGGCCGTAGCCGCCGGCCTCGACCCCCACCAGGTCGATGCCCCGCCCCGCCAGCGGGTAGAAGATGCCCATCGCGTTGGAACCGCCGCCGACGCAGGCGACCACCACGTCGGGGTCGTCGCCGCCGAGCTGGGCCAGCACCTCGTCGCCGATGACGCGCTGCAGCTCGCGCACCAGCCACGGGAAGGGGTGGGGACCGACCACTGAGCCGATGATGTAGTGGGTGGTCTCGACGCTGCCGACCCAATCGCGCATCGCCTCGCTCACTGCGTCCTTCAGCGTCCCGGCGCCCGACGTCACCGGGATCACCTCGGCGCCGAGCAGGCGCATCCGGTACACGTTGAGCGCCTGGCGCTCGATGTCCTTCTCGCCCATGTAGACCGCGCACTCAAGCCCGAGCAGAGCGCAGGCCGTGGCGGTGGCGACGCCGTGCTGGCCGGCTCCGGTCTCGGCGATCACACGCGGCTTGCCCATCCGCCGGGCCAGCAGCGCCTGACCCACCGTGTTGTTGACCTTGTGGGCGCCGGTGTGGGCGAGGTCCTCGCGCTTGAGGAGCAGCCGCAGCCCGAGCCGCTCCGACAGGCGGGCCGCCTCGTACAGCGGGGTGGGCCGCCCGACGTAGTCCCGCAGCAGCCCGGCGAGCTCGGCCCGGAAGCCGGCGTCGGCCCACGCCTCGGCGAACGCAGTCTCCAGCTCCTCCAAGGCGGGCATCAGGGTCTCGGGGGCGAAGCGGCCGCCGAAGCCTCCGAAGCGCCCACGGGGGTCGGGACGGGTCATGACCATGACGGCACCCTATCCCCCGGCCGACTCTCCCCCGGCCGACCTGAGCTCGGCCACCAACGCCGCAGGGTCGGCGGCCCGAACCAGCGCCTCGCCAACCAGCACCGCGTGGTAGCCCGCCCGCGCCATGCGGGCCGCCCCGGCGGCGTCCCCGATGCCACTCTCGGCGACCCGCACCGCATCGGGCGGCAGCTCGGGGGCGATGGCCTCGGCGGTGGCTAGGTCGACCCTGAACGTGGCCAGGTCGCGGTTGTTCACGCCGACGAGCCCGGCACCGGCGGCGGCGGCGCGGCGCGCTTCGGCAGCGGTGTGCACCTCGACCAACGCGGCAAGCCCGGCGGCGGCGGCGGCGGCGAGCAGCGCGGCGAGGTCCTCGTCGTCGAGGACGGCGGCGATGAGCAGCACGGCGTCGGCCCCGGCGGCGCGGGCCTCCCACACCTGGGCGGGGTGGAGCGTGAAGTCCTTGCGGAGGATCGGCAGGTCGACGGCATCCCGCACCGCCCGCAGGTCGTCCAGCGAGCCGCCGAAGTGGTCGGGCTCGGTGAGCACCGACACGGCCGCAGCCCCGCCGGCCTGGTAGGCGGCGGCCTGGGCGGCGGGGTCGAGCGCAGGGGCGAGCGACCCAGCCGACGGGCTGCGGCGCTTGACCTCGGCGATGACCTGCAGGCCAGGCGCGGCCAGCGCCGCCGCCAGGTCGCGGGCCGCGGGAGCGGCGGCGGCCGCGGCCTCCAGCCGGGGGCGAGAGGCCACCACGGCTGGCAGCCGCCGTCGGACCGAATCCAGGATCGGCTGCAGCATCGGGGCATCGTACGGTGGGCCGGATGCCGCGCCGCCGGTGCGTCTCAGGCGGCGGCCCGCGGGAGGGTCACGGTGGCAGTGTCACGGTCACGGAGGTGCCGGCGCCCGGACGGCTGGCCGCCTCGAGCCGGCCACCCATGATCGCCACCAGCTCCCGCACGATGCTGAGGCCCAGCCCGCTGCCTTCGGGCCGCACGGGGCGGTAGCGCTGGGCGACGTAGAGGCGCTCGAACACGTGGGGCAGGTCGGCTTCGTCGATGCCGGGCCCGGTGTCGGCGACGGTGAAGGCCACGGCCGCGCCGCGGGCCGCCAGTCGCAGCGTCACCGTCCCGCCTTCCGGGGTGTACCGGAGCGCGTTCTCCAGGAGGTTGTCGGCGACCTGGGCGACGCGGTCCGGGTCGACGACCACGACGCCGACGTCGGCCACGTCCACCGCCAGCCGCACCCTGGCGGCGTCGGCACGGGCCGCCATCGCCTCCGCCACCTCCTTGAGGTGGGCGGCGAGGTCGACCGGCTCGGGCTGCAGCTCGAACTGGCGCGCCTCGAGCCGGGAGAGCTGCACCAGGTCGTCGACCAGGCGACTGAGCCGCCCGGCCTGGGTGTGCAGCACCCCGCCGACCCGGGCTAGGTCGTCCGGGGGTATGGCGTCGTCGGCCAGGCCCTCGGCGTATCCCCGGATGGTGGTGAGCGGGGTGCGCAGGTCGTGCGACACGCTCATCAGGAAGTCCCGCTCCCGGCGGCGGCCCGCCTCGAGCTGCTCGGCCATCTCGTTGAAGGAGCGCGCCACCGCCGCCACCTCGTCGTTGCCCCGCACCGGAGCGCGGGCGCCGAGGTCGCCCTCCGCTATGGCGGCGGACGCGGTGGCCAGCCCGTCGAGCCGCCTCCCCAGCCAGCGGCTCAACGCCACTGCGAGCAGCGCCGCAAGCGCGACCGCGGCGGCGACCGCCAGCAGGAAGCGGCCGAACACCACCCGCCAGGGCACCAGCGGCGCGGTGCGCCCGACCACCACCACCGCCCGCCGCCCTGGCCCGAGCTGCAGCGGCAGGGCCAGCGCGGTCACCGACTCGCCGTCGACGTCGACCTCGAACGACTCGCCCCTTTCCACGTCGGCCAGCGCCGGGAGCAAGGGCACGAGCCGGGCGTCGGTGGGCAGCGTCAGGTCGAACCGCCGCGACGCGACAACGGCCTCCAGGTAGTCGTGGCCGCCGATCGCGGCGGCTGCCTGCAGCACCGCGTTGAGCTGGGCGAGCTGCTCGCCGGCGGCGGCATCGGCGTTGCGCTCGAGCTGGGTCTGGATCAGCCGCCCCGTCGCCTCGGCCTGGCGCAGGAACTCGTTGCGCTCGGTTGCGGCGACCGAGTTGGCGACCAGGACCGACGCGGTGACGCCGCCGATCAGCAGCGTGACGATCGCCACCGCGACGGTGCCCCAGAAGAGACGCCGCCTCACGGGCCGAGCCGGTAGCCGACCCCCCACACGGTCTCGATGGGGACGCCGTCGATCTTCTTGCGGAGCTGGCGCACGTGGACATCGACGGTGCGGGTCTCGCCGAAGTAGTCGTAGCCCCACACCGCCTCGAGGATCTGGGCGCGGGACAGCACCAGGCCCCGGTGCTCGGCCAGGTACCACAGCAGGTCGAACTCGCGGGCGGTGGGCCGCACCGTGTCCCCGCCGGGCGTCAGCACCTCGCGGCGCCCGGAGTCGATGGTGTACCCCTCCACCTCGATGGTGCGGTGAGTGCCAGGCCGCTCCTCGCTGCGGCGGAGCACCGCCTTGACCCGGGCCACCAGCTCGCGAGGCGAGAAGGGCTTGGTGACGTAGTCGTCGGCGCCGATCTCCAGACCCACGACCTTGTCGACCTCGGAGTCGCGGGCGGTGAGCATGATCACCGGCACGTCGGAGCCGGCCCGGATCCTCTTGCACACCTCGGTGCCGTCCATGCCGGGCAGCCCCAGGTCGAGGAGCACCACCCGAGGCGGCCGTTCCCGCATCC
>JBFJZV010000101.1:0-11913 GCA_041621915.1 Acidimicrobiia bacterium | reverse complement strand
GCTGGGCGGCATCGTGGTTTCGAAGAGCATCCGGATCGGCGGCGACGAGCTCGACGAGGCGATCATCCAATGGGTGAAGAAGGAGTTCAACGTGATGCTCGGCGAGCGCACCGCCGAGCAGGTGAAGATGGCCATCGGCTCCGCCTGGCCGATGCCGGAGGAGCCGGCGGCCGAGGTGCGAGGACGGGACCTGATCACCGGCCTCCCGAAGACCGTGGTGCTGTCGAGCCAGGAGATGCGCGAAGCGATCGAGGAGCCCATCGAGGCAGTCGTCGACGCCGTCAAGTTCACGCTCGACAAGACCCCGCCCGAGCTGGCGGCGGACATCATGGAGCGCGGTATCGTCATCACCGGCGGCGGGGCGCTGCTGCACGGCCTGGACGTGCGACTCGCCAATGAGACGGGGATGCCGATCATCACCGCCGAGCGGCCGCTCCAGTCAGTGGTCATCGGCTCCGGGCAGTGCCTCGAGGAGTTCGACGTGCTGCAGGGCGTGCTGGTGTCGAGCGCCCGCCCCTGAACCTGGCGCCCGGGCCCGGCCCGCGGCCCGCCCATCCGGAGGTGGACGTTGCTGAGCTATAGGCGCTTCGAGCGCAGCACCGTGCTGTTCGTAGGGCTGATCATCGTGTCGTTCGTCCTCACGACGCTCGATGTCCGCGCTTCGGGCGGTGGCGTCGCCGGCGCGCTCCGCGACGTCACCCAGGCGGTCGTGAGCCCGGTGCAGAAGGTCGCCGCCGCGGTGACCCGCCCCGTCGTCGGCTTCTTCGACGGCGTCGCCAACCTCGCCGATCTGCGACGCGAGAACGACCGGCTGCGCAGCGACGTGGAGAGCCTCCAGCAGCGCCTCGACGAGAACGCCGCCGAGCTGGCCCGGCTGGAGCAGCTCGAGGCGATCCACGACCTCCAGACCCCGGCCGGGATCGACACGGTGACTGGCCAGGTGTACGCGGCGGGCGTCAGCGACTTCGACCTCATCCGCCGCATCGACCGGGGGCGCAGCGACGGTGTCGTGGAGGGGATGGCGGTCGTGGACGAGAGCGGGCTGGTGGGCCGCATCGTGCAGCCGGTCGGCGATCACACCGCCACGGTCCGTCTCATCACCGACCCGATCTCGCGCGTCGGGGTGGTGGTGCTCGGCACCGGGGAGGCGGGCTGGGTCACCGGCCAGGGCGACGGGCCGTTGCTGCTGGAGATGACCCGGGTCAGCGAGGAGCTGCGGGAAGGCGACCTGCTGGTGACCGGCGGCGGCCGCTTCCCACCCGGGCTGCGCGTCGGCACGGTACGGGAGGACGCCAGTGCAGAGGCGGGCTTCACCCTGGTGACCACGGTGGAGCCCCGGGTCGACTTCTCTCGCGTCGACTTCGTCAAGGTGCTGATCACCACCGAGGCGGACGAGCCCATCGAGGACGCCGAGGACCCGGCCGACCCGCAACGGATCCCGGAGGAGCCGCCCGCCGACATCGGAGAGGCGCCCGTCGAGGGGCCGCCCCCGGACGACGCCTCCGCGGGCGGATGAGCGCCCGCCAACTCGGCATCGCCCTGGCGCTGGGAGTGACGGCAGTGATCCTGCAGACCACCCTCTTCGTCGATCTGCGCCCGTTTGGCGCCAGCCCCAGCCTGCCGCTGCTGGTGGTGATCGCCGTGTCCCGCCACCTGGACCCCGACCCGGCCGTGCTGTTCGGCTTCAGCGTCGGCATCCTCACCGACCTGGTCGGCTCGTCGCCGTTGGGGATGTGGGCACTGGTGATGACGGTCGTGGCCTTCGCCACGCTGCGGGTGCGGGCGCGCCTCGAGGAGGCGCCCGCCTTCAGCCCGCTGTTCGTGCTCGTGCTGACGCTGGTGGGCGAGGGCCTGTTCCTGTTGCTGGGCACCTTGTTCGGCCTTCGCCTGCTCTCGCAGGACGGCCTGCTGCGCATCGTCACGCTCACGGCGATCTACACCACCGTCCTGTCGTTGGCGTTGGTACCCGGGGTCTCGGCCCTCCTGGCCCCTCGGCGCCGCACTCGCGCGCTTCTCTAGGAGCCCGCTGAGCAATACATGTCACGCATCTCGACGCCCAGTCATCGCCGCTCGCTGTGTCCTCGGTCCCGCCGTTATCGCACACTGATAGCGGCGGAACCTGCGTCCTTGCGCTTGGCGCGCCTGGACGCCGATCTGCGCAACGGCATCACTCAGCAAACTCCTAAGGCTGCGGTACCCTTGGGCGATCCCATGACCGCTCGTTCGTTACCCCTGCAATGAGGCTCGGTTGGCGCCTCGCCGCGCTCGGCGTTGTGTTCCTCGCCGCGTTCGTCGTGCTCACCCTGCAGCTCTGGCTGTTGCAGGTGGCGCGTGGCGACGAGTACGACGTCGCGGCCGCCCGCCAGCAGATCAAGATCATCGACAGCCCGGCGCCCCGGGGGGAGATCCGGGACCGCAACGGCGAGGTGCTGGCCGCGACCCGGGCGGCGAGCGCGATCGTCGTCGATCGCTCGCTGGTGCCCGCGGAGCGCGAGCCGGAGGTGATCGAGCGTCTCGCCACCCTGCTCGACATGCCGGCTTCCGAGGTCGAGACGCTGTTCACCGACGCCGGCTCGGGTGGCCGCGTCGTGGTCGGCGAGGACGTGGCAGCCGCCGACGCGCTGTTCGTGCGGGAGCACGCCGAGGAGTTCCCCGGCGTCGCCATCGAAGAGCTTCCGGTGCGCACCTACCCGCAGCGCACGGCGGCGGCGCACGTGATCGGGTACATCGGCAGCCCCGACGCCCGGGACCTGGAGCGTCCCGGCATCCGCCCCGACGACGTCGTCGGGAAGTTCGGCGTCGAGCGGGAGTACGACGAGTTGCTGCGCGGCGCGCGGGGTCTCGTGAAGTACCGGGTGGACGCCGGCCGTAACATCCTGTCGGTGGAGGGCCGGGAACGGGCCGAGCCCGGCGCCACGGTCGTCCTCAATCTCGACCTCGGTGTGCAACAGGCTCTCGAGCAGTCGCTCGACAACGCCCTGGCGCTGGCCCGGGGCGAGGGCGAGCTGGCGGTGCGGGCAGCCGGTGTCGTGTTGGACCCGCGCGACGGGTCGATCCAGGCCATGGCGTCGATCCCGTCCTTCGACCCCGCCGACTTCGTCGGTGGGCTCACCCGGCGCGAGTGGGACCTGCAGAAGAACCTGGGCGCCTTCAACAACTTCGCGATCCAGGGCCTCTACCCGCCCGCCTCGACCTTCAAGTCCGTCGCCTACGTCATGGCGCTGGAGGACGGCATCTTCCCCGACGAGGCCGCCGCCCCGAGCGCCGAGGCTGGGTTCTTCTGCAGCGGGCTGGTGGAGTTCCGTCTCGGCGACGAGTCGCGCCAGACCTTCCGGGACTGGAAGCCCGAGGGGCACGGGCTCGTCGACCTGCACGGAGCCCTGGAGCAGTCGTGCGACCTGTATTTCTGGTCGATCGCGCTGCGGGTGTGGAGCGAGTCCGGCGCCCGCGGCGAGCTGTACGACGAAGCCCAGATCCAGGAGTGGGCGCGGGCGATGGGGTTCGGCGCCGAGTCGAGCATCGACCTGCCGTTCGAGCAGGCGGGCCTTGTCCCGGATCGGGAGTGGTTCGAACGGGCGCAGCGGGAGTCGCCGGGCCGGGTGCGCTCGGACAGCACGTGGCTCGGCGGCGACGTGATGAACGTTGTCATCGGCCAGGGCGACGTGCTGGCGACGCCCCTGCAGGTCGCCAACGCCTACGCCTCCCTCGTCAACGGCGGCACGGTGTGGCGGCCCCGCATCGTGGACCGCGTGGTGGACCGCGAAGGCGGCGAGGTCTTCGTCAATCAGCCGAGGGAACTCGGCATCTACGAGCTGGCGCCCTCGACGACCGCCTTCATGCGGGAGGACCTCCGCCGAGTGGTGAACGGTGACAACGGCACCGCCCGGGTGGCGTTCTCCACGCTGCCGGCCGGGGTCCGCAACCAGATCGGCGGCAAGACCGGCACCGCAGAGATCGACAAGTCGAAGGACATCAACACCGCCTGGTTCGTGGGTGTCGCCCCGATCGACGACCCGCAGCACGTGATCGCGATCGTCGTCGACGGGGGCGGCAGCGGCGGTCGGATCGCCGCCCCCGCCGCCCGCCAGGTGTTCGAGTACCTGCTGCTCGGCCAGGAAGTCGGCGACGAGATCATCCCCGGCGAGGAAGCGGACTGAGCGTGGCCACCCTCGCCGGATCGCGGGTCGCCTGGGCGGAGCGAGAGCGCGCCATGCGGCCCGACTTCGTCCTCATCGGGGCGATCGCCGCCCTCAGCGCGCTCAGCGTGCTGATGGTGTACAGCGCGTCGGCTTCCCGGCTGGAGGCGTTCGGCCTGCCGTCGACGTTCGACATGCGCCGCCAGGCCATCTTCGTGACGTTCGGTGCCGCCGCGTTCATCGGCGCGTCGCTGGTGAAGGAGCGCACGCTGCGGTCGCTGGTGCCGTTCGCCTACGCCGGTGTCGTGCTCATCCTGCTAGCCGTCTTCCCCTTCGGCGACGAGGCGAAGGGTGCGCAGCGGTGGATCGCTTTCGGCGGCTACCAGCTCCAGCCCTCCGAGTTCGCCAAGCCGGTCATCGTCATGACGCTGGCCGCGCTGCTCGCCCCGGCGGAGGAGGGGTACATGCGCTGGAGCCGGGTCTTCCGGGCGGTGGGCCTGGTGGGGGTGCCGTCGCTGCTGATCTTCCTCCAGCCCGACCTGGGCACGATGATCGTGTTCGGCTTCGTGGGGCTGGCGATGCTGTTCGTCGCCGGCACGACCATGCGCCAGATCGTCGCATTGGCGCTGGCCGCGTTCATCGGGCTGGGGGTGGTGCTCAGTCTGGGCGTGCTCAGGGACTTCCAGCTCGAGCGGCTCACGGCGTTCCTGGACCAGGAGAGCGACCAGGAGAACGCCAACTACAACCAGAACCAGAGCCGGATCACCATCGGCAGCGGACAGATCTTCGGCAAGGGACTGTTCGCCGGGGAGCAGACCAACCTGTCGTTCGTGCCGGCCCAGTCGACCGACTTCATCTTCACGGCGATCGCCGAGCAACTCGGCTTCGTCGGCGGCGCTGCGGTGTTGTTCTTATATGCGCTGGTGACCTGGCGATTAGTGATGATCGCGGCGCGCGCTCGCACGCGCTTCGGGCAGCTTCTGGTGGCGGGGGTGGCGTCGCTGATCGTGTTCCATGTGTTCATCAACGTCGGCATGACGATGGGCCTGATGCCGGTGACCGGCCTGCCGTTGCCGCTGATGAGCTCCGGCGGCTCCAGCTTCGTCGCCATGGCGCTCGCCCTCGGCCTGGCCCACGCGATGTGGCTGCAGCGCTCGCCCGTTCCCGGCGAGCGGCAGATTCTCTAGCAGCCGACCCGGGCTGTGGGGGGTCCGTGCGTCGGGTTGGGGCCCTCTCGGCTGCGGGCTGCCGCCGGGGCTGGTCCTATGTCGGGGCGGCGTCGCAGCCGCCGCCTGGAGCCAACCCCGTGCCGCTGGTTGGGCGGGGAGGGCACCACGGGCCCTTGCGGCTGCGGCTGCCGCCGCGGGTTGGGCGGGGCGAACATCCGCTTGTTTCACATGGCAGCCGACCCGGGCTGTGGGGGCGCCGTGCGTCGGGTTGGGGCCCTCTCGGCTGGGGGCCGCCGCCGGGGCTGGTCCTATGTCGGGGCGGCGTCGCAGCCGCCGCCTGGAGCCAACCCCGTACCGCGTCGGCGGGGCTGCGTCTCTCCGCGTCGTAGCCGACGGGTAACCTCTCCCGCCATGAAATGGCGAGGCGAAGAGGGTTGGGTCGAGGTCATCGCCGGGCCGATGTTCTCGGGCAAGAGCGAAGAGCTGATCAGGCGCATCACCCGCTACCAGCTGGCACGGGTGCCCAACCAGACGTTCAAGCCGGCGCTCGACGACCGCTACGCTGATACGGCGGTCGTGTCGCACAGCCGGCTGTCGGTGGCCGCCGAGCCCGTGGCGGACGCCGCCGAGCTGGTGGCGTCCCTGCGCCGCAGCACCGAGATCGTCGGTATCGACGAGGCGCAGTTCTTCGAGCAGGAGCTGGTCGAGACGTGCGCCGACCTGGCCGCAAGCGGGAAGCGGGTCATCGTCGCCGGGCTCGACCTCGACTACCTCGGCCGGCCCTTCGGCCCGATGCCCGAACTGGTGCTGCGCGCCGAGTACGTGACGAAGACCCTCGCGGTCTGCCACCGCTGCGGCGGCCCCGGGTTGTTCACCCAGCGGGTGGTCGACTCCGACGACCTCGTGGTGCTCGGCGCCCAAGGCGCGTACGAGGCCCGCTGTCGCCGCTGCTACGACCCGGCGGAGCGCCCGCAGGAGCGGCTGGAGATCGCCGGCATCTGACCGCGGGTCGCATTCTGGGTTAGGCGGCGGGCCGCTGCTAATGTTCGTTACGCCGGGTCGCGTTCTTCGCGACCTACCCATTGCCCGACGACGACCGGGGACGCTCGCCATGCCTGCCAGCACACCTCCCGGGTCGCGGCCCCCTTCCTTGCCGGAAGGCGACGGCGCTGCGGCCCGCGTGCAGACGATGGCGCGCCGGGCCATGCCGGGGTCGGGCCACCCCATCCACAACACCGCCGCGGGCGATCTCGCCCGGCGGCCAAGGAGACGTCTCCATGCCACTGTTCCGACGCAAGGGGCCCGTGGTCGTCCGCAAGGGAGTGGGCGACGACGCGGTCGAGGAGCGCAAGATCCGCAAGGTGGGCGGTTCGACCGTCGAGATCCGCAAGGTCACCCCCCGCCCCGAACCCGAGCCCGAGCCGGCGCCGCCAGCCGACCGTAACGGCGACCGCGGCGCCAAGACCAAGTCGTCGTCCCGCCGCTCCGGCGGTTCGGGCACCGCCACCAAGCCCCGCAGCGGCAGCCGGGCCAGGACGCGCGATCGGCGTCCCCGGCCGAGGCCCCGCCCGCAGTTCGAGGTCATCACCCCACCCGAGACCGACCGCAAGCAGATGCTGGTGCGCACGATGCCGCATCAGAAGCAGATCGTCATCCTCGAGGGCCCCGTGCTGGTCGAGCACTACGTAGCCCGGTCGGACAAGCAGTCGCTCATCGGGAACGTCTACCTCGGGAAGGTCCGCAATGTCCTGCCCGGCATGGAGGCGGCGTTCGTCGACTTCGGCGAGGGCAAGAACGGTGTCCTGTACGCCGGCGACATCCAGTACGACCCCGATGAGTACGGCAAGCGCCGCCCCCGCATCGAGAAGGCACTGTCGCCCGGCGACGACCTGCTGGTGCAGGTGGTGAAGGACGCCATGGGCCACAAGGGCGCCCGCCTCACCAACGAGATCAGCCTCGCCGGCCGCTACCTGGTGCTGGCGCCGGCATCCGACATGAAAGGCATCAGCCGCCGCCTCCCCGATGACGAGAGGGAGCGGCTGCGCCGAGTCGTGTCCAAGATCCGTCCGGACGGCGCAGGCGTCATCGTTCGCACCGCCGCCGCCGGGGCAAGCGAGGAGGATCTCACCGCCGACGTCGCCCGCCTCGCCGAGACTTGGGAGGTCATCCAGGAGCGAGCGGCCTCCGCCTCTGCGCCCGCTCTGCTGCACGAAGAGCCGCCGCTCGAGATCCGGGTGATCCGCGAGCACCTCACCAAGGACTTCCGGCGCTTGCTCATCGACGACAAGGACACCTACGAGCGGGTGACCGGCTACCTGAATCGCACCGCCCCGGAGCTGGCTTCCATCGTGCGGCAGTACGAGGACGAGCTGTCGCTGTTCGAGCGGTTCCACGTCGAAGACCAGCTCCGCAAGGCACTCGACCGCCGGGTGTGGCTGCCCTCGGGCGGCCACGTTGTCATCGAGTCGACCGAGGCGCTGCACGTGATCGACGTGAACACCGGCCGTTTCGTCGGTCACTCCAACCTCGAGGAGACCGTGCTCCAGAACAACCTGGAAGCGGCCGAGGAGATCGCCCGGCAGCTCCGGTTGCGCGACATCGGCGGGATCATCGTCATCGACTTCATCGACATGGAGGAAGCCGCCAACCGCCAGGCGGTGCTGACGAGGCTCAAGGAGCACCTCGCCAAGGACAAGACCCGCACCCAGGTGTTCGACGTGTCCAACCTCGGGCTCGTCGAGATGACCCGCAAGAACGTGTCCGACGGGCTGCTGGAGACGTTCTCCGAGACATGCGACAAGTGCGAGGGACGGGGCATCCTCCTGCACGAGGAGGCCGCCACCGCCGGCGCCCCGATCTCCCGCGGCAAACGGGCAGCTGAGGGTTAGGCCCGCCCCGACATCCGGCTAACATATCGATGTCCCCCCTTCCGAGGTGTCCCGACACATGTACGCGATCATCCGCACGGGCGGCAAGCAGGCCAAGGTGCGCGCCGGCGACGTCATCGACGTCGAGCGGCTGCGCGCCGACGACGAGGTCACCTTCACGCCGCTGCTCGTCGTGCATGAGGACGGCACGGTGATCTCCGGCCGCGACGAGCTCGCGGACGTCAAGGTCGTGGCCAAGGTGCTCGGCCCGTCGGCAGGCCCGAAAATCGACATCTTCAAGTACAAGGCCAAGACCGGCTACCGCCGCCGCCAGGGACACCGCCAGAAGTACACGCGGATCGAGATCGTCGACATCTCCGACGTGGCGTCCGGCAAGCCCAAGTCGGCGGCCGCCAAGCCAGCCGCCGAGAAGAAGGCGGAGGCCAAGCCCGAGGCGAAGCCGGAAGCCAAGGCCGAGGCGAAGCCGGAAGCGAAGAAGGCGGAGGCGAAGCCGGAAGCCAAGGCCGAGGCGAAGCCGGAAGCCAAGGCCGAGGCGAAGCCGGAAGCCAAGCCCGAGGCGAAGCCGGAAGCGAAGAAGGCGGAGGCGAAGCCGGAAGCCAAGCCCGAGGCGAAGCCTGAGGCCAAGAAGCCAAAGGCCGGGGCGAAGCCGGCCGATAGCGAAGATGCCGCAGCCGACACCGGTGACGGCGGCGAGGAGGAGTAAGTCATGTCCAAGACCAAGTCCGGTGGGTCCACCCGGAACGGGCGCGACTCTCACTCCAAGCGGCTCGGGCCGAAGGTGTTCGACGGCCAGCGGGTCACCGCCGGTGCGATCATCGTCCGCCAGCGAGGCACCCGCATCCACCCCGGCTGGAACGTCGGCCGCGGGAAGGACGACACGCTGTTCGCCAAGGCCGATGGCGTCGTCGAGTACGGCTCGCGGCGTGGTCGCCGCCTGGTGAGCGTCCTCCTCGACGAGTAGCGGAGGCGGCGCCAGCCCGTGTTCGTCGACCGGCTCACGCTGCACGCGCGGGGCGGCGACGGGGGAGCCGGCGTCGCATCGTTCCGTCGAGTCAAGGGCCGCCCGCGGGGGAAGCCCGATGGCGGTTCGGGCGGCCCCGGCGGCGACGTGTACCTGGTCGCCGACCCCCACATGGCCTCCCTCCTGGAATATCGGCGCCGCCCGCACCGCCGCGCCGGCTCCGGCGCCCACGGTCGGGGCGACCTCCAGCACGGCCGGCGCGGCGAGGATCTCCACCTCTCGGTGCCGCTCGGCACCGTGGTCCACGACGAGGACGGCGCCGTGCTGGCGGACCTCGTGGAGCCCGGCCAGCAGATCCGCGTGGCCCGCGGCGGGCGGGGCGGACGCGGCAACGCAGCGTTCGCCGGCCCGGAGCACAAGGCCCCGACGTTCGCCGAGCAGGGTGAGTACGGCGAGGAGCGAGCCGTGGAGCTGGAGATCAAGCTGCTCGCCGACGCCGCTCTGGTCGGCTTCCCGAATGCGGGAAAGAGCACGCTGATCAGCCGGGTGTCCGCCGCCCACCCCAAGGTCGCCGACTATCCGTTCACGACGCTCGAGCCCCACCTCGGGGTCGTGACGGTCGCCGACCGGGAGTTCGTGCTCGCCGACATCCCCGGGCTGATCGAGGGCGCCGCCGAGGGCCGCGGCCTGGGCCACGACTTCCTGCGCCACACCGAACGGGCGCGGGTGCTGGTGATCCTGCTGGACCCATCGCCGCTGCAGGAGACCGGGATCGCCGACCAGCACGCGGTGCTGATCGCCGAGCTGGAGCGCCATGCCGAGGAGCTGGCGGCGAGGCCGAGGATCGTCGCGGTCAACAAGGCGGATCTCGGCCCCGTTGATGCGGCTGCGCTCGAGCAGCAGACCGGCGCGCCCGTCCACGTCGTCTCGGCCGTCGCCGGCGACGGGTTGGAGCGGCTCATGCACGCGGTCGCGGACCTGGTCGACCGGGCTGAACGGGCGGCACCGGAGCGCGAGGGGTTCGTGCTGCACCGTCCGGTGGCGCCGGGCTTCGAGATCGACCATGACGGCGAGGAATGGGTGGTGCGGGGACGTGCCGCCGAGCGGGCAGTGGGGCTCGCCGACCTCACCGTGCCCGAGGCAGCCGACTTCGCCGCCCGCCGCCTGGCGCGGCTCGGTGTCGAGGATGCGCTGCGGGCCGCCGGGGCCGAGCCCGGCGACGACGTGCGCATCGGCGACCTCGTCTTCGAGTTCCGAGGTGATGCCGGGGAGGAGGAGTGAGGGCGCCGGCTCCGGCGGGCCGGCCCGTCGTCGTCAAGATCGGCTCGTCGTCGCTCACCAAGGCCGGCGTCGGACTGGACGACGCTGCGGTGGCGAGGGTCGCCGATCACGTGGGCGCGGTCTGGGACGGTGGACGGCCCGCCGTGCTGGTGTCGTCGGGTGCGGTGGCGGCCGGGCTGCCCGTCCTCGGTCTGGATGCGCGACCACGCGACCTGCCGGGCCTTCAGGTGGCCGCCGCAGTCGGCCAGGGCCGGCTCATGGAGAGGTACGGGCGGGAGTTCTCGGCGCGCGGCCGGGTCGTCGGCCAGGTGCTCCTGACGAAGGACGTTCTCGCCAACCGCGGCCAGTACCTGCATGCCCGGGCCGCGCTGGGCCGGATGCTCGCCGAGGGCGTGGTGCCCATCGTGAACGAGAACGACACCGTGGTCATCGATGAGCTGCGGCTCGGCGACAACGACCGGCTCGCCGCGGTGGTGTCCCACCTGGTCGAGGCCGGCATCCTCATCATCCTCACCGACACCGCCGGCCTGTACTCCGGTGATCCCCGGTTCGACGACGACGCCGAGCTGCTCGACGCGGTGCGGTACACGGACGAGGTCCTCGACGACGTCCAACGGGGCGCGTCGGGCCCGCTGGGCTCGGGGGGAGTGGCGACCAAGGTCGCCGCCGCCCGCATGGCCGCCTGGTCGGGCATCCCGACGGTGGTGGCCTCGGCCTCCGAGCCCGACGTGGTCGCCCGCGTCGTTACCGGCGAGGAGATCGGAACGTGGGTGGCTCCGCACGAGGAGAAGCTGTCGGCGCGCAAGCTGTGGGTGGCGTTCGGGCAGCCCGCCGAGGGCCGGCTCGGCATCGACGCCGGCGCGGTGCGAGCGCTGGTGCGCCACGGCAAGTCGCTGCTGGCCGTCGGCATCACGTCCGTCGCCGGAGAGTTCGGAGCCGGGGCGGCGGTGGAGGTGCTGGGCCCCGGCGGCGACCTCGTCGGCAAGGGGCTGGTTGCGCTCGGCGCCGATGCGCTGCGGGCCTCGCTCGGAAAGCACAGCTCAGAAGTCGGCGGCGAGGCGATCCACCGCGACGACCTCGTGGTGCTGGCGGGCGCGTAGTGTCCCGAGTCGCAAGTCATGCACAGGATTTCGCCGGCCCTCGACCCCCCTGGCGGCGTCCTCCTCCTCGACGCATCCACCGATGCGCCTTCGTCGTGCGTCCTTGCCAGGAACGCCGATGACTCGGCGAAATCAGCACGGACTCACGACTCACAAGCCGCCCGTCGGGGATCGGCGGAAGGTCAGTCCTTCGGTCCTTCGCGTCCACAGCCGACCCGTGGCCCGAGGTGCCGCTCGAAGGGAAGGATCAGTCGACGCCGATGCGGGAGCTGCGCCGCTCCAACAGGGCGACGTCGCGCCACCGCCCGTGGTGCCTGCCGAGGCGCTCCCTGATCCCGACCGGCCGGAAGCCGTGGCGGCGGTGCAGCGCGATGCTCG
>JBFJZV010000100.1:0-11989 GCA_041621915.1 Acidimicrobiia bacterium | reverse complement strand
GGCAGCCCGGAGGCGGGCCTGGTGTGGGCGGCCGTGCTGAGCGGCATCGCCCTGTTCGGGGTGGGGGCCTTCAAGACGCTGGCCACCCGGGGCAACCCGTGGCGCAGCGGCGCCGAGAACCTGGCGATCGCCGCCGGCGGGGGCCTGATCGCCTACCTGGTGGGCTCCGCCTTCGACGTCGCCGTCTGAGCCCGGCGGGGCGCCACCACCAGCCCGCCGGCCTCGTCCCGCAGGACCGTCACCGACGCGCCGTAGCGCATCGTCAGCACCTTCGAGGTGAGCACCTCCTCCGGGGTGCCGCGGGCCACCACCACCCCGTCGTGGAGCAGCACCAGCCGGTCGGCGTACTGGGCGGCCAGCGTCAGGTCGTGGATCGCGCTGAGCACCACCAGGCCCCGCTCGCGCCGCAGCTCGTCCACCAGCTCCAGCACCTGCTGCTGGTGACCGATGTCGAGCGCAGTGGTCGGCTCGTCGAGCAACAAGGCGGCCGCGTCCTGCACCAGCGCCCGGGCGAGCACCGCCCGTTGCAGCTCGCCGCCGCTGAGGTGGTCGAGGCGGCGGCCGGCCAGCTCGCCGATCTCGAGCCGCTCGAGCACCGCCATGGCGCGGGCGACGTCGCCGGCGCCCTCGCCGGCCCAGAACGGCAGGTACGGCGTGCGGCCCAGCAGTACGTAGTCGAGCACGGCCATCCCGGGCGGGATGCTGGGATGCTGCGGCACCACCGCCACCGCCCGCGCCCGTTGCCGCCGGCTCATCGTCGCCGCAGGGCGGCCGCCGACCTCCACGTCGCCGGTCCCGGCGACCGTGCCGGCGATCACCCGCAGCAGCGTGCTCTTGCCGGCGCCGTTCGGCCCGATGACTGCCACCCACTCCCCCGGCCCGGCGTCGAGGTCGATACCGCGCAGCACGGGCCGCCCGTTGTAGGCGGCGTGCACGCCGCGGCACACGATGCCGCTCACGTGATCCGCCGGCTGGTGCGCAGGACCACGGCGAAGAACGGCGCCCCCACGAACGCGGTCACCACCCCGATCGGCAGCTCCCCCGGGCTGATGATCACCCGGGCCAGCAGGTCGGCGAACACGAGGAACGCCGCCCCACCGACGAACGCCAGGGGCAGGATCAGCCGGTAGCTGTGCCCGGCCAGCAGCCGGACCGTGTGCGGCACGACGATCCCGACGAACCCGATCAGGCCGCTCACCGCCACGGCCACCGCCGAGCCGAGCGTGGCGGCGGCGACCACCACGAGCCGCAGCCGGTCGGTGCGCACCCCCAGGGTGCCCGCCTCCTCCTCCCCCACGGCCAGTACGTCCAGCAGCCGCCGCGACGCGAACAGCACGGCCGCCGACACCGCGACGAACGGGGCGAGCAGCGCCACCTCGGCCCACCCAACCGTCGCCAGCCTGCCGAGGATCCACGAGAACACCTCGCGTATGGTGTCGGCCGCCCGCTGCTGAACGAACGTCTGCGCGGCGGTGAAGAAGGCGGCCACCGCGACGCCGGCGAGGATGAGGTTGGCGGTGCTGCCCACCCCGCCGGTGCGGGCCAGCGCGTAGGTGAGGACCACTGCGGCGATCGCGCCGGCGAACGCGGCAGCGGCGACGGCGATGCCCGGCCCGCCGGCGCCGGCGGCGATGACGATCGTGGCGCCCAGCCCCGCTCCTGCGGCCACGCCGAGCAGGTACGGATCGGCCAGCGGGTTGCGGAACACGCCCTGGTAGGCGCCCCCGGCGGTGGCGAGCATCGCCCCGACCAGCGCCCCGAGCACCACGCGCGGCACGCGTAACTGCCAGACGATGGCGGCCTCCCGCTCGCTGAGCCCCGAGTCGACCGTCACGAGCGGCATCCGATCGAGGATCTCGAGGAACACGCCGCCGACCGGAAGCGAGGCGGGCCCGAGGCTCACCCCGAGCACCATCGCCCCGGCCAGTGCCACGCCGGCGACCGCCAGCGGCCGGAAACGCAGCCGGGCGGGGGCGACGGGCGCCGCAGCGGCGGTCATCCGCCCTGCGATGCCACGATCGCCTGCCCGATCTGGCGGACGAGCTCCACGGAGCGCGGGCCCCACCGGCCCGCGATGTCGCTGTCCAGCTCGACGACCCGGCCCTCCTGCACCGCGGTGAGTTGGTCCCAGCCGGGGCGGGCGGCGACGGTCTCGGCGGTCTCCCCGAAGCCGGCGTCGCCGAGGAAGATGAAGTCGGGATCGGCGTCGAGGACGAACTCCGGGCTGAGCTGCACGAAGCCCGACCCGAACTCGTCGGCGGCCTCGTCTGCGATGTTCTCGAACCCGAACCGCGAGTAGACGTCGCCGATGAATGTGCTCGAGTTGGCGCTGAACAGCGTGTTGTCGATCTCGTGGAACACGGTGCCCGGGTCCCCCCCGGCCGTGGCGGCGCCGACGATCTCGTCGATCGCTGTCTGCATCTCGCCGGCCAGCGCCGCGGCCTCCTCCCCCCGGCCTACGGCTTCGCCCAGCTCCCGGAGCTGGTCGTATGCGCCGTCGAGGGTCGTGGGGGGCGGCAGCAGCAGCGTGGGGATCTGCACGGCCTCGAGCGCGGCGACCTCTCCTGCGAAGTCGAAGGCCAGCACGACCAGGTCGGGGTCGAGGGCCGCCACCTCCTCGACGTCGAAGTTGAAGGCGTCGACCTTGGGGGTCTCCTCGGCGGGCAGCGGGAAGTTGGACGTGAGGTCGGTGCCCGCGATCTGGTCCTGGGCGCCCACGGCGTAGAGCATCTCCGTGTGGGTCGCCGAGAGAGAGACGACCCGGGCCGGAGCGTCCGGCGGCGTCGATGCGAGCGTGATGGTCGTGACCGTCGCCGGCGTTTCGCTGGACCCTCCGTCGCCGCAGGCCGCGGCGACGACGACGAGGAGCAGCAGCGGGACATGAATCCATCGCATGTCGCTCGTCCTCTCTCCGGTCGGAGGGGTGAGGGACATCCGGTGGTGCCGCCCCGTGCCTCCGAGAGCTCGTCCACGCCCGGGAGGCAGGCGACCTGGCTCGTCCCCGATCGGGGCATCACAGTTGCGGGTCAGCGCCGGGATCGCACCGGACTTCGCTCTTGCGCCCCGCCGCCATTGGCCAGCAGGGACCTCGCAGGCACCCGGGCAGGCCCGGGCGACGGCCAGCTTACCGGCCCGGCCCCGCCCCCGCTCCACCCCCTACACTGCCCGTCATGAAGCGCAGCGTCGGAGCGGTCGTGGCATTCGTAGCCCTGGTCGTCGCGGCCGCCCTGCGGCGCCGGCCGGTCAAGCCGCCTGCGCAGGAGGGCACCTGGCAGCCCGTCCACCGGGCGTGAGGATCGCACTGCTGCCGGTGGCGGAGCCGGGCATCCGCGCCGGCCGCATCCTGCTGGCAGAGCGGGGCCTGGCCGAGCTGGGGATGTACCGCCGGTCGTTCACCAACCCCGACGACATGCGGGCGCGCCGCATCGACGACCTCACCGGATTCGACCTGCTGGCGTCCGACGAGGTCGACGACCCCTTCGAAGTGGCGGAGACCGCCCTCGACGCCGGGGTCTCGTGCGTGCTGTGGTCGGACCTGTGGAGCGACCGCGACGTCGCTCGCGACCTCGGCGAGCGCTACGCCGAACGGGGGCTGACCCTGCTGGTAGGGGCCAGCCTCGCAGCCGGCCTGGCGGCGGCGCTCGCCTCGCACGAGCTGGCCCGCACCGACGAGGCGCTCGAGGTGAGCGTGGCCTGGACGACGCCGGGTCGGGCGCTGCGCAAGGGGGAGGCGCTGGCGTTCCCCAAGCCGGTGGGCCCCCGCTGGGGCGACGAGGTCACCGACGACGACCAGCCGGCGACCGTGCCGACCCGGCGGTTCGTGGCGCCGGGTCCCGGCGACTGGGCCGGGGCGATGATCCGCATGACGGGCGTCGTCGCCGACGGCGTCGCCCAGCGGGTGGTGGGCGTCGCCGACCACGCCGGGCACCTGGAGGGCATCGCCCTGGCTGCGGGAGCGATCACCGCCGCGGCGGGCGCCTACCCGTCGGGACTGCAGTGGCCCGCCGGCCAGGATGAGTACTTGGAGCGGGCCCTGGCGGCCGGCCTGGCGGTCGCCACCTACACGATCGAGGATCCCTCCCGCAATCGTTCCTAGGAAGTTCACCGCCACCACCGGTGATTTGCGCCCTCCCGGCCGTATCCTGCGACGCAGCCCCATGCGCTCTCTCGTCGCGATCGCCGTACTCTCGTTGCTCACCGCTGCATGCACTGCGACGGACGACGTGCAGGACACCACCACCGCCCCCGCAGAGACTCCCGTCCCGGAATCCTCGGTGCCGGAGGAGGCGGCGGAGCCGACGGCGCCGTCGCGGTCATACGCCGGGGTGGATCCCGCGCCCGAGTTCCCCGACGGGCTCGATTGGCTCAACACCGACCGGCCGCTGTCGCTGGCGGAGCTGCGCGGCAAGGTGGTGCTGCTCGACTTCTGGACGTACGGCTGCATCAACTGCATCCACATCATCCCCGACTTGGAGCGGCTGGAGCGGGAGTTCGCCGACGAGCTGGTCGTGATCGGCGTGCACTCGGCGAAGTTCGCCCAGGAAGGCGGCACGGACAACATCCGCAACGTGGTGCTGCGGTACGGCCTCGAGCACCCGGTGGTGAACGACCGGGACTTCGAGGTGTGGCGGAGCTGGGGCGCCCGGGCCTGGCCCACCATCGCGGTGGTCGATCCGGCCGGCAACGTCGTCGGCGGGCACGAGGGTGAGGGGGTGTACGCGGTGGTGCAGCCCGTGATCCTGTCGCTCGTCAACGAGTTCGCGGCCCGGGGCCAGCTCGACACCACGCCGCTCGAGCTGGGACTGGAGCGGGACGGGCTGCCCGCCACCATCCTCTCGTTCCCCGGCAAGGTGCACGCCGACCCGACCGGCGACCGGCTGTTCGTCGCCGACACCAACCACCACCGGGTCGTGGCGGCCCGCATCTCGGACGGCGAGGTGCTGGCGGTGTGGGGTTCGGGCACCAAGGGTTACGCCGACGGGCCGGCGGCCGCGGCCGAGCTCGACCAGCCGCAGGGGCTGTGGCTCGACCCCGCACGCGGCCTGCTGTACGTCGCCGACCTGGGCAACCATGCGATCCGCACCATCGACGTGGCGACCGGCGACGTGGGGACGCTGGCCGGCACCGGCCGCCAGGGGCGATTCCCGCCGCGGGGCGGCACCGGCACCGACGTGGCGCTGCACTCGCCGTGGGACGTGACCCTGGATGGGGACACGCTGTACGTGGCGATGGCGGGCAGCCACCAGATCTGGACCGTCGATGTGACGACCGGGGAGGCGACGCCCTTCGCGGGCAACGGCCGCGAGAGCACGAAGAACGCCCGCAGGGACGACGCCGAGCTGGCGCAGCCCAGCGGCGTGTCGCTCGGTGGCGGCCGGCTGTGGTTCGCCGACTCGGAGTCGTCGTCGATCCGCTACGTCGACCTGGCGACCGACGAGGTCGACGTGCTCGCCGGCGCCGACGAGTCGCTGTTCGACTTCGGCGACGAGGACGGGGTGGGCACCGCCGCCCGCCTCCAGCACCCGCTGGGAGTCAGCTACCACGACGGCGAGCTGTGGTTCGCCGACACGTACAACTCGAAGCTCAAGGTGGCCGACCCGGAGACCGGCGAGGTGACGACCCGCTTCGGAGGGGAGGCGGGCTGGCGGGACGGGCCCGATCCGCTGTTCTACGAGCCGGGCGGGCTGCACGTGGTCGACAGGGTCGCCTATGTCGCCGATACCAACAACCACGTCGTGCGGTTCGTCGACCTCGCTTCCGGCGAGGCGTCGACGCTGCTGCTGAAGGGCATCGAGAACTTCCAGCCCGCCGGCGCGGGCGCCATCGAGGACGTGGTCGACGCCGGCGCTGTGACGGTGGCGCCGGGGGCGGGCTCGATCGTGCTCGACGTCGTCCTGCCCGAGGGCTACAAGGTCAACGAGGATGCCCCCTCGTCGGTGGAGTGGTCCGTCGAGGGCGGCGTCGCAGAACTCGGCACCTCCGACCTCACGGGCACGGCGCTGCCGGCCGTGATCGAAGCGAACTTCTCGCCAGGCAGCGGCACGCTGGCCGGCGAAGCCGTGCTGATCTGGTGCGCCGACGACGCGGAGAGCCTGTGCTTCATCGAGCAACTCCGGCTGGAGGCGGAGGTGACGGTGGCCGAGGGTGGCGGCAGCGAGGTGCGGTTCGTCCACGAGATCACCCTGCCCGAGCTCTGAGGGTTCAGTCCGCCGCCACGAGTGCCGATCCTCGTTCGCTTGACCCTGAAGATCTGTGGCCTCGGCTGCCCGCCGCAGGCGTTCCCAGCGGCTCAAATGAGCGCAGTCGCGCTCGGCCTCGTGCTGGGGACTCGCACGTTCGGGTGGACGCTCGGCGTCGCCCTCAGCGACTCCCCGATTCGCGACCTGGCGTACCGAGCCACTCGGCGATGCCGGTTGCGCTCGTCCTCGTGGGCCTCACGATCCTGTCCGGCATGAGGGCCGCACAGGTCAACTCGGCCTGCGCGCTCTGCGGCACCGGGGACTGGCATGTCCTCGTCGGCAGCCAACTGCTCGACGTCTATGCATACGGCGGCCTCGCTGCAGTGTGGCTGCCGATAGCGCTCGTGCTGATGTGAGGCACGGCTCGCCCCGCCGGCATCGTGAGCCGCCGCGAGAGAGAGTGGCCGAGGTGGTGCGCCCGGCCGCGCCAACCTGGTCGAACGACATCCGCCGTCACTCGGGCGAGGGCTAGTCGCGGTGCTCGGCTACGGGGTGCCGGCCGGGCGATCGGCCCGGGACTGCTTGCCCACTGCAGCCGGCGCCTCTGCTGGCTTCGGCTTGGCCTGGCCGCCGTTGGGGCTCGGCGCGGTGGTGGCCGCCGGGGGCGGCACGGTGCGGGCCGCAGGAGCGGCAGGACGGCCCGCCGGCTCGGTGGGGCGGCGGGCGGGCTGCGCCGGCTGGGCGGGGCGGGCAGGCTTGGGCGTCGGCGCCGGCGGGGCGGTGACCGGTGGCGTGGCGGCGGCCGTCGCCGGCTCTTCCTTCGCGGTGCGGCGGAAGCGGGCCAGGCGCACTGCGCGGGGCTTCTTGGGAGCGGCGGGCCGGACCACCTGCGACGGCGGCGCCAGCGACTCTTCCAGGACGATGACCTCGATGCCGCCCACCACGTCGGAGATGAGGTTGTAGAGCAGCGCGCCGAGCGTGGCGAAGCCGGTGGCGAGCACCGTCCAGATCACCGCCAGCAGCACCGCGATACGGAACATGGTCGGGCCGTCCGGGTTGAAGCTCAGCGTCAGCAGCTCGGCGACCTCGGAGATGCGCTCCGGGATGCCGGCGTTGACGAAGATCGACCAGAAGATCACCGAACCGAGGACGAACGCCAGCGCCAGCAGTGCGTTGAACACCAACGACACCTTCAGCACGGTCCACGGATCGATCTTGCGCACGACCCGCCGGACCCGGCGGACTGGGGACATGAAACTGGCTCCTCGGTTGTTGGGAGTCTACCCGCAGGGGGCAGCTTCTCCCTCACTTACCCACTGAACGGCCGCCGCAGCCGGGCGGGTTCCCGCTCACATGGGTCGTGACCGCAAGCGGTCACTCGCTCACATGGGTCGTGACCGCAAGCGGTCACTCTTCTTCGTCGACCCCGTTCTCCACCGGGACAGGGGCAAACGCCGACACGGTCGCGTCGCCGTCGGGCGTCATCACGCGGACCCCGGTGGCGTCGCGCTTCTGGCGGCTGATCGACGAAGCGGCGATGCGGATGACCTCGCCGGCCGAAGACGTGAGGAAGATCTCCTGGTCGGGCGTGATCGCCCGGGCACCCACCAGGTAGCCGCGCACTCGGGTGAGCTTGACCGCCTTGAGGCCGTACCCGCCTCGCTTCTGCGGCCGGAACTCCGACAGGCGGGTCCGCTTCCCGTAGCCGCCGCTGGTGATCAGCAGCACCTCGTCGCCGTCCTCCTCGGTGGCGGCCGACACGACCTCGTCGCCCTCCCGGAGCTTGATGCCGCGCACCCCGCGGGTGTCGCGGCCCATCGCCCGGACCTGGTCCTCCTCGAAGCGGATGCCCATGCCCTGGCGGGTGAACAGCAACAGGTGATGTGCCCCGTTGGTGGTGCGCACCGCCACCACCTCGTCGCCTTCGTCGAGCGAGATGGCGATGAGCACCGAGTTGCGGGAGTCGTACTCGGAGAACTTCGTCTTCTTCACCTGCCCCTGCTTGGTGACCATCACCAGGTAGCGGGCGGTTTCGTAGTCCCGGGTGTCGACGATCGCTTCGATCCGCTCGTCGGGTTCCAGCGGGAGCACCGACTGCGCCATGACGCCCTTGGCGGTGCGCTCCTTGCGGGGGATCTCGTGCGCTTTGATGCGGTACACCTTGCCGCGGTTGGTGAAGAACAGCAGCCAGGCATGGGCGGTGGTGTGCAGCACCCGAGTGATGACGTCGTCGGACGTGAGCCTGGCGCCCCGCACGCCCCGGCCGCCCCGGCCCTGGCGCTTGTACGAGTTGGCCGGCGTCGACTTGAGGTAGCCGGACTCGGTGACCGTCACCACGAGCTCGTCGTCGGCGATGAGGTCCTCGAGGCTGAGGTCGTCCTCGTCGGGGACGATCCGGCTGCGGCGATCGTCGGCGAACTTCTCCTTGATCGCGGTCAGCTCGGAGGCGATCAGCTCCCGCCGCTTGGCAGGGCTCGCCAGCAGGCTCTCGAGGTACTCGATGGTCGCCATGACCTCGCGGTGCTCCTCCTGGAGCTTCTCGGTCTCGAGCTGCGTGAGGCGCCGGAGCGGCATGTCGAGGATGTGGGTCGCCTGGACCTCGGACAGCCCGAACCGCTCCATCAGGGCGGTGCGGGCGGCCTCCGTGTCGGCCGACCCCCGGATGATCGCCACGACCTCGTCGATGTTGTCGAGGGCGATGAGCAGGCCCTCGAGGATGTGGGCGCGGTCCTTGGCCTTCTGGAGGCGGTGGCGCGTGCGCCGCTCGATGACTTCCATCTGGTGGTCGACGTAGTAGCCGACCATCTCGGCGAGGCCCAGCGTCCGCGGCACCCCGTCGACCAGCGCCACCATGTTGACGCTGAAGTTCTCCTGGAGCTGGGTGAGCTTGTAGAGCTGGTTCTCGATGACCCGGGGGACGGCGTCCCGTTTCAGCTCGATGACGAGGCGGGTGCCGTCGCGGTCGGACTCGTCGCGGATGTCGGAGATCCCGGTGATGGTCTTGTCGCGGACCAGGCTCGCGATGCGCTCCATGATGCGGTCGCGGGACACCTGGTACGGGATCGCGGTGACGACGATGCCGGTGCGGCCCTTCCGCAGCTCGAGCGTCTCGGCCACCGCCCGCATCTTCACCGAGCCGCGGCCGGTGAGCAGGGCGTCGCGGATGCCCTTGCGGCCGACGATGTAGCCGCCGGTGGGGAAGTCGGGGCCCTGCACGAACTGCATCAGCTCCTCGGAGTTGGCGTCGGGGTTCTCCAGGGTGTGGAGCACCGCGTCGATGACCTCGCCGAGGTTGTGCGGGGGGATGTTGGTGGCCATGCCCACCGCGATGCCGGTGGACCCGTTCACCAGCAGGTTGGGGAAGCGGGCCGGCAGCACCACGGGCTCCTGCCGCTCGCCGGAGTAGTTGTCGACCCAGTCGACGGTGTCCTCGTCGAGCCCGTCGACCATGTGCGAGGACAGCGAGGCGAGCCGGCACTCGGTGTTGTGGTTCACGAACCCGTTGGCGAGGAAGGAGTGGTCGTCCGAGTCGACCCGGATCGAATAGACGTCCTGGACGCCAGCCGGCTCGACAGCCGCCACCGTTGCGTAGTAGTAGCCCGCCTCGAAGAGCGGTTCGACAACAGCTCGGGTGTCGGCGTTGGTGATCCTTTGGAGGATCTCGTCGCCGTAGCGTTCCCAGCGCTCCACGCGGTCGACGTCGTGTTTGGCGAGCCATTCACGACCCCCGCGTCCTGCCTCAGCGCGGACGTATTCACCCAGGTAAGGAATGCGGTCGGTAGACAGCGACCGACTGGCCGGAGGGATGCTCGCAAGGATGGTCAGCAGTTTCTGCTGTTTCGCACCCCAGAAGCCGACTCGGCTGGCGAAGAGCTTGGCGTCCCGCTTGTTGCCCATGTACAGCTTGAACTCTCCGCTGTCATAGCGCGCGCGCCTGGTGACCACGCCGAACTCGAGCAGCATTGCCTGAACCTCGCGCGCCAGTCGGACGCTTCGAGTCGAGTAGGAGATCTGCACGGTGTTGCGACCGAGGTCGGAACAGGAGCCATCCCCTTCGAATAGGGCACGCAAGAAGGCTGCTTTGACGGCCGGTCCGCCGCTGAGCACGAACGGCGGAACTCGCTTGTCGCGGCTGCGGGCGGGCTCGAGCTCAGCCAACGGCGACCCGTGGAAGGGGTCGTGGCGCTGAACGTCGAGTTCGTAGAGGTGCTTGCCCGAGGGGAGTCGCCGGCTGTCGACGTAGCGCGTGCCCCCGACCGCCGTGTCAAAGGCTTGCACGACCGCGGAGAAGAACTCCGCGTCGGTGTTGTTGAACCCTGCCCGGTCCTCTGCCACGAAACCTTCCGCGACCCACGCCCCGGCCAAGAAGGCTGCCTGCAGAACCAGCGGATCCGGTGAGCTTTCCCCCGCGCTCTCCGTGCGGGAGATCACCACCTTGTCGCCATCCCGAAGCTCGCCGAGCAGGCGCCACAGCAGCATGGGCACGCCGGCGACCGGCACGAGGCACAACACCGGATGGTTGGCCGTCCCGGTGATCTCGAACCCCTCGGTAGTTCGAAGATGGAGCGTCGGATGGCTGCCACTGTGGAAGAACTTCGTTGCCCTGACGGGGTCGCCGAGCCGGTCGAGCACCTTGACGTCGACGTCGACCTCTGAATTGGGCTCGGCATCGGCCAGCGAGGCGATCGGCACGGTGCCGTCGACCGTCCGGACGAGCGTGTCGCCCGTCACGCAATATCTCATCGCCGCCGGTGGGTCGTCGACCGAGCCGAAGTTGCCCTGCGGGTCGACGAGCGGGTAGCGGGACGAGAAGTCCTGACCGAGGCGCACCAGCGCGTCGTAGATCGCGTCGTTGGAGTGGGGATGGAACCACGACATCACGTCGCCGACGACGCGGGCGCACTTACGGTACGGCGTGCCCGCCCGCATGCCGGCGTCCTCCATGGCGTAGAGGATGCGGCGGTGCACGGGCTTGAGGCCGTCGCGTACGTCGGGCAGCGCCCGCGACACGATCACCGACATGGCGTACTCCAGGAAGGAGTCCTTCATCTCCCGGTCGATGTCGATGGGCTGGATGCGGCCGGCGCCGGTGTCTTCGATGGTCATTTGGGGCTACTCGCTGGCTAGATGTCGAGGAAGCGCACGTCTTTGGCGTTGCGCTGGATGAAGGTGCGGCGGGCAGACACGTCGTCGCCCATGAGCGTGGAGAAGATCTCCTCGGCGCCGAACTCGTCGTCGATCTCGATCCGGAGCAGGACTCGGACCCCGGGGTCCATGGTGGTCTCCCACAGCTGGCCGGCGTTCATCTCGCCGAGGCCCTTGTAGCGCTGGGCGTTGGTCTTCTTGCCGGTCTCGGCCCGCCACTGGTCGAGCTCGCGATCGCTGTAGAAGTAGGTCAGCTTCTTGCCCTGCTTCACCGAATAGAGCGGCGGCTGGGCGACGTAGACGTAGCCGGCCTTGATGAGCTGGCGCATGTGGCGGAAGAAGAACGTCAGTAGCAGGGTGCGGATGTGGGCCCCGTCGACGTCGGCGTCGGTGAGGATGACGACCTTGTGGTAGCGGGCCCGGTTGACGTCGAACTCCTCGCCGATGCCGGTGCCGATGGCGGTGATCAGCGACTGGATCTCGTTGTTCTGCAGCACCCGGGTGAGGCGGTTCTTCTCGACGTTGATGATCTTGCCCCGGATGGGCAGGATCGCCTGGAACTCGCTGTTGCGCGCCTGCTTGGCGGAGCCGCCCGCCGAGTCGCCCTCCACGATGAACAGCTCGCTGACCTCCGGGTCCTGGGACGAGCAGTCGCTCAACTTGCC
>JBFJZV010000099.1:0-12150 GCA_041621915.1 Acidimicrobiia bacterium | reverse complement strand
GCCGCGCAACCGGCGGCGCAGGCGAAGCCTGCGGCGACGCCTCAGCCAGCAGCGCCGAGTGAGCTGGCGACGCTCCCCGGCGACGAGGTGGTCGACATCGACCGGCTGCGCACCCGCATCGCCCAGAACATGAGCAAGTCCAAGCAGACCGCCGCCCACGTGTGGACGTCGGTGGAGGTCGACTACGAGGCCGTGGAGCGGGTGCGCCGGGCCCACAAGGCCGGGTGGAAGGACCGGGAAGGCTTCTCGCTCACCTACCTGCCGTTCATCGCCCGGGCGACCATCGACGCGCTCGACGAGTTCCCGGTGGTCAACAGCTCCTTCTACCTCGAGCAGGGCAAGTCGGTGCTGCACCGCACGGTGAACCTCGGCATCGCCGTCGACCTCAACCAGCAGGGGCTGGTCGTGCTGCCGGTGAAGGGCGCCGACGGGCTGCGACTGCGGGGCATCGCCCGGGAGATCCGCCGCCTGGCCGACAAGGCCCGAGGCGGCAGCCTCGAGCCCGACGACCTCGCGGGTGCGACGTTCACGATCACCAACCCGGGCCCGTTCGGGTCGTTCATGTCGGCTCCGATCATCAACGTGCCGAACACCGGCATCCTGTCGACCGACACTGTGGAGAAGCGGCCGACGGTGGTCACCGATGCCTCGGGCAACGACGCCATCGCCATCCACCACATCGGCTACCTGGGGCTCACCTGGGACCATCGGGCATTCGACGGGTCCACCGCGGTGTTGTTCCTGCGGAGGATCAAGGAGAACCTCGAGACGTGGGACTGGGAACAGGAACTCGCATAGCGAGCCGGGATGAGGCGAGTGGCTCGCCCGAAGGCGCAGCGGCGCGTACTGCGCGTGACGGGCGGGGGCCGGCCGAGGCAAGTACTGCCCGCCTGCGAACCAGGTGGCTGGGCCGCCTGCCGTACCAGGAGGCGTGGGACCTGCAGCGCGCCTTCTGGGAGGGACGGGTCGAAGGCCGGTCACATGATGACTACCTGCTGCTGCAGGAGCACCCCCACGTGTACACGGTGGGGCGCAACGGCGACGGCAGCAACCTGCTGATCGGCGAGGACCAGCTAGCCGCCGTCGGCGCAGAGCTGGTCCACGTCGACCGCGGCGGCGACATCACCTACCACGGCCCCGGCCAGCTCGTCGGCTACCCGATCATGAGGCTGCCCGACTCGATCGGCGTGGTCGACCACGTCCGCCGCATCGAGGCGGCGCTCATCGGGGCGCTCGCCGACCTGGGCGTCGAGGCGTGGACCGAGAGCGGCTACACCGGCGTGTGGACCGCGCAGGGCAAGGTCGCCGCCATCGGCACCCGGGTGAGCCGGGGCGTGTCGATGCACGGCTTCGCTCTCAACGTCGACCCCGACCTCGATTACTTCGCCCGCATCAATCCGTGCGGCCTCACCCGCCCGGTGGCGACGCTCGGCGGGCTGCTGGGGCGGGAGGTGAGCCTCCAAGAGGTCGTCGGAGCGGTGATCCCCCGCTTCGCCGAGGTCTTCGAGTACGGCGAGACCGAGACCCAAGTCGGCGCGTTCGCCCGAGGGGCCGGCAGGCGGTTTGACGTCGACGAGTTGCTGGCGGCGGGCTGCTTTTCGCCGAAGGGACGCAGCACGATCCCCGTGCTGATCGACGGGCGGTTGCCCGGCGAGCCGCCCCGGCCCGAGTGGATGAAGGTCAAGGCCAACCTCGGCGAGGGCTACCGAGACCTCAAGAGGCTCATGCGTGAGCTGGAGCTCAACACCGTGTGCGAGGAGGCGGGCTGCCCCAACATCTACGAGTGCTGGTCGGCGGGCACCGCCACGATGATGCTGCTCGGCGACGTGTGCACCCGCGCCTGCGGCTTCTGCAACGTCACCACCGGCCGCCCCGGCGAGGTCGACGTCGACGAGCCGAAGCGAGCCGCCGAGGCCGTCGCCGCCATGGGGCTGCGCCACGCCGTGCTGACGTCCGTCAACCGCGATGACCTGCCGGACGGCGGCGCGGCGATCTTCGCCGAGACCATTCGCGAGATCCGCGCCCGGGTGCCCGGGTGCGACGTGGAGGTGCTGATCCCCGACTTCAAAGGAGACCGCCTCGCCCTGGAGACGGTGATGGCGGACAAGCCCGACGTCCTCAACCACAACACCGAGACGGTGCTGCGCCTCCAACGCGACGTGCGCACCGCGGCCAGCTACGGCCGCTCGCTGACGCTGCTCGCCCGAGCCAAGTGGTCCAACCCGGCCGGGACGGTGAAGTCGGGCCTGATCGTCGGGATGGGGGAGTCCGACCACGAGGTGCGGGGAGCTCTGGCCGACCTGCGGGCGGTCGGCGTCGACGTGGTCACCATCGGCCAGTACCTGCGGCCGACCGCACGGCATCGCCCGGTCGACCGCTACGTGCCGCCCGAGACGTTCGCCGCCTTCGCCGAATACGGCCACTCGCTGGGCCTGCCGCACGTGGAGTCGGGTCCGCTGGTGCGCTCCTCGTACCACGCCCAGGAGGCGCAGGCCGCGGCGCTCTCCGGATGAGCTTCGCGCAGCGAGTCGCTCGAGCCCGGGCGGTGATGGCCGAGGACGGGATCGACGCGCTCCTCCTGTCGGTGGGCGCCGACCTGCCCTACTTCACGGGCTACGAGGCCATGGCGTCGGAACGGTTGACGATGGCTGTGCTCACGGCCGAAGGCGCCGGGACGATCGTCGTGCCGAGGCTGGAGGCGCCCCGCGTGAAGGTGCGGCCGGACGACTTCGAGGTGCGGGCGTGGGACGAGACCGACGATCCGGTGGCGATCGTGGCCCGCCTGGTCGGCGGCCCTGGACGGTTCGCCGTGGGCGACCACACCTGGGCAGTGTTCCTCATGCGCTTGCAGGCGGCGCTCCCCGCGGCGACCTTCGTGCCGGCGTCGGGCCTGACGTCTGAGCTGCGGATCATCAAGGACGACGGCGAGGTCGCCGCGCTGGCGGCCGCTGCGGCGGCCGCCGACCGGGTCGCCACGCGGCTGCGGGACACGGCCTTCGCGGGCCGCACCGAGCACGACCTGGCGCAGGAGGTCCAGTCGATGGTCGTGGCGGAGGGCCACGAGTCGGCCTGGGACGCGATCGTGGCCTCCGGGCCCAACGCCGCCTCGCCCCACCACCATCCCGGTGATCGGGTGGTCGAGCCCGGCGACTCCGTCGTCGTCGACTTCGGTGGGCGTCACGGCGGCTACTTCTCCGACACCACTCGCACGTTCCACGTCGGCGCCCCGAGCGGCGAGTTCGCCGCCGCCTACGAGGTGCTGTGGGCTGCCCAGCAGGAAGGGGTGGAAGCCGCACGGCCCGGGGTGGCGGCGCAGGACGTCGATAGGGCGGCGCGGGCGGTGATCGAGGAGGCCGGGTACGGCGAGTTTTTCGTCCATCGCACCGGCCACGGCATCGGCCTGGAGGTGCACGAGGCGCCCTACCTGGTCGAGGGCAACGAGCGGGTGCTGGAGCCCGGCATGGCGTTCTCGGTGGAGCCGGGCATCTATGTGCCGGGGGAGTGGGGCATGCGCATCGAGGACATCGTCGTGGTCACCGCCGACGGCGCCCGACGCCTCAACGAGTCACGCCGGGACCTGCCGGTGGTGGGGTAGCGCACCTCTCGACGTGCCCCCCGCGCCGCCGCGGGCCGGCGACGTGATCCTCGTCGACACCTCGTCGTGGGCCACGTCGCACCGCGCGGCCGTTGATCGGCCGCTCCGGGCCGTCGCTAGCCTGAGGGCTCCCCGCCGCAGAGAGGTCCCCGCCATGCCGAACGATGCCGAGCAGCTCACCGTCAACGCCATCAAGGCGCTGTCGATGGACGCCGTGCAGGCGGCGAATGCGGGGCATCCCGGCATGCCGATGGGCATGGCCGATCTGGCCGTCGTGCTGTGGACCAGGTACCTGAAGGCCGACCCCGGCCACCCCGAGTGGCCCGACCGGGACCGCTTCGTCGTGTCCAACGGCCACGGGTCGATGCTGCTCTACGCCCTGCTCCACCTCACCGGCTACCCGCTCTCGATGGAGGCGATCCGCAACTTCCGCCAGTGGGGCTACCCAACGGCTGGCCACCCGGAGCGTGAGCCGGAGATCGGCGTCGAGACGACCACGGGGCCGCTGGGGCAGGGCTTCGGCAACGGCGTCGGCATGGGGATCTCCGAGGCGCACCTGCGGTCGGTGTTCGGGCCGGACCTCGTCGATCACCGCACCTGGGTGTTCTGCTCCGACGGCGACCTGGAGGAGGGGGTGGCGTCGGAGGCGGCGTCGCTGGCCGGCCACTTGCGGCTCGGCAAGCTCGTCTACGTCTACGACGACAACGAGATCTCCATCGAAGGTGACACCGGCATCACCTTCACCGAGGACGTCCAGCAGCGGTTCCAGGCATACGGCTGGCACACGCTGGACATCGACGGGCACGACCGCGCCGCCATCGACGAGGCCTACCGCGCCGCGATTGCCGAGGAGGAGCGCCCGACCCTCATCGCCGCCCACACCCACATCGCACACGGCGCCCCCAACGCGGTGGACACCGCCAAGGCGCACGGCAGCCCGCTTGGCGACGAAGAGGTCGCAGCCACCAAGGAACTGATGGGCTGGGACCACGAACCCTTCACCGTGCCGCAGGACGTGTACGACTACATGCGGAGCGCCATGGAGCGGGGCCGCGACGCCCGGGCGGCTTGGGAGCGACGCAGGTCGGAGGCGTTCGACGCCGACCCGGGGCTCTCCGAGAAGTGGAACGCCTACTTCTCCGCCGCCCCCCTGAAGGTCGAGCCTCCCGACTGGGAGGTGGGCGACAAGATCGCCACCCGCAAGGCGGCCGGCAAGGTGCAGCAGCAGGTGGCGGCCAAGCTGCCCAACCTGCTCGGCGGCTCGGCCGATCTCGCCCCGTCGACCAACACGCTGATCGACGGCTCCGAGAGCTTCGGCCCGGGCGAGCGGGGCGGCCGCAACCTGCATTTCGGGGTGCGCGAGCACGGAATGGGCGCCATCGTCAACGGCATGGCCATCCACGGCGGGCTCCGTCCCTACGGCGCGACGTTCCTGGTCTTCAGTGACTACATGCGGCCTTCCGTCCGGCTCTCGGCCCTGATGGGGGTGCCGAGCCTGTGGATATGGACCCACGACTCGATCTTCCTCGGGGAGGACGGCCCCACCCACCAGCCGGTCGAGCACCTGATGTCGCTGCGGGCCATTCCGGGGCTGTGGGTGGTGCGCCCCGCCGACGCCGGCGAGGCCGCCGAGGCGTGGGAGCTGGTCGCCAACCGCACCGAGGGCCCTTCGGCGCTCGTGCTCACCCGCCAGGGCGTGCCGGTGCTCGACCGCAGCGGTCGGCAGGGCCAGGTTGCGAAGGGCGGCTACGTGCTCCGCGACGGCGACGACGTCGTCGTCGTGGCGACCGGCTCCGAGGTGTGGGTCGCCGAGCGGGCAGGCCGTATGCTTGCCGACCGGGGCATCTCGGCGCGGGTCGTGAGCTTGCCGTGTTGGGAGGCGTTCTTCGCACAGGACGACGGCTATCGCGCGTCGGTGCTGGGCGACGGCATCCCCCGGGTATCGCTCGAGGCGGGGGCCACCCTCGGCTGGGAGCGCATCACCGGGGCCGACGGGCTCAACATCGGCATCGACCATTTCGGGGCCAGCGCACCGTGGGAGATCATCGCCGAGAAGGTCGGCTTCACGCCGGCGGCCGTGGCCGACCGCATCGCCGCCTGGCTGGGTTAGGGCGCCGCAGCGGAACCCGGCGACGCCTGCGGCAACCAGGGGTGACGTGCCATTCGCGGCACGTTTCCGCTAGGGCCGCGGGCCCCGGGTCCCAGGCCCGGGGCCTGCTCGTAGAATCGCCCACCCCCGCCCGGAGCCCGCCATCGACGTCTCTCCCGAATCGATCCTCGCCACTTGGGCTGCCGGCGTGGCAGCCGGGGCGGCGGCGGTGGCGTGGTGGCGGGTGGTCGGGCCCGGCTTCGTCTGGCTGTCGGCCGGCGTCGTGCTCCTGTTCGGGGTGCCCGCCGCGGTCGTCGGCGCCGGCCCGCTGGCGTGGCTGGGCATGGGCCTGGCGTCGTCGACCCTCGGCCTCGCCCGGCGGCCCCGACAAGCGGCGCTGTCATTCGCCGGGTCGGCGGCGGCGTACGTAGTGGCGGCGATGATCGCCGGCCATCCGCTGCTGGCCGTCACGGGTGCGCTGGCCCTCGGCGGCATCACGTCGGAGATGCTGCTCGGGCACTGGTACCTGGTCGATCCCCGGCTTCCCCGCTGGGCGCTGCGCCGGTTGGACGCCGCAGCAGGTGCCGGCTTGCTGCTGGACGTCGCCGCGCTGCTGGCGCTCGGCGTGCTCGAGTGGCCCGAGTCGGACGCCGTGCTGGGATGGGCGTTCGTGGCGCTGGCGGCGATGAGTGCGCTGCTGATTGTGGCGGTGTGGTTCGCGCTGCGAGAGCCCCGGTACTCGGGCGTCATGGCGGCCACCGGCTTGTCGTACCTGGCGGTCCTGACCGTCTTCGGCGCCGCAGTTGCCGGGCGCATCGTCGTCTCGTAACCGCCCGGTACGCTGGCCGCATGTGCCGCAACATCCGAACCCTGCACAACTTCGACCCGCCGGCGACGGCCGACGAGATCCGGGCTGCCGCCACCCAGTACGTGCGCAAGGTGAGCGGCATGACCAAGCCGTCCCGCATGAACACCGAGGCGTTCGAGCGTGCCGTCGCCGATGTCTCGCTTGCGTCTCAGCGCCTGCTCGACGAATTGGTGACGGCCGCCCCGCCCCGCGACCGGGAAGTGGAGGCAGCCAGGGCCCGGGCCCGGGCGGCCAAACGCTACGGGACGGCCACTTCCTAGACTCGACGGGTCGTGAAGATCTACACCCGCAAAGGCGACGACGGCACCACCGGCATGTTCTATGGCGGCCGGGTCCCGAAGGACGCAGCCGGCCCGGAGGCGTACGGCACGGTCGACGAGACCGTGTCGGCGCTCGGCGCGGCGCGGGTGCTGGCGGAGGGGGAGACCGCCCAGCGCATCCTCGCCTGCCAGCGCGACCTGTTCGTCGCCGGTGCCGAGCTGGCGACGGCGCCGGAGAACCGTGACAAGCTCGCCGACGGCACCAGCCGGGTGACGGGGACCATGGTCGAGCGCCTGGAGGGGTGGATCGACGAGACGGTGGAGGCGAGCGGGCTGCCGACCGAGTTCGTGGTGCCGGGGGGCACGCCGCTGGCGGCTGCGCTCGACGTGGCCCGCACCGTCTGCCGCCGCGCCGAGCGCCGATCGGTGACCTACGCCCGGGAGGCGGGAATCGCCGACAGCCAGGTGGTGCCATACCTCAACCGCCTGGCCGACTACCTCTACGTGCTGGCGCGGGCCGCGGAGCGCGAGTGGGCGCCAACCCGATGATCGCCATCGAGGCCGGCGGGCCGGTCGACGCGGTCGAGGCCGAGGGGCTGGCCGTCACGGTCGGCGCAGACCGGGCCCTGTCCCCGGCGGCCCGGTGGGCGGCGGAGCGGCTGGGCCGGTGGCTGGACGGCTACTTCGACCAGCTCGACTTCGGCGGCAAGCCCGGCCAGGTCGCCGCGGTCCCCGGCGGCGACGTACTGCCCTTCACCACCGTCTACTTCGCGGGGGTCGGCGACGAGCCCAACGGCGAGGTGCTCCGCCGGGCGGGCGGCACCGTGGGCCGCCTAGCAGCTCGGCTGGCGTCGCTGGCGGTGGCCGTCGGCGACCCCGAGCCGTTCACGCTCGGCCTGCTGCTAGGCCAGTACCGCTTCGACAAGTACCGGTCAGAACCGAAGCCGCCCCGCACCGAGCGGCTGGTTCTCGTCGACGGGGACGACGACGCAGTCGCCGCCGCCGAGCACGCCAGGGCCGTGGCCGGCGGTGTCCGGCTGGCCCGCGACCTCGTCAACGAGCCGGCGGCCGCCAAGCCCGCCATCGAGATCGCCCGGGTCGCCACCGAGGTCGGCGAGGCGGCCGGGCTGCGAGTCGTCGTCCACGATGACGACGCGCTGCGGGACGGCGGCTTCGGCGGGATCCTCGGCGTAGCGGCCGGGGCCCACACCGCGCCCCGGCTGGTGGAGCTGTGGCACGAGGCTCCCGACCCGCAGGGCTTCTTGGCGCTGGTCGGCAAGGGCGTGGTGTTCGACTCCGGCGGCCTGTCGATCAAGCCCGCCAAGGCCATGGAGGACATGAAGACCGACATGTCGGGCGCGGCGGCCGTCATCGGGGCGATGCACGTGATCGGCGAGCTGAACCTGCCGCTGCGGGTGGTGGGCCTGACGCCCCTCACCGAGAACATGCCGGGGGGCGGGGCGATGCGGCCCGGCGACGTCCTGAGGATCCGCAACGGCAAGACCATCGAGGTGCTCAACACCGACGCCGAGGGCCGGCTCATCCTCGCCGACGCGCTGTCGCTGGCTGCGGAGCACGAACCCGACCTGATCGTGGACGTCGCCACGCTGACCGGCGCCAGCAAGGTGGCGCTCGGCGAGCACATCGCCGGGCTGTTCGGCAACGGCGACGGCGCCGTGGAGAAGCTGGAGGCAGCCGCCAAGCGCGCCGGTGAGCGAGTGTGGCCCATGCCGCTTCCGGCCGACTACCGCGCGATGATTGACTCCACCGTCGCCGACATGAAGAACACCGGGAACCGCTTCGGCGGGGCCATCACCGCCGCCCTGCTGCTGAAGGAGTTCGTCGGCGACACGCCGTGGGCCCACCTCGACATCGCCGGCCCGGCCCGGGCCTCCAAGGACAACGGCTACACGCTGACGGGCGGCACCGGGTTCGGCGTCCGGACGCTGGTGGCGCTCGCCGAGGACATGGCTGGCTGAACGCCAGCGTTATCCGGCCGCCGTCAGGAACGAGCTCGCCACCCAGCCGCTCACCGCATCGAGCGTCTGCACCTTGAACCAGAGGTGGTCGTCGGCCGTGACCGGGGCATCGGGAAGCTGCTCGACGCCGGTGCCGTTCGCCAGCGTGGTGACGACGGGCGTGTCGAGGGACGGATCGCTCCGGAGCCGGAGAGTTCGCTGCACCTTGACACGGTGGGTCACGCGGATCGGCGCGACCGCCACCAGGTGTGTGCTCGCAGCCCAGCCGACTTCGATGCGCCCACCGACCGCTGCCTGGACCTTGAACCAAATGTGGTCGTCGGCCTCGCGCGCCTCGTCCGCCAGCCGGCGCACCCCGTCACCGTTCGGCAGCCTCGCCAGCACCTCCGCCTCCAGCGACGGGTCGCTGCGCAGGCGCAGGCTGGCAGCGGTCACCCGGTGGGTCACGGTCGTGAGCTGTTCGGCGGGAGCGGCCGCCGTGACCCCGGTGGCGCCGGCGACCTGGAATCCGGGGCGAAGCTGGACCTCGAAGTGCATCCGGTCCGGCTTGCTGAAGACACCCCCCCAGCGGAACACCTGGAGCCCGTCCGTCGTGCGGACGGTCGCCGCCGCCGTCACGTGCACCGGCTGGATGCGGCCGGAGAACGGGTCGCCGTGCTCATGCGGGTTGTGATTCGGGTCGATGTCGACGGCGATCCCATACGCATGGAGCGAGCAATTGGTGCCGTTGCTCTGGCACTTCTTCTTCTCGTCGATGGCCCGGCAGTTGAACGTCTGGACCGGGTCCGGCCGCTGGACGGTGCGGTATCCGGCGGCGAACAATGCTCGGTCCAATGCCACGAAGGCATCGAGGGCGCGGCGGTTCACACGCTGGGAGGTTCCCGAGATGCTCCACCGGAGCGGCACCAGCGAACCCTCGTTGCATCGATCGACGGCCCATGCGGCGCGAAGTGCAGGCGTGTCCACGATGGCTCCCCTCCCCGGTCGGATCACTTCCGTGTGGCATTGTGAGGCTCGCCGCACTACTGCGCTATGTGAGTTTTTCGCGAGCCGGTCAGGTACGCGACACCCACCCGGCGGGCACGCACAGCTCGTCATATTCGACGATCTGGGGGAGGCGGTCCTCGTCGCCGCAGGCAGGGCAGTCGGGGTCGCGGCGCAGCTTGAGGGTGCGGAACTCCTCCGAGAGGGCGTCGTACGTGAGCAGGCGGCCCACCAGCGGCTCGCCGATGCCCAGCAGCAGCTTGATGGCCTCCATCGCCTCCAGCGACCCGACGATGCCCGGCAGCACCCCCAGCACGCCGGCCTCGGCGCACGATGGCGCCAGCTCCGGCGGCGGCGGCTCCGGGAACAGGCACCGGTAGCACGGCCCCTCGTACGGCCAGAACACGCTGACCTGTCCCTCGAAGCGGAAGATCGACCCGTGCACCACCGGCGTGCGCAGGTGCAACGAGGCGTCGTTGACGAGGTAGCGGGTGGGGAAGTTGTCGGCGCCGTCGACGACGACGTCGTAGTCGCCCATGACGTCTAGCACGTTGTCGGCAGAGAGGCGTGCTGCGTATGGCTCTATCTTGACGTCTGGGTTCAACGCCGCCAGCGTCTCGCGGGCCGACTCGACCTTGAGCTGGCCGACCCGGTCGAGATTGTGGAGGATCTGCCGCTGCAGGTTGGTGGCGTCGACCACGTCGAAATCGACGATGCCCAGGGTGCCCACCCCCGCCGCCGCCAGGTACAGCGCAGCAGGTGAGCCCAGCCCGCCGGCGCCGATGAGCAGCACCCGGGACTCGAGCAGCCTGGCCTGGCCCTCCTCGCCGACCTCCGGCAGCAGGATGTGGCGGCTGTACCGGGCCCGCTGGTCGTTGGTGAGGCTCTGCGGCACCTCCCACGGACGGCCCTGCGCCTTCCACTGCCCGAAGCCGCCCGCCAGCGACGCGACGTTGGTGTAGCCCATCTCCTGGAGCGACTTGGCGGCCAGCGCCGAGCGAGCCCCGCCGGCGCAGTACAGCACCAGCTCGGCGCCCGAGTCGGGGACGGCGGCCTGGATGTTGCCTTCGAGGACGCCGCGAGGGATCAACCGGGCGCCGGGGATCGCGCCCTGCCCGAACTCGTCCGCCTCCCGCACGTCGACGATCACGGGGGCGTCGCCGTCGAGGCGGGCCTCGAGCGCAGGCCCGTCGACTTCGCGGATCTGCGCCTTCACCCGGGCGACGAGCTCGCCGTAGCTGAGGGTCATCCGGCTCCTTCTAACCCCTACGAGAATAGTGCTATTCGGCCACCAAGGCTGCGACGAGCTCCGGCAGGATCTCGCCCGCAGCGCCCTCCAGGCGGACGGTCGCCAACGGGTCGTGATCCGTCTCGCCGCGGTTGACGATGACGTAGGGGACGCCGCGGCCCGCCGCCACCAGCGGCACCTCGGCGGCCGGGTACACCGACAGCGTCGACCCGATCGCGAGCACCGCGTCGGTTCTCCTCGCCATCAGGTAGGCCCGCGCCATCTCCTCCTCAGGCATCATCTGCCCGAACGAGATCACGGTCACCTTGAGGATCCCGCCGCAGGCCTCGCAGTGCGGGTCCTCGTCGCCGGCCTCGACCCGCCCCCGCAGCGATTCGGTGGGCTGATTGGCCCCGCAGCCGAGGCAGGCGGTGCGGTGGGCGTTGCCGTGGACCTCGACCACGGCTTCGTCGGGGAGGCCGCCCGCCTGGTGGAGGCCGTCGATGTTCTGCGTGACGCAGCCGAGCAGCCGCGCGCTGCGCCACAGCTCGGCCAGCGCGCGATGGCCGGCGTTGGGCTGTGCGTCGAGGACACCCGACCCGAAGCGTGCCTGCCAAGACCGTCGGCGGGTCTCGGGGTTGCTCACGTATTTGTCGTAGGTGAACTCGGACGGGTCGATGCGGGTCCACACGCCGTTGGGGCCCCGGAAGTCCGGGATCCCCGACTCGGTCGAGATGCCGGCGCCCGTGAAGGCCATGATCCGGCGGGCGTCCGCGAGCTGTTCGACGGCGGCGGTGATGTCGGCCATACGGCCAGCACGGTACCGCCGCCGATCACGACGCAGGCCGGTGGGCGTGGTCCCAGCGCAGCCGGCGGTGCTCCTCCCGCAGGGACGGCGGCAGGCGCCCTACGTGGCTGGCCGGTAGCGGCGGGATCGTGGCGCGCACCAGCAGCCGGCCGCCCCACACCCTGACGAGATCGTGGCGGGCCAGGTTGCCCAGGTGGACCGGACGTGGCAGCGCCCGGCCCCGGCTGGCCGCTACCGCCAGCCGCAGCAGGTCGGCGACGGCGCCGGGGCCGATGACCGCGGTCCAGTAGCGGCGCACGTACGCGTGGGTAGGGGGGTAACCCAGCTCGGCGAGCGGGT
>JBFJZV010000098.1:0-12249 GCA_041621915.1 Acidimicrobiia bacterium | reverse complement strand
CGGGTCGACCGTCCTGGTCGACGTCGACCAGGACGACGAGGACCAGCTCGCCTTCATGGCCGTCGAGACGCCCGACCAGCCTCCGGTCGAGCTCGCCGATTCCGCCGAAGGCTGATGCCCGGCGCGTGGCGCGCTGACCGCGCTGGGTAGTTACCGTCATTCGGCCCTGGTCGCGTTCGTTCAGTCCCCACTAGGATTCCGCCTTGCGGTCATCGAACCGCGAACACGAACGGGATATGGCGGAGACCGTAGAGGAGGAACCACCTTGAGAAATCGGAGATGGAGCGCGCTCATTGCGCTCGCATTCGCCTTCCTGCTCGTCGCCGCGGCATGCGGCGACGCAGCGGACGACACGACGACCACTGCGCCGCCGGTGGCGGACGACACGACGACGACGACCGAAGAGCCGATGGACGACACGACGACGACCGCACCGCCGCAGACCACGGCCGCGCCGGAAACCACCGCCGCACCGGGGACCACGGCGCCGCCGGCGCTCGACGAGGTGCTCTCCTGCCAGGTGAGCGACACCGGCGGCATCGACGACAAGTCGTTCAACGAGACGGCGTGGAACGGCGCCCTGCGCGCGCAGGAAGAGCTCGAGAACGTGAGCGTCGAGTTCCTCGAGTCGCAGGCTGCGACCGACTTCCGGCCGAACATCGACTCGTTCATCGCCCAGGGGTGTGACGTGATCATCACGGTCGGCTTCCTGCTGGCAGCCGACACGGCCGACGCGGCGGTCGACAACCCGGACCAGAAGTTCGCGATCATCGACCAGGCCCCCGGCCCGTTCGAGCCGTGGGCGGACGCCGACGGCAACCCCCGCTCGGACTACTTCAACGTCCGCGGCATCACGTTCCAGACCGACCAGGCGGCGTTCCTCGCCGGCTACCTGGCGGCGGCCGCCACGGAGTCCGGCATCGTCGGCACGTTCGGCGGCATCAACATCCCGCCGGTGACGATCTTCATGGACGGCTTCGTGTGGGGTGTCCAGCACCACAACGACGTGAAGGGCACCAACGTCCAGGTCCTCGGCTGGGACCCGGCGACGCAGGAAGGCCTGTTCACGAACAACTTCGAGAGCCTGGACGACGGCCGTGCCTTCGCCCAGAACCTGCTCGACGAGGGTGCGGACATCATCCTCCCGGTCGCCGGCCCGGTGGGCCTCGGCTCCGCGGCACTGTGCCAGGAGACCGACGCCTGCCTGATGATCGGCGTCGACGCCGATCAGTTCTTCTCTGCCCCCGAGTTCGCCGACGTGTGGCTGACCTCGATCCAGAAGAACATGGACGTCGCGGTGTTCAACACGATCCGCAACGTCAAGGAGATCGACGCGCTCGGCAACCCGTTCGTGGGCACGCTGGAGAACGGCGGCGTGGGCCTCGCGCCCGAGCACGACGTGGCATACCCGGATGGCCTCGCCGACGAGCTGGCACAGCTCGAGCAGGACATCATCTCCGGCACGGTGGCGGTGCCGCCTGCGGCCGAGGAGGGCTGACCCTCCCGGAACCGACGAGACAGTGGGGCCCCTCTCCGGAGGGGCCCCATTACGAACCGGGCCGCCGCCCGCGCTCCCAGCGGCGGGCGGGCCGACCAACTAGGCTCCCGCCGGGCTGACACGGGAGGCGCATTGGCGGAGCTCGAACTGCGGGGGATCACCAAGCAGTTTCCCGGCGTCCTCGCCAACGACTCAGTGGACCTGAAGGTGCGCTCCGGTGAGATCCTCGCCCTGCTCGGCGAGAACGGGGCCGGCAAGACCACGCTCATGAACATCCTCTACGGCCTGTACACGGCCGACTCGGGGGAGATCCTCATCGACGGCGAGGTGCAGCACTTCGGCGGCCCGGGAGACGCCATCGCCGCCGGCATCGGGATGGTGCACCAGCACTTCATGCTCGTGCCGGTGTTCACGGTGACGGAGAACGTGGTGCTCGGCGTGGAGCCCACCAGGCCCGGCGGTGTGATCGACTACAAGGAGGCCCGCCGCGAGGTGGCGGAGATCTCCGCGCAATACGGCCTAAAGGTGGACCCGGCGGCGATCATCGAGGACCTGGCCGTGGGCGTGCAGCAGCGCGTCGAGATCATCAAGGTCCTCTTCCGTGAAGCCGAGTTCCTGGTCTTCGACGAGCCCACGGCGGTGCTCACCCCCCAGGAGGTCGAGGAGTTCTTCGGGATCGTCCGCTCGCTGCGCGATTCCGGCAAGGCGATCATCTTCATCACCCACAAGCTGAAGGAGGTGCTGGAGATCGCCGACCGCATCGCCGTGCTGCGGCGCGGGCGCAACGTCGGCGAGACCACGCCGGAGGCGGCCAACGACCAGATGCTGGCGGAGATGATGGTCGGCCGGCCCGTAGAGCTGATCGTGGCCAAGGGCGACACCCAGCCCGGCGAGCCCGTGCTGGTGGTCGAGGACCTCGTCGTGGCCGACCAGCGCAACCAGCCGGCGGTCAACGGCGTCAGCTTCGAGGTGCGTCAGGGCGAGATCGTCGGCATCGCCGGCGTGCAGGGCAACGGGCAGACCGAGCTGGTGGAGGCGCTCACCGGGCTGCGGTCGCCTGTCAGCGGCGTGGTCCGCATCGGCGGCACCGACGTCACCAGCGCTTCGCCGCGCGCCATCCACAACCTCGGCGTCGCTCACGTGCCGGAGGACCGGCAGCGTTCGGGTCTCGTGCTGGGCTTCACCGTCGCCGAGAACATGGTGCTCGACAGCTACCACGCGAAGCCGTTCTCGCGTGGCATCGCCATGGACTGGGACGAGACCCGCCGGGTGGCCCGCCGCCTGGTGGAGGAGTACGACGTGCGCACCCCGAGCATCGAGGTGCCGCTGTCGAACCTGTCCGGCGGCAACCAGCAGAAGGTCATCGTGGCCCGCGAGGTGGGGCGCGACGTGCGGCTGGTCATCGCCTCCCAGCCCACGCGCGGCCTCGACGTCGGCTCGATCGAGTACATCCATGAGCAGCTCGTGCGGGAGCGCGACGAAGGCGAGGCGCTGCTGATCATCTCCACCGAGCTGGACGAGGTCATGGCGCTGTCCGACCGGATCCTGGTCATGTTCCGCGGCACGATCGTGGCCGAGGTGCGGCCCGACGAGGTCACCACTGCCGAGGTGGGCCTCTACATGGCCGGGGCCGCCCCCGCCGCCGCGGGAGGAGCCGCATGAGCGACCAGTCCGACGATCGCGCCGAGCCGCCCATCCCGCCCGGCGGCCCTCCGGAGGTCGAGGAGCCGCCGCCGCCCGGCGTCGGCCGCCGGCTGTTCGAGGAGCTGACCGGCGTTGGCGTCGACTGGAGGACGGCGCTGCTCGTCCCGGCGCTGGCGATCTTCTCGGCGCTCGTGGTCGGCGGCATCATCATCTTCGTCACCGACATAGACCTGTGGCGCGACTTCAGCGGTGACACCGTGTCCAACACGCTGGGCGAGGTGCGGGACGCGTTCACGGCGCTGTTCACCGGGTCGTTCGGTTCGCTGCGGGCGCTGTCGGAGACGCTGACGTCGACCGCCCCGCTGATCCTCGCCGGCCTGTCGGTGGCGATCGGCTTCCAGGCGGGGCTGTTCAACATCGGCACCGAAGGCCAGATCCTGATCGGCGGCATGGCCGCCGCCTACGTCGGCTTCGCCCTCGACTTGCCGATCGTGCTGCACCTCCCGGTGGTCATCCTGGCGGCGATCATCGGCGGCGGCATCTGGGGCGGCATCCCGGGCTTCCTGCGCGCCCGCACCGGCGCCCACGAGGTCATCACCACGATCATGCTCAACAGCATCGCGATCTTCCTCGTCGACTACCTGCTCACCAACTCGCTGTTCCAGGTGGAGGGCCGCCAGGACCCGATCTCCCAGACGGTGGACACGTCGGCCCGCTTCCCCCGCCTGCTCGGGTTCCTCGACCGCTCCGACCTCCGCGTCCACCTCGGCATCTTCGTCGCGCTGCTCTTCGCCTACGCCGTGTACTGGCTGTTGTACAAGTCGACGATCGGGTTCGAGTTCCGGGCCGTCGGCGCCAACCCGCACGCCGCCCGGTACGCGGGGATGAGCGTCACGTTCCTCTACGTGGCGGTCATGGCTATCGCGGGGGCGCTGGGCGGGCTGGCCGGGTCGATGCAGATCAACGGTGTGCTCTACCGGGCCACACCGGGCTTCAGCGCCAACATCGGCTTCGACGCGATCTCGCTGGCGTTATTGGGGAGATCGCACCCGGCCGGCGTCGCGGTCGCCGGCCTGCTGTTCGGCGCGCTGCGCGCCGGCGGCCAGGAGATGCAGGTGGCGAGCAACGTCGCTATCGACCTGATCTTCGTCATCCAGGCGCTGGTGGTGGTGTTCATCGCCGCGCCGGCCCTGATTCGGGCGATCTACCGCGTGAAGACCGGCGAGGGCGCCGGGCAGCTCACGAAGGGCTGGGCGACGTGACCGCCGCTGCGACATGGGTGACAGCATGACTGCCGCTGCGACATGGGTGACGGCGTGACCGCCGTCACTGCCGACGTGGCGGCCCCGCCGGCCAGGATCCGCACCCCGGCCGAGGTCCGGCGCGCCCGCTACATCGGGTTCAGCTACCTCGTGATGGCGGCGCTCGCCCTGTGGTTCGGCACCCTGAGCGTCGGCAACGGCGACGCCCGTCTGGGTCTCGCCCGCCCCACCGACCCCTCCTTCCCCGACCTCGTGTTCAACGCATCCGCGCTCGCCTTCGTGGTCGCGGTGCTGCTGGCGGTCGCCGGCGGCGTGCAGCTCTCCCGCGGTTTCGGCCGCTGGCAGAACGCGGTGCTGGGGGTCGCGATCGTGCTGGTGGTGTTCGCGTTCCTGGGCTGGGCGACCGCGCAGAGCGGCATCGGGTCGTTCAGCTTCATCGGGATGCTCAACGAGATGGTGGTGCGCAGCGTGCCGATCACGGTGGGGGCGCTGGCCGGGGTGCTCTGCGAGCGGGTGGCGGTCATCAACATCGCCATCGAGGGCCAGCTTCTCGGCGGCGCGTTCGTGGCGGTGCTCGTCGCGTCCCTGCTCTCGTCACCCGACGACGCGCTGTTCCTCGGCGCCCCGATCGGCGGCTGGATCGGGGTGGGGGCGGCCATGCTGGCCGGGGCGTTGTTGGCCTGGTTCCTGGCGGTGCTCGCCGTCCGCTACCGGGTGGACCAGATCATCGTCGGCGTCGTCATCAACATCTTCGTTCTGGGGCTCACGTCGTTCCTCACGGTGCGCGTGCTCGCGGCAAACGCCCACCTCAACCAGGGGCCGATCTTCAAGCCGCTGTCGGTGCCGCTGCTGTCCGACATCCCGGTGATCGGGCCGGTCGTGTTCCAGCACAACTTCTTCGTCTTCGCGATGTTCGGGCTGGTGATCCTGCTGACCTTCGGGCTGTTCCGCACGCGATGGGGGCTGCGGTCGCGGGCAGTGGGCGAGCACCCCAAGGCGGCCGACACGCTCGGCGTCGACGTCTACCGGATGCGCTACCTCAACGTCCTGCTCGGCGGGCTGGTTGCCGGCTTGGGCGGGGCCTTCTTCACGCTGGGGTCGGTGGGCCGCTTCGACGAGAACATGACCAACGGCCGGGGCTTCATCGCGCTGGCGGCGATGATCTTCGGCCGCTGGCACCCGGTGGGGGCCTTGTCCGCCGGGCTCGTCTTCGGGTTCGCCGAGGCGTTGCGCCAGAAGCTCGGCATCCTGCAGACGCCGATCCCTTCGGAGTTCCTGGCGATGGCGCCGTTCCTGGCGACGATCCTGGTGGTGGCAGGCCTCGTCGGCAGGGCCCGCCCGCCGGCCGCCGACGGCCAACCTTACGTCAAGGAGTGAGGCTGCGCCTCACTCCTTGCCGGCTTTGAAGATGCCCGCCTCGCCTGAGATCGTCGTTGTTGGTTCACTGAATCGCGACCTGACCGTGGAGGTGGCGCGGCTGCCCGTGGCCGGGGAGACCGTGCTCGGGTCGTCGCACCGGTGGGATTCCGGGGGGAAGGGGGCGAATCAGGCCGTGGCCGCCGCTCGGCTCGGGAGGTCGGTGGCGATGGTGGGGCGGGTTGGCGACGATGATGCCGGGGAGGCGCTCGTCGCTGGGCTCGACGCCGAGGGAGTGGACACGTCGGGGGTGCTCCGTGAGCCAGATGCCGGGACCGGGCTTGCCGTCATCGTCGTGGACGGCTCGGGGGAGAACCAGATCGTCGTGAGTCCGGGGGCCAACTCGCAGCTCTTGCCCGGTGACCTCCCCGCCGACCTCCTGCGGTCGGCGGCCCTCGTGCTGCTCCAGCTCGAGATCCCCGTCGAGACCGTCGCCGCCGCCGCCCGGCTCGCCGGGGGGACGGTGGTGCTCAACCCGGCGCCGGCCACCGAGCTGCCCGATGAGCTGCTGGCGCACGTCGACGTGCTCGTGCCCAACCGCACCGAGCTCGCCGCCCTCGCCGGCGACGGCGAGCCCGAGGCGCAGGCGCGGCGCCTCGGCCGGCCCGTCGTCGTCACGCTCGGCGCCGCCGGGGCGCTCGTGGTGGAAGGCGGCGAGGCCTTCCATGTTCCGGCCCCGGTCGTGGACGCGGTCGACGCCACCGCCGCCGGCGACGCCTTCTGTGGGGCGCTCGCCGACGGGTTGGTGCAGGGCCTCGACCTCGTCGCCGCCACCCATCGGGCCGTGGCCGCCGGCGGTGTCGCCGCCTCCCGCCCCGGGGCGCAGGCATCGCTGCCCACCCGGGGCGACGTCGACGCGATACTGGGCGGATGACCACCCGGCCCATCGTCATCGACACCGACCCCGGCCAGGACGACGCCGTCGCCCTGCTGCTGGCGCTGGCGTCCCCGGAGCTGGAGGTGCTGGCGGTGACCGCGGTCGCCGGCAACGTGCCGCTGCACCTCACCGAGCGCAACGCCCGCATGATCTGCGAGCTGGCCGGCCGGCCCGACGTGCCCGTCTACGCGGGCTGTGCTCGTCCCATGGTGCGGCCGCTGGTGACCGCCGAGTACGTGCACGGCGCATCGGGCATCGACGGCGCGGACCTGCCCGAGCCCACCGTGCAGCTGGCCGACGGCCACGCCGTGGACGCGCTCGTCGACCTGCTGCGATCCGCCGGGCCGGAGGGGATCACGCTCTGCGCATTGGGCCCCCTCACGAACCTGGCGCTGGCGATCGTCAAGGAGCCGTCGATCACGGCCGGCATCCGCCAGGTGGTGATGATGGGTGGCGGCTTCTTCGAAGGCGGCAACCGGACGCCGGCTGCCGAGTTCAACGTCTACGTCGACCCGCATGCCGCCCACGTGGTGCTCGACGCGGGCGTCGACGTCGTGATGCTGCCGCTCGACGTAACCCACCAGGCACTCGTCACCCCGCCGCGGCTCGCGCGGTTCCGCGAGCTCGGGACGCCGGTGGGCGATGCGGTGGCGGGGATGCTCGAATTCTTCGAGCGCTTCGACGTCGACAAGTACGGTTCCGAGGGCGGTCCGCTGCACGACCCGTGCGTGATCGCCTACCTGCTCCGCCCCGACCTTTTCGAGGGGCGCCGCTGCCACGTCGCCATCGAGACCGGGTCCGAGCGCACCATGGGCATGACGGTGGTCGACTGGTGGGGCGTCACCGGCGTGGCGCCCACCGCGCTCGTCGCGAACCGCGTCGACGCCAACGGCCTGTTCGACCTGATCGTGGAGCGGCTCGCCCGGCTGTGAGCAGACCCCTACCCGACGACCTTGCCGAAGAACTCGATCTCCTGAAGCGCCAGTTCCTCGAACGGCGGCTGGTTGTTGAACGTCTCGGCCGGGTACACGTCGGTGACCCTCATCACCAGCGACCTGGTCTCCAGCGTGCCGATGTCGATCGGTTGCGGGTCGGCGCTGTTGTCGAGCTCGCGGATGATCGTCTGGTTGATGTCGTCGGTCTCGATCTGCAGGCCCCGGATGCGGTAGTTGCGGGCGAACCCGGCAGGGTCACTCACGTTGTGGAAGACGATCTGGTTGATCTGGACCGGCTGCGCGAACAGGAACTGCAGTTCGGCGTTCTCTCCCTGCAGGCTGGCGTCGTTCCAGCGGGTGGTGGGGTCCCCGTCTATCAGGTTCTCGGCCGGGAAGGCCTCGAGTTGGCTCGAAGCGATGACGTTGGTCGGGGTGAGCTGCTCGATGGGCAACTGCGGTGAGGTCGGCGTCGTGCCCGTGCCGTCGGTCGCCGTCGTGCCGCCGTTGGCCACGGTCGGGTCGGCCGGGTCGTCGCCGCCGCGCCACACGTTGACGATCAACGCCAGCAGCGCCACCACCAGCACGACGGCGGTGAGGATGCCCAGCGCGCGTGCCCCGGGCGTGGTCCGCAGCATGGGCTGCGGAGCCACCGGCAGAGGGCCTTGGGCGATGCGGGCGCCGCACGACTCGCAGTGTCGGTTCTGGGGGGGGTTGCGGGTGCCGCACGAAGGGCACGCCACGTAGCCCTCGGGCTCGGGCCGGGGCGGCTCGCTTCCGGGCGGTGGGGGCTCTTCGAGCTCGAAGGGCTCGAAGAGGTCGTCGAAAGAGTCGATTCTGCCGTCGTCGCCTTCCACGTCACCTCGTCGTCGTCGGGGCCGACCCGTTGCCCGGCGCGCACACGGCGCCGGCCGGCCGGTATTGTGCCATGACCATGCTATTGGCTGCGACCCGCGCCGCCGAGGATTGGTCTGCCGGCAACCTGCTCGGCGCGGTCTTCCTCGGCGCACTGGCCCTCGCCGGGTTGTTCTGGGCCATTCTTGTCACACTCCGCTGATACGTTGCCCGCATGTCGTACGAGTGTGCCGGTTGTGGGTATCGCACGTCGCGCTGGATGGGCTTCTGCCCCCGGTGCCGCGACGGCGGTGAGCTGCGGGTGGCCACGGTACCGGCCCGCCGGGCACGCGACGGCGTGCCCGTGCCGCTGGCGATCTCCGACGTGGCTCGCACGCCGGTCGCCCGCCGTCGCACCGGCATCGCGGAGGTCGATCGGGTGCTGGGCGGCGGGCTGGTGCCGGGCTCCACGGTGCTGCTGGGTGGCGAGCCGGGGGTCGGGAAGTCCACGCTACTGCTGCAGGCCGTCGCGGCGGCAGCCGCGGCCGGGCACGGGGCGTTGTACGTCACGGCTGAGGAGTCGGTCGACCAGGTGGCGCGCAGGGCTCGCCGGCTCGGGGCTGTGCACCCCGAGGTCGCAGTGCTCGCCGAGCGGGACGTCGAGGCTGTCGCAGCCGCCGCCACCGAGCTGCGCCCCGGGCTGATGGTGGTCGACTCCATCCAGACCGTCGCCGGGCCGGGCGACGGCGTCGCCGGCGGCGTTGCCCAGGTCCGTCAGTCCACCGCCCGGTTGGTCCAGCTCGCCAGGGCTCTCGGCGTGGCAGTCGTGCTGGTGGGGCACGTCACCAAGGACGGCTCGGTCGCCGGCCCCAAGCAGGTCGAGCACGTGGTCGACGTGGTGCTGTACCTGGAGGGGGAGACCGACCGGGGGCTCCGGGTGCTGCGCAGCCTCAAGAACCGGTTCGGGGCGACTCATCTCGCCGGGCTCTTCGAGATGCGCGACGCGGGGCTCATCCCGGTGGAGGACCCCTCCCGGGAGTTGGTGGGCGACTGGTCCGGCAAGGTTCCCGGCACGGTCGTGTTCCCGACGGTGGAGGGGCGGCGCCCGGTGCTGGTGGAGGTGCAGGCGCTTGTCGCCCCGACCGCCACCACCCAGCCGCGTCGCTCGGTGCGCGGCCTCGACGTGGCTCGGGTCCACCAGCTCCTCGCCGTGATGCACCGACATGCCGGCCTCCGGTTCGGCGACGCCGAGGTCTACGTGGGCGTGGTGGGGGGCGTGCGGGTCAGGGAACCGGCGGGCGACCTGGCGGTGGCCCTGGCGCTGGCGTCGTCGCTGCTCGACCGTCCGCTGGGGGCGGTGGCGGCGTGGGGCGAGGTCGGCCTCACCGGGGAGGTCCGGCCAGCCTCTCACGACTCCAGACGCCGCGAGGAGGCGGGCCGGCTGGGCATCCCCAAGGTGGTCGCTCCACCGTCCGGAGGCCCCGCCGTGCAGGTCGGGGACGCGCTCGCGGAGGCCGGCATGGTCCCCTGAGACGCCGCCCAACCGGGCGTCGCAGCGGGAGCCGCTGTAGTACCCTCGCCCCCGCAATGACCGAGTCGTCCGGCCCCTCAGCTCTGCACATCGAGCGGCTCGTCGCTCCCGGCACGCGCCTCCGTGAAGCGGTCGACCTGATCCTCCAGCAGGACTCCGGGGCGCTCGTGGTGCTCGGCGACCGGGACGAGGTCGACGGCATCTGCTCTGGCGGGTTCGACCTCGACGGAGCGGTGTTCACGCCTCAGCGCCTCGCCGAGCTGGCGAAGATGGACGGCGCCATCGTCCTCGACGGGGACGTCCGGTACATCCTCAAGTCGAACGTTCACCTCATCCCCGACCCGTCGATCGCCACCGACGAGACGGGCACGCGCCACCGCACTGCGGAACGTGTCGCCCGCCAGACCGGCTTGCCGGTGATCTCGGTGAGCGAGGGGCGGGCCAAGGCGACGGTGTTCTACGAGCAGGGCAAGTACGAGTTGCAGACCCCGACGTCCCTGCTGGCCCACGCCAACCAGAGCATCCAATCGCTCGAGCGGTTCCGGCGCCGCTTCGACGACGCCGAGGAGCAGCTCACCCGCGTCGAGGTCGACGACGTCGCCACGATCCGGGACGTTGTGCTCCCGCTGCAGCGGGCCGCGCTGGTGGTGCGGCTCGGCGCCGATCTGGAGCGGGTCGCCGTGGAGCTCGGCCGGGAGGGTGACCTGATCCGGCTGCAGCTCGCCGACCTCGCCGAGGGCATCGAGTCCGCCGCCGACCTCATCTACAACGACTACGCCCGCAAGCGGTCGCGGCGCGCCAACCAACTCGACCGTCTGGACAACGTCGCCACCGACGGCCTGTACGACATCGTGAAGGTCGGCGCAGCGCTCGGGCTCGGATCGCTCGACTCCCATGCCCGGCCGCAGGGCTACCGCATCCTCAACCGGGTGCCCCGCCTGCCCGACAGCGTCAAGGACTCGCTGGTGGACCATTTCGGCGGGTTCCAGAAGCTCATCCACGCAACCGTCAGCGAGCTGGATCAGGTCGAGGGCGTCGGCAGCACCCGCGCCCATCACCTGCGCCACTACTTCGATCAACTCCTCGCCGCCAGCCCCCTCTGGGAGGTCGGCGAGCTCTGATCCGGCTGTGCGCTCTCCCCCCGCTTGCGGTGGGAGTGGCTCGGCCCGCAGGGCCGAGACGAGGGGGGTGCGCATGTACGGACCGGCAACCCACGGCACCACAACATCCTTACCCCTGGCCCGTCTCCTGCCGATGTACGCGGTATGCACGGCCGCATGCCTCGCGTGGTGACACGGGGCGGGGTAGACCGTCCCCGCTCTCCTCGTGGCGCGCCAGGAAGGCAGCAATGAGGCCGCGGCCTGGTGCCATCGTCGAGGCGGTTCGGCTGCTGGTGACCCTGGCCACGACCGCCGCCGGCTTCTTGTTCGCCCGGACGCTGGTCGACCGAAGCAGCGTCGACGCCGACCTCGCCGTCGTCACCGGCGCCGTCATCGGGGCTGGGCTCGGCTACGTCGGCGGCGGGGCGCTGGGGCGGGTGGTGCGGCGGCTGCTGGCCGAGTCCCCCCGTCTGGTGGCCAGGGCATCCGGGCCCGAGCTGTTCGCCGGCGCCTTCGGGGCGGGGCTGGGCATCTTCTGCGGAGCCGTCGTCGCCGTACCGGGGGTGGTGCTGCTGCCGGAAACCGTCGGCTGGCCTATCGGAGCGCTCGTGGTGCTGGTGCTGGCCACCTTCGGGGCGCGCATCTTTGCAGAACGCTCCCACGATCTGCTCGCCGCAGCGGGCCTGCGGCCCCGGGAGCCGGTGTGGGCGCGCGCCGGCGACGCGGCGCCTTCCGCCTCGTTCGTCATCGACTCGTCGGCTGCCATCGACGGCAGGGTCCTCGAGCTGGCCCGGGCCGGCCTGGTGGTCGGGACGGTGTCGGCGCCGGGGTTCGTCATCGACGAGCTGCAGGGGCTGGCCGACGCCCGCGACCGCAACCGCCGCAGGCGCGGCCGGCGCGGCCTCGACGTCCTCGATGCGCTCCGCCACGTGGCCGGCGTCGACTTCGTCGTCGCCGACGACTCGATGCCGCTTCACCAGGAGGTCGACGCCAAGCTGCTCGCCCTGGCCGAGGCCCACGGCGCTACGCTCGTCACCACCGACCACAACCTGGGCCGCGCCGCCGAGCTGCGCGACGTGCGGGTGCTCAACCCTCATGCGCTCGGCGAGTCGCTGCGACCGGCGCTGGTGGTCGGTGACCGGATCGATCTGCATG
>JBFJZV010000097.1:0-12256 GCA_041621915.1 Acidimicrobiia bacterium | reverse complement strand
TAGGAGTCTGGGCCGTGTCTCAGTCCCAGTGTGGCTGATCGTCCTCTCAGACCAGCTACCCGTCTTTGCCTTGGTGAGCCGTTACCTCACCAACAAGCTGATAGGGCGCGAGGCCATCCCGAAGCGGAATCCATTTCCTCGATGGACCATGCGGTCCTCCGAGGGTATCCGGTATTAATCCAAGTTTCCCTGGGCTATCCCGGTCTTCGGGGCAGGTTCCTCACGTGTTACTCACCCGTTCGCCACTGGACGTCCCCAGTGGATTGCTCCACCGGAGGGTCCCGTTCGACTTGCATGCATTAGGCACGCCGCCAGCGTTCGTCCTGAGCCAGGATCAAACTCTCCGTCGTAAGATTGCCGGCTGACGCCGGTAATCCTCAGAGAGCTGCGGACGAGGGGCCATAGTCCTTCGCCCGCGCTGGCATCAGTCGGTTGTCCGTCTGATGCGTGCACCGCTCGGCACGAGGCCTCGCGGTGCGGAATTGCGTTGCACCGCACGCGGCACCCGCCCCGGCTAAAGGCCGAGACAAGCGCAGCGCACTGGCGCTGCTGGCTTTTGACACGCTGTTTAGTTGTCAAGGAGCCCGATTGCCCCACCGGCGTGGACGCGCGGAGCGCCTCACCGGCAACATGGCAGTATAGCAGCCCGCAGGGTCCCCGTGAACAGGGGATCGGTATCCCGGCGGGCTTGCGTCCCGCACTGTACCAGGCCTCCGCGTCGGCGCAAGCCGGGCCGAGTCCGACCTGCGGCCGGAGCGACTGCTTCCGCGAAGGCGGGGGGCAACCTAACCGAACCCTCGGGGCGCGGTGGGCGCACCAACCGTTGGGTCGGTCAGGGCACCACGAGCAGCGCGCATGGGGTCGTGCGCGCCAGCTCCACGGCCGTCGAGCCGATGCGGGGCGCCGCCACGACGGAGTGGTGGCCCCGCTCCCCCACTGCGAGCAGACCGTAAGCGCCGGAGGCGGCCTCCTTGGCCAGCGCCTCGGCGGCCCGACCCTCGAGGACCTTCACCTCCACCGGTACTCCCGCGGCGTCCACGATGGCGGCTGCTCCGTCGGTCCACGAGCGCGCCTCGTCCATCGGGACGGGCCGCTCCGGGGTGTCGATCCACGACGCCTGATGCCGGTCGTCCATCACCGCCACGGAGGCGAGCACCACGGTGGCCCCCATGCAGCGAGCGATCGCAGCGGCATGCTGCGTGGCGCGCTGGGCCGCCTCTGAGCCGTCCACTCCTACCAGAATGCGGTGATACACGAGCCTCCTCCGTGCTGGCTGATGCCCTGATACCAGCCGGGCGCGCCGTTCGACTAGGGACTTCCAGCAGGCCTCGTTGGGGCCGTCAGTCGATGAAGCGCACGAAGCGGCGCTTGCCGACGCGGACGACGGCGCCGGCCAGGCGGCGCCTGACGACCTCCTCGGCCTCCACCGGTTCGCCCTCGATGCGCACCGCGCCGGCCGCCACCAGCCGCTTGCCCTCCGAGGACGACGCCACCAGACCCGCTTCCTTCAACAGGCCGGGCAGCCAGATGGGGTCGTCCCCGGGCAGCGTGTGCTCCGCAACGTCCTCCGGCGCCTCGCCGTGCTTGAACAGCCGGTCGAAGTGCTCCTCGGCGGCGGCGGCGGCGTCCTCCCCCCGGTAGCGGGCGACGACCATCCGCCCGAGCTGCCGCTTGGCGGCCCCGGGGTCGACAGCGTCCTCCGCGAGGCCCGCCGCGACGCGCCGCACCTCCTCGGGCGACGCGAACGCCGCCAGCCGGTACCACATGGGCATGGCGGCATCCGGGATGCTCATCACCTTGCCGAACATCTCCTCCGGCTCGTCGGCGACCGAGATGTAGTTGCCGAGTGATTGCGACATCTTGCGCACGCCGTCCGTCCCCACCAGCAGCGGCGCAGTGACCGCTGCCTGGGGGCGCTGCCCGTAGGCGCGCTGCACGTCGCGACCCACGAGCAGGTTCCAGAGCTGATCGGCGCCGCCCAGCTCGATGTCGGCCTCGATCGCCACCGAGTCGAACCCCTGGAGCAGCGGGTACAGCAACTCCATCATCGACACCGGCTGCTCGTCGGCGAGGCGCCCCTGGAAGTCCTCCCGCTCGAGGATGCGCGACACCGTGACCGTCGAGGTCAGCTCCAGCATCCCGGCGGTGCCCAGGTTCCCGAGCCACTCCGAGTTGCGGCGGATCTCCAGGTGGTCCTCGAGCAGCAGCGGCCGCAGCATCGCCAGGCAGCTCTGCGCGTAGCCCTCGACCTCGTCGGCCGAGAGGCGCTTGCGGGTCTCGGACTTGCCGCTCGGGTCGCCCACCTGGGCCGTGAAGTCGCCGAGGATCAGCACCGCCGTGTGGCCGAGCTCCTGGAAGCGGCGCAACAGGTCGAACATGACCGCCCAGCCCAGCGTTACATCCGGGGCGGTGGGATCGACGCCGAGCTTCACCCGCAACGGCCGGCCCTCGCCGAGCAGCTCGAGCAGTCCGTCGTCGGGTACGACCGTCTCGACCGTCGGCAGGAGGTGCGCGAGCTGCTCGTCGATGGGAAGCATGGGCGCGGGGAGGTTAACCACCGGTGGCGAAATCCCCGGAAACACCAGGCTCTACCTGTACCGTGACCCGGACCCATGAGACGCTGGTTGGCGGGCCTGTCGGCCCTTGCGGTGGCGGTGTCGGCGTGCTCCGTCGAGCCGCTGGAAGACCCGGGGCTGGGCGAGCGGGCGCTGACCACCATCGTCTACGCCGCTGACGGCACGGTGCTGGCGGAGTGGCACGCCGAGGAGGACCGAGTCCTCGTCTCCTACGCCGAGCTTCCCAAGCACGTGCTCGATGCCATCGTCGCCATCGAGGACGAGCGCTTCTGGTCGCACCCGGGCGTCGACCTGCGGGCGCTGGGGAGGGCGCTGCTCGCCAACCTCGAGGCTCGCGACCTGGTGCAGGGCGGCTCGACGATCACCCAGCAGTACCTGAAGAACGTGCTGCTCACCCCCGACGTCACGCTCGACCGCAAGCTGCGGGAGGCGGCGCTGGCGGTGCGCCTGGAGAGCAACCTGACCAAGCCCGAGATTCTGGAGCGCTACCTGAACACGGTGTACTTCGGGAAGGGGGCGTACGGCGTCGGCACCGCGGCCAAGCGCTATTTCGGCAAGGAGGCGGCGAAGCTCACGTTGGGCGAGGCGGCGTTCCTGGCCGGCCTGATCCAGGCGCCTGCGTCGTCGGACCCCTATGTCGACCCGGAGCAGGCGCTGACCCGGCGCCGGGTGGTGCTGCAGAAGATGGCCGACTTGGAGTGGGTCACGCCCGACGAGGCCGCCGCCGCCGACGCCGAGCCGCTCGAGCTGCGCCCACCCGACGCCGGCGACCGCGTCCGCTACCCCTACTTCGTCGAGGAGGTGAAGCGGCGCCTGCTCGACGACCCCGCCCTCGGCGAGACGCCCACCGACCGCTACAACGCCGTGTTCCGGGGTGGGCTGCGGGTCCACACCACCCTCGATCCCGCACTGCAGGAGCTGGCCGACGCAGCAGTGGCCGACGTGCTCACCGACGAGCACGGCCCCGTCGGCGGGCTGGCGTCTCTCGACCCCCGCACCGGCCACGTCCTCGCCCTGGTTGGGGGGCGTGACTTCTACGACCCCGTCGACCCGATCGCCCAGTTCAACCTGGCCACCCAGGGCCGGCGGCAGCCCGGGTCGGCGTTCAAGCCGTTCGTGCTCGCCGCAGCCCTCGAGAGCGGCCTGACGTTGGATGCCGTGTTCGAGGGCGGCGCCGAAGTCGAGATCGCCACCCCCTCGGGGCCGTGGGTGGTGCAGAACTACGACCTCACCAACTTCCCCAACCTGACGCTGCTCGAGGCGACGGTGTTCTCGGTCAACGTGGTCTACGCACGCCTCGTCGACGCCGTCGGTCCGGCGGCGGTATCGGAGCTGGCGGCCGCGGCCGGCGTCGCCGAGGAGCTCGACCCTTTCCACTCGGTGGCGCTCGGCGCCCAAGAGGTAAGCGTGCTCGACCTCACCAGCGCCTACGGGACGCTGGCGGCCGACGGCGTCCACGTCGACCCGGTGTTCGTCACCCGCATCGACACGCACGACGGCGTCAACTTGTGGGAGGCAACCCCGGCGGTCACGACCGTCATGGAGCGGGAAGTGGCCCGGAACGTGACCGCCACCCTCACCGAGGTCGTGCGCCGCGGCACCGGCCAGCAGGCCCGCATCGGCCGTCCCACCGCGGGCAAGACCGGCACGTCGCAGGCGCACCGCGATGCCTGGTTCATCGGGTACACACCGGAGATGGTCACCGGCGTGTGGGTCGGCTTCCATCAGGGTGCGGTGTCGATGGAAGCCCCGTACACGCCGTTCTCGGTGACCGGCGGCACATGGCCCGCGCAGATCTGGGCGCGGTACTCGTCGGCTGCGCTCACCGGTGTCCCGTTCGGCCGGCTCGCCACCGCCGACGCCGACGGCATGGTCGGCGTGCAGGTCGACCTGTCGACGGGCTTCCTCGCCGGGCCGCTCTGCCCGCGCGGTCAGGTGCAGCGCATCCAGGTGCCGCCCGACGCCGTGCCCAGCGTCATCTGCCCCATCCACAACCCCGAGGGTCTCGGCGACGTGGGGACCGGGGAGGTGCCCGACGTCCTCGGCGCCGACCTGGCGACCGCCGTGCACGCGCTGGAGGGGGCTGGCTACGGCGCGACCGTCGATTGGGACGTGCCCGGGCCGCTGGCGCCCGGAACGGTATATGGCCAGGACCCCGGCCCGCAGTCACCGGCGGCGGCCGGGTCGCTGGTGCGGCTGACCGTGGCCGGGCCCGCCCCCGGATCGCTGGTGCCGTCGGTCCTGGGACTGGCGCTGGCGGAGGCCGAGGAACGGCTGCGGCGCGCCGGCCTTTCCATCAGCGTCGTCGAGACGCCCGAAGCCGAGCCCGACGACGCGGCAGCTCGCAGCGGGCTCGTGTGGGCGCAGCAGCCCGCGGCGGGCAGCGAGAAGTCCGGCGTCGTGCGCATCTGGGTGAACCCCTAGTGTTCTGAGTCGTGAGTCCGTGCTGATTTCGCCGAGTCATCGGCGTTCCTGGCAAGGACGCACGACGAAGGCGCATCGGTGGATGCGTCGAGGAGGAGGACGCCGCCAGGGGCGTCGAGGGCCGGCGCAATTCTGCGCATGACTTGCGACTCGGGACACTAGCCGGCCCGGCGCAGGTCATACGAGCTGGTGGCGCATGGGCGCGGCGTGACGGGTGAATCCCCGGGCCCGGTAGGCGTTGAAGTCGTCGTAGAACTGTCCGGGAGTCGTGCCCGTGCAGGTCCTGAACGCGGTCTCCCACGCCGAACCTCCTGCTTGTTCCTCGAGGAAGCACACGTAGGACTCCTCGCCCGCCGTGTCGATCAGGTATTGGAAGGCGACGCCGGCGCGGTCGTAGGCGCCCACCGCGCCGCCGCCGAGGTCGAAGGCGGCGGCTCCCTCGAGGTTGCGCAGCGATTCGGTCGCCCACCCACAGGTGGCCCCTGCGGTGTACAACGCACCGGCGCGGCAGTTGCGGTAGGTGGCGAACCACTCGTCGGCGATCGTGCGGTTGGCCACCTGCGGTCCCCGGGCGGCGGCGTCGATGCCCCAGCGCGCCTCGACGTCGTGCGTGAACCACTCGGCGGCGCCCTCCGACAGCCAGCGCGGGCCCTGGTACCCGCAGTCGCACAGTGCGTGCTGCACCAGGTGCACCAACTCGTGGACCGTCGCTCCGGCGTGGCCGCCGTCGTTGATGATCACGGTCAACCCGGTGGTGGCCAGACCGGCGAAGTGCCCCGAGCGGGCGGTGAACTGGCGGGCCGCTCGTTCCCTGGAGATGCCGCGCCGCTCGGCCCAAGCCGCGGCGGCCGCCTCGGCGTCGGCCACGACGACCACGTCCGCGTCGAGGTCGCTCAGCAGCGGAGCGAACCGCCCCCACCCTTGTCGGATGGCCTCCTCCACGTGCCAACGGGTGGTCGTCGACACCTGATCGCCGAACGTCACCTCCAGCGACTCGGGCACCTCGGCGGCAGCCGCCGCCGACGCGCCGATCACCAATCCGGCGGCCACGGAGACGAGGAGTCGGCCGATCATGCGCCTTCGAGAGTATCCCGGCTTCAGGCATACTGGTCGCCATGGCTGGGCGCGACGGCGGGCGAGGCTGGTGGGGCATGACCGTTGGCGAGGCCGTCTGCCCGCGCTGCCGCCGGTCCGGCAGCCGGGTCGATCCTCGAGGCCTGCGACGGCTCTGGGAGTGGCTGCGACATGGCGATGCCCGGCCCCGCATGCAGTGCGACAACGGCCACACCTGGGTGGCCGGCACCCACAGCAGCCTCTACCGCGCCAGCCGCGGTTGGAACCTGCCCGGCCGACTGGTCCGGGTGCTGCTCGACCGCCGCACTGCGCAGCCGGTACCGCTGTTCATGGTCGGCGTCACGGTCGCCGGGCTCGTCCTCGGGATCCTGCTCGACGCCGTCTCGAGGTGGCGGTGGTGGCTGGTGGCGCTGCTCACCCCGGTGCTCGTGTGGCTGGGGTTCCTGGCGACCGCATTCTCACGCCGCGAGCGGGGCGGGCTGCTCGCGGAGCTGGTCGGTGAGATCAGCCATCGCCGAGGGCGGGAGATGGATCGGGAGCGGGTGCGCCGGATGCTCGCGGCTGCGCCGTCGCCGCCGCTGGGGCTGGCGGGATGGGACGGCCGCCGCACCTTCGGGGGGCGATCGTCGAGCGGCGACGAGATCCGCAGCATCGAGCTCGTGCACGGCGACCGGCCCGCCTCGCCCTACCTGGCCGTGACCACGACGTGGCGGGCCCCGCACGAGCGGCTGCCCGGGCGCCGCGACCTCGCGCCGCGGGGCCGGCACCGCTGGCAGCCAATCACCCTGCCGGTGAACGGCGTGGACCGCCCTTTCACCTACCTGCGGACGGAGCGCGGGTGGGTGGCGCGGGCGCAGCTCGCAGCCGTTGTGATCGAGCTCGAGGCCGTGGGCATGCCCCTGGCGGGGGTGGCTCTCGAGCCGGTCGTCGACCTCAGCGAATACGACTGACTGCGCTCGCCCGTACCGGCGGCAGGTGGAAGCCTGCTCACCGAGTGACAGGCCGGGCCAGCACGAACCGCCACGGCCGGTCGGCCGCCTTGGTAATCCCGATGCGGGGCGTGGCGAGCACCGTGCCGTGAAGCTCGGGGCTTCGCTCCCCCAGCGTCAGTGGCCCGCCGCCGAGCAACGTGGTGCCGTCGACCAGGTCTCGGGTCGCCCCCAGCGCTTGCGCGAGCTTGCCGGGGCCGTCGGCGAGGTGGTCGGGGCGGCCCCGCCGGGCCACCGCGGTGTCCTCGCCCTCGATCACGATGCCGCCGCGCAACAGCACCGCAGAGCCGTGGCCGGCGGGGCCGGTGGCCACGTTCAGGCACCAGTGGACGCCGTACGACCGGTACACGTAGGCCGTGCCGGGGTCCGCGAACATGGACGCGTTGCGGGCGGTCGGGCCGCGGAAGGCATGGCTGGCGGGGTCGTCGGCCCCGTCGTACGCCTCGACCTCGGTGAGCGCCACGACGACCACCCGGCCGCCGATCTCGCTGCTGATCGACCGTCCCAGCAGTCTCTCGGCGGCGGCCGTCACCGGGCCGGCGAGGAGCTCCTGGAGCGGCGTGCTGGTCACCCCCACAGGTAGAGGAGCAGCGCCTTGAACGAGTGCAAACGGTTCTCGGCCTGGTCGAACACCCGGCTCCGCTCGTGATCCATCACATCGTCGGTCACCTCGTCGCCTCGGTGGGCAGGCAGGCAGTGCAGGAAGATCGCGTCGTCGCCCGCTCGCTCGAAGCGGGCGAGGTCGATGCGGTACGGGTCGAACGTGCGGCGGCGGGCTGCGGCTTCGTCCTCCTGGCCCATCGACGCCCACACGTCGGTGTAGACGACGTGGGCGCCGGCCACGGCGTCGTCGGGGTCGATGCCGACCTCGACCGATCCGCCCGAGGCCGCCGCGTGGTGCCGCGCCGCGGCGACGATCTCGGGGACGGGCCCGTGCCCCGGCGGCGTTGCCACCCGCACGTGCATCCCGGTCATCGCCCCCCCGAGCAGCAGCGAGTGGCAGACGTTGTTGCCGTCGCCGACGTAGGCCAGCGTCGTGCCGTCCAGCGGCCGCGCCTCGGCGACGGTCTGCAGGTCGGCCAGCGCCTGGCAGGGATGCTCTACGTCGGACAGGAGGTTCACGACCGGGACGTCGGCGTGCTCGGCCACTTCGAGGAGGTCGGTGTGGCGGAACACCCGGAAGGCGATGAGATCGAGGTACCGGTCGAGCACCCGCGCCACATCCGCGACCGACTCCCGCTTGCCCAGCCCGATCTCGTCCTGCTTCAGCACGACCGGGACCGCCCCCAGGTCGGCGGCGGCCACCTCGGTCGACACCCGGGTACGGGCCGACGGCTTCTCGAAGAACAGCCCTACCTTCAGGCCAGCGTGGCGGCCCGCCACGGAGCCCGGGTCCTGCTTCACTGCGGCGGCGCGTGCCAGGACGCCGGCCAGGTCGTCCGGCGTGAGGTCGGCCACGCTGACGAAGTCGCTCACGCCTCGCCTCGCAGCAACCCGCCCACCTCGTCGGTCACCGCTTCGGCGATGCGGCGGCGCACCGGCTGCATCTCCTCGTCGGTCAGGGTGCGATCGGCCGCCCGGAACACGAGGCGGACCGCGACGCTCTTGCGTCCCTCTGCGAGCGGAGGCCCGCTGAAGACGTCGAACACGTCGAGCCGCTCCAGCAGGTCGCCCGCCGCGGACCGCACGGCCTCCATGAGCCGGGCCGCCGGCAAGGAGCCGTCGAGCTCGAACGCGAGGTCGAAGATCACCGGCGGGTAGGGGCTGGCGGCGCGGAACCGCCAGAACTCGGGAACGGCCAGGACCCGTTCGAGCGCGATCTCGCCCACCGCCACCCGGCCCGGCAAGCCGAACGCCTCAGCCACTGCCGGGTGCAGCTCGCCTACGACGCCGATCGCGTCGCCGTCCCATACCACCTCGGCGGCGCGGCCGGGATGGAGCGCCGGCGGCGACGCCTGCCGCAGCTCGGACCCGTCGAGCTGCATCGCCTCGGCGATCAGCTGCCACACCCCGATTGCGTCGTACACGTCGGGCTGGCGGGCCTCCTGCCGCCAGTCGCCGCCCTGGGGCCCGGCCACCACCCAGCCCAGCGCCTCGGGTTGGCGGGGCAGCTCCGGGTTGGCGCCGTCGGGCTCCGGGATGAACACCCTGCCCGACTCGAACAGGGCGACGTTGGGCACGCGGCGGTTGAGGTTGTTGGCGGCGGCCTTCAGCAGGCCGGGCAGCAGCGTGGTTCGCATCACGCCTTCCTCGTCCCGCAGCGGTTTGATGACCACGATGCCGCGCCGGCGCGGGTCGTCGGCAGGCAGCGCCAGCGCGTCGAGGTCGGCCTGGCCGATGAACGAGAACGTCTGCGCTTCGGCGTAGCCGGCGCCCACCATCACGCTGCGGAGCTTGCGCAGCCGCTGCTCCCGCTCCGGCAGCCCGCCGCCGCGGCCGACCGACACCTTGTCGCCGAAGTTGTCATAGCCGTGGAGGCGGGCGACGTCTTCGATCAAATCGACCGCCCGGCTCACGTCCGGCCGGCGGGTGGGAACCGTGACGGTCAGCGGGTTGTCGCCTGTGACGCCGAAGCCGAGCCGCTCCAGCATGCCGGCGACCTCGGCGCCTGGGAACGCCTTGCCCATCACCCGCTCGATCTCGCCGAGGGGCAGCTCCACCTGCCAAGGCTCGATGCGCCGCGGGTAGGCGTCGACGGCGCCCGGCGCCGCCGTTCCGCCGGCGTGCTGTTCGAGGAGCTGGGCCACTCGCCGGTTGGCTCGCTCCGCGTTATTGGGGTCCATGCCTCGCTGGAATCGCGACGAGGCCTCGGTGTGGAGGCCGTGACGCTTGGCGGTCAGCAGGACGCTGGGCGGGTCGAAGTAGGCGGCTTCGACCACCACGTCCGTGGTGGCGTCCGAGACCTCACTGTCGCCGCCACCCATGACGCCGCCGATCCCGACCGGGCTCGTCCCGTCGGTGACGACGATGTCGTCGGCGTGGAGCTCGCGGATGATCCCGTCCAGCGTCTCGATGGTCTCGCCGTCCTTGGCCCGGCGCACGACGATCGCATCGCCGAGCCGGTGGCGGTCGAACACATGGTTGGGGTGGCCCAGCTCCAGCATCACGTAGTTCGAGACGTCGACCACGTTGGAGATCGACCGGACGCCGCACGCCTCCAGGCGGATGCGCATCCACAGCGGCGACGGGCCCACCGTGAGCCCGCGGACCTCGCGGGCGGTGAAGCGAGGACACCCGGCCGGGTCCTCCAGGGTGACGGTGACGTCGGTGGTGTCGCCGGCTTCGGTGAACGAGATCTCCGGCTCACGCAGCGGCACCCGGTAGTGGGCCGCGAGTTCGCGGGCCAGTCCCAGCGTGCTCATCGCATCGGGGCGGTTCGGGTTGACCTCCACGTCGAACATCACGTCCGGGTACGGGAGCAGCGACGCGAAGTCGGCGCCGACCGGGGCGTCGTCGTCGAGGAGCAGGATGCCGGTGTGCTCGGCGCCCAGGCCCAGCTCACGCACCGAGCAGATCATGCCGGGCGAGTTGACGCCGCGGATCGCCCGCTCCCCCACCTGGAACGGGTTGCCCTCGGGGTCGCGCAACGTGGCCCCCGGTGGCGAGAACGCGATCACGGCGCCCTCTTCGAAGTTCCACGCTCCGCACACCACCTCGACCTCGTACCCGCCCGTGTCGACGGTGGCGAGGCGGATGCTGTCGGCGTCGGGGTGCGGCCGGATGGCGGCGACCTTCCCGACCACGACCCCGGAGAACGGCGCCTCGACGGGGGCGACCTCCTCGACGGCGAAGCCGAGGCCGTCGAACGCGAGCGCGATCTCGTTGGCGTCGTCGGTGGGAAGGTCGACGAAGTCGCGCAGCCAGCGCAGCGTCGTCTTCATACGAACTGCCTCAGCACGCGCAGGTCGTTCTCGAACAGGTGGCGCATGTCGGTCATGCCGTGGCGGAGCTGCGCGAGCCGCTCGACGCCCATGCCGAATGCCCAGCCGGTGACCTCGGACGGGTCGTACCCGACGTGCTCGAACACCGCGGGGTTGACCATGCCGCAGCCCAGGATCTCGATCCAGCCCACCCCGCTGCACACGCGGCATCCACTGCCGGCGCCCTCGCAGGCGAAGCAGGAGACGTGCATCTCGGCCGACGGCTCGGTGAACGGGAAGTGGTTGGGGAGGAATCGCACCTGCTGGCTGGGTCCGAAGAACTCGCGGGCGACGTGGGCGAGCGTGCCCTTGAGGTCGGCGAAGGTGATGCCCTTCTCCACCGCCAGGCCTTCCATCTGGTGGAAGACCGGGCTGTGGGTGGCGTCGATGGCGTCGCGGCGGAACGTCCGGCCGGGCACCACAACGTGCACGGGGGGAGGGCGCATCATCATGTACCGGGCCTGCATCGGTGACGTGTGGGTGCGCAGCAGCACTTCCTCGTCCTGGTCGCCCCACTCGACATACAGCGTGTCGCTCTCCGCCCGCGCCGGGTGGGTGGGCGGGATGTTCAGCGCAGTGAAGTTGTGCCACGCCGTCTCGATCTCGGGGCCGGTGGCGACGTCGTAGCCGAGGCCGATGAAGATGTCGACCAGCTCGTCGAGCGTCTGGGTGATCAGGTGGTGCGTGCCGCGGCGGGGCACCCGGCCGGCCAGCGTGACGTCCACCCGGTCGGCGGCGAGCAGCGCCGCCATCTCCTGCAGGTTCAGCTCCTGGCGCCGAGCGGCGAGGCGGGCCTCGATGTCCTTGGCAACCTCGTTGATGTAGCGGCCGAGGGCGGGCCGCTCCTCCGGCTCGACGCCGCCCAGGGCGCGCCGGGCGTCCGCCACCGGCGACCGGCGGCCGACGGTCGTGGCCTCGACCTCATCGAGGTCCTCCAGGCTCAGGGCGGCGGCGACGCGCTCGTCGACGCCGGCCCGCAGCGCCTCGAGCATCTCGTGCGTGGTGGTCACTGGGCCGTCTCCTCCTTCACGGCCGCCGGCTCCGGACGTGACGAACCCGGAGCCGCCGGCTCCGGGTCGTGGGGGTTGCTGGTGCCCGACTCCTCAGCGCGCTCCCGCCACCCGGGCCAAGGGCCCGATGAACGCGAACGCAAAAAGGTGCCGTGTCATCGTGAACGCACTGTACCACCCCCGTGCGTGCCTCCCCCGCGTGTGCGGGTCGGAGGGCAAGCGAGGGCGCGCTAGCCGACGCTCAGCTCGTACAGGACGATGGC